>NZ_OZ007017.1:1272749-1590936 GCF_963931465.1 Erysipelatoclostridium sp. An173 | reverse complement strand
AAAATATGGATTTACCAAAAATATGTCAGGTCTTAGAAGGAGATAAAGATTATATATCTTCTGCTCGAGTAACAATTTTAGATGGTTATCGAATTACTGATTGTGCTACACAAGTTGGTGAAGCTCTAGAAGTTGATAGTAATGAAGTTTTAGCCAAATGGTCTGATAGTGAATATTTAAATTCATTAATAAAAAAATACTGGTTTTTAGATGAAAGTATTTTAAATCCCGATGTTATGTTTTCATTAGAAGGTTATTTTGCTCCTGAAACATATATTATTACTGCTAGTAATACTACAATTGAAGATGTTACTGAAATGATGTTAGATCAAACGGATAAAAATTTATCTAAATATAAAGATAAAATTGCTAGCTTTACAATAAATGGTAATCCAGTAACTATGCATCAGTTTTTAACATTTGCTTCAATAGTACAATGTGAAGCTTCTGGCAATCAAGATGATCAAGAAAAAATTGCTGGCGTATTTATAAATCGATTAGAAAAACCTATGCGTCTTCAAAGTGATGTAACAGTAAATTACGCTAATCAAATTAAAACAGTTGCTGTTACTTATAAAGATTTAAATGTTGATTCAAAATATAATACATATTATTATGATGGTTTACCAGTTGGACCAATTAGCAATGTATCTAATCAAATTATTGAATCATGTTTAAATTATCAAGATTTCGAAGCAATGTTTTTCTTTGCTTTAGAAGATGGTACGGTAATTTATTCCAATACATATGATGAACATCTAAAAGTTGTAAGTGAAAATAAATGGTATTAAGATGAAAGAGTTAGTAGAATTAGAAAAAGAAGCGATAGAAAAAAATATTCCGATTATGCAAAAAGCGGGATTGGCCTTTATGGTCGATATATTTAAACAATATAATTGTAGCAATTGTTTAGAAATAGGTAGTGCTATTGGTTATTCAGCATTAATGTTAGTAACAAATATTGATGATTTTAAAGTAGAAACAATAGAACTAGATCAACAACGCTATTTAGAAGCTGTAAAAAATATTAATGATTATGGGATGAATGATAAAATTATTATTCATCATGATGATGCTTTAACATTAGATATAAATCAGCTTGTTTTAAAAAAATATGATTGTTTATTTATTGATGCTGCAAAAGCTCAATATCAAAAGTTTTTTGAAAAATATATGCCTTTAGTTAATGATAATGGTGTTTGTGTTGTCGATAATTTAGATTTTCACGGCATGGTTTTTGAGATAGATAAAATAAAGAATCGTAATACACGACAATTGGTAAAAAAAATAAAGCGTTTTAAAGAATGGATTTTTGATCATGAAGAATACGATGTTGAATATTATCATGTTGGTGATGGTATTTGTGTAATAAGAAAAAAGGTGAAGTAATGGAATTAGTATTAGCATTAAATAGTGATAAATTTTTATATGATTTTTTAAGTATTGGTGTTAAATATTTTGTTGTTGGAACAAAATATTTTTCATGTCGTCAAGCATTAAGTTTAGATTATCATCAATTAGCTAAGTTAAAAGAAAAATTAGGTGATAAAGAACTTTGGGTATTAGTCAATGCTTTGATAGAAGAAAGCAATTTAGACTTATTAGAAAAGCATTTAGCTAAATTAAATGAATTAAAAATAGATGGTATTTTATTTCAGGATTTTGCTGTTTTACAAATTTGTAAAGAACAAAATTATCATTTTAAAATGATCTATCATCCAGATACTTTAAATACCAATCAAGCAACATTAAATTATTTAGGATTACAAGGTATTGATGGTGCTTTTTTAGCGCGGGAAATTCCTTTAAATGAAAAACAAAAAATTGCTCAAGAAACAAATATCAAAACAGTAGTTCAAATTCATGGTGTTGAATATATGGCTTATTCTAAACGTAAGCTGTTAACAAATTATTTCAAAGAAATAGGACATGAAAATCAAGTATCAATTGATGATGAAATTACCATTAAGGCTAATGGAGTAGATTATCAATGTCATATATATGAAGATCAATATGGCTGTCATATTTTATCTAAGCAGCAAATGTGCTGTTTAGATATAATGAGTAGTATGAGTGATTTTGATTATTTATATATCGAATCTTTATACGTTGATGATTTAAAATTAGTTGAAATTGTAAACTTATATCAAGATGCAATTGATAGTTGTCAAAAACAACAGTTTGGAAAAGTATCTCATGATTTAATGGCACAATTAAAAAAATTAACACCAGAAGTTGAATATTATCATAGTTTTATGTTTGATAATACTGTTTATAAAATTGATGATGTAAGAAAGCGAGAAGAAAATGAGAAATGTAAGTAAGATAATTGATGGTAAAAGGGTAATTGTAAAAAAGCCTGAATTATTAGCGCCTGCTGGAAATTTAGAGAAATTAAAAGTAGCTATTAAATACGGTGCTGATGCTGTTTTTGTAGGTGGAAAAGAGTTTTCATTGCGTTCTAGTGCATCAAATTTTAGTTTAGAAGATATTAAAGAGGCAGTTACGTTTGCTAAAAAATATAATGCTGCTATTCATGTAACATGTAATATTATCTTGCATCAAGATAATTTAGATGGAATTGAACAATATTTAAAAACATTAGATGAAATAGGAGTTCAGGCAATTATTGTTGCTGATCCTTATATAATGAGTATTGCTAAGAAACTAAATTTAAATTTAGAAGTTCACGTTTCCACACAGTTATCAACGTTAAATAGTAAAGCAATTAAGTTTTATCAAAATTTAGGGATGGATCGCGTGGTTTTAGGACGTGAAGTATGTTATCAGGATTTAAAAACAATTTTAGATAAAACTGATATTGATATTGAATATTTTATTCATGGTGCTATGTGTATTCATTATTCAGGACGTTGTATGTTATCTAATTATTTTTCAAGACGTGATGCCAATCGTGGTGGTTGTTCGCAGTCTTGTCGCTGGTATTATGATTTATTTATAAAAGATAAACAAGTAAATGATAATGGTGTGATTCCATTTAGTATGTCAAGTAAAGATATGGCTTTGATCAATCACATTCCAGAATTGATAGAATTAGGAGTAAATTCATTTAAAATTGAAGGGCGAATGAAATCGTTACATTATATTGCAACAGTTGTTTCAACTTATCGTAAGTTAATAGATGATTATTGTAAAGACCCTGATAATTTTGTAATGAGTGATAAATATTATCAAGAATTATTAAAAGCGGCTAATCGAGCTTTATGTACTGGATTTTTTGATAATCAGGCTGATAATAATAAACAGATTTATAATCAGCGCGATGAACACCCAACACAAGAATTTTGTGCTCGTGTTATTGGCTATGATGAGTCAAATCAAATGGCTATTATTGAACAGCGTAATTACTTTAAACTAGGTGATCAAATTGAATTTTTCAGTCCAAGTCATGAAAATGTAATTGTGCCAGTAGAAAAAATTATTAATGAAGAAAACGAAGAAGTTAGTGTTGCTAATCATCCAATGGAAATACTTAAATTACCTGTTTGCTATAAATTAAAAGTTGATGATATGGGAAGAAGGATAACAAAGTGAAAAAACCGATAATAATTGGTATTGCTGGTGGTAGTGCATCTGGTAAAAGTTCGATTGCTAATGAAATCTATGAATATTTTAAGCATGAACACACTATAAAAATAATTCGTTTGGATGATTATTATAAAGATCAGTCACATTTAACAATGGAACAACGGGTTAAAACTAATTATGATCATCCACTTGCCTTTGATATGGATTTATTAGTTAAGCATCTTGATTTATTGAAATCTAATCAAAGTATCGAAAAACCAATTTATGATTTTACTGTTCATAATCGCAGTTTACAAGTTGAAGTTATTAATCCTCGCGATGTGTTTATTCTAGAAGGATTATTTGTATTAAATGAAGTACAGATTAGAGAACGATGTGATATTTTAATTTATGTCGATACCGATGCTGATATTCGTTTTATTAGACGTTTAAAACGTGATATGCAAGAAAGAGGAAGAAGTTTAGAGTCAGTTTGTAACCAATATCTACAAACAGTTAGACCAATGCATGAACAATTTGTAGAGCCTTCTAAAAAGTATGCGCATATCATTATACCTGAAGGTAGTAGTAATCAGGTAGCTGTTGACTTATTGATTACAAAAATTTCTTCGATTGTCTCATAAGTTAGACTAGATATTTATATGGAATTATGCTATATTATTGACTACGAGGTGATATTATGGAACGCGAAAAAGTTTTGTTGACCCAAAGCGGTGTAGAAAAATTAGAACAAGAAAAAAATAACTTGATTAATGTCGAAAGACCTAAAGTTATTGAAGAATTACAATTAGCAAGATCTCAAGGTGACTTATCAGAAAATGCTGATTATGATGCAGCAAGAGAAAGACAAGCTCATTTGGAAGCAAGAATCAAAGAAATTGATTATATGCTTCAGCATGCTGAAATTATTTCTGAAGATCAGATGGATTTAAAAGTAGTAAAACCTGGTACTACAGTAACTATTTTAGATTTATCTGAAGATGATGCGGAACCTGAAAGTTATAAAATTGTTGGTTATACAGAAACTGATCCATTAAATGGTAAAATTTCTAATGAATCACCATTAGCTAAAGCTGTTTTAGGACATGGTGTTAATGAAATTGTTACAGTTGGGGTTGCTGAACCATATGATGTAAGAATTCTAAATATTGAATTTAAAAACTAAATTTTAAATAAAAGTAGAAATATTTAATAACTGAGTTTATTATCTATTTCTACTTTTTTAATAATTTTTTTAACTAATTATCTATTTTTCTTTGATAGTAATTTAAAATTATTACTGTTGTAATTAAAACAAATGGTCTGGAAATAATATTTAAAATATTAATATCATCAATATTGACCATTAAAGCAACAAGGGCAAAAATAAGACCACATAATAGACTGTGATAGATAGCATTTTTTTTAAAAGTTTTTACAATTAAAAAACCCCAAACAATCATTAATAATCCGGCTATTAAATTTATAATAAGATGATAAATAAAATTAGGGATGTGTATAAAACTTATTATTCCGGCAAGGATTATACTAATGAATATAAAACTAATAAGTATAAATAAGGCAAATTTCAAATATATTTTAAAATATGATTTCATATTTTCCCTCCCTTTTTATCTTATTATATTATATTGAAGGAATGATAAAATATGAGTATCTTAGAAGTGTTTTTATTTAGTTTAGGGATTTATATCTATTTAACGATCATTTTAAGATTCTTTGGAAAAAAAGAATTTAGTCAATTAAATGTTTTTGATTTTGTAGTTTTTTTAATTATTGCAGAAATAATGATTAATACATTAGGAGATAGTGATTTTACTTTTATTCATGGTATTATAGCAACAATGACCTTGATCCTTTTAGATCGTTGTGTATCGATAATAACGATGAAGTCAAAACGGCTTAGAGATATTTTTGAAGGAAAACCTACATATATTATTTTTAAGGGAAAACTTGATCAAAAAAAGATGAAAGAACAAAGGTATACTGTAAATGATCTAACCCATCATTTACGAGTAAACGATATTGATAGTATTTCTAAAGTTGAATTTGCATTGTTGGAAACCAATGGTTCTTTATCAGTTATTTGTAAAGACCAATGTGTTGTTGAATTACCAGATGCCTTAATTTGCGATGGGGTAGTAGACTATGATAATTTAAAATTACTTAATCGAGATACCAACTGGCTGCTTGCCCAATTAAAAAAACAAGGCATTGATAAAATTGAAGATGTATTTTGCTGTATTCCTGAAAAGGGGAAATTATTTGTTATAAAAAAATAGAACTGTAATTTTAACAGTTCTATCCTAATAACATTCTATCATTAGCAAACTCTTCACCGCTTGCAGCTTCAAATTTATGAAGTAAGTCTTCAACAGTAAGCTTTCTTTTTTCTTCACCACTAACATCATAAATGATATGACCATTATACATCATAATTAAACGATTACCAACGTCAATTGCATCTTTCATATTGTGGGTTACCATCATTGCTGTTAGATGCTGATTAAGAATGATATCGTTAGTTAATTTTAATACTTTTGCTGATGTCGCAGGATCTAAAGCGGCTGTATGTTCATCTAATAATAATAATTTTGGTTTTTGTAAAGTAGCCATTAATAATGTTACTGCTTGTCTTTGACCACCAGAAAGCAGTCCCATTTTTGTTGTTAGGCGATCTTCTAGACCTAAATTTAACGATTTTACTAATTCGTAATATTCCTGTTTTTCACTTTTAGTTACACCCCAGGCTAAACCACGTTTTTGACCACGACGTTTAGCAAGAGCAAGATTTTCTAAAATTTGCATGTCACCAGCTGTTCCTAACATTGGATCTTGGAATAAACGACCAATTTTTTTAGCTCTTTGATATTCAGGTTGTAAAGAAATATCTTCACCATCAAGAGTAATAATACCGCAATCTAAAGGATATAATCCAGAAATCATATTTAATAAAGTTGATTTACCAGCACCATTACCACCAATGATAGTTACAAAATCACCTTCATTTAAAACCAGATTAATATCATGCAAAACTTTTTTTTCATTAACTGTTCCTAGATTAAAAGTTTTACTTACATTTGTTAATTTAAGCATCTTGATTAATCTCCTTTCCAGTTAATTTTTTATACATCGATATTTGTTTTCGTTTATTTAACATAATTGGTATTGTTAAAGCGATACCTACTAAAATAGCAGTTAATAGTTTTAAATCATCAGTATTTAATCCCATTTGTAAAACTAAAGCAACAATAATACGATAAATAATTGAACCAATGATTATTGAAGTTAGTCTCAAAGCAAAATTGCCTTTTTTACTAGAAATAACTACTTCACCAATAACAATTGATGCTAATGCAATAACGATTGCTCCTGTTCCAACACGAACATCTGTTGCTTGACCATAAAGGGCATATAAAGCACCAGATAATCCAACTAAACCATTACTAATAGTTAATCCTAGTAATTTCATGGTATCAGTGTTGATACCTAAAGATCTTGCCATTTGTTCATTGTTTCCGGTAGCTCTAATTGCTGAACCAAGTTCAGTACCAAAGAACCAGTATAATAAAGCAATAAATATAATTACAAAAATTAATGAAATTACCAAAGCGATATAATATCTATTAATATCTAAACTAACTGATAAATCAGCGAATAAAGTATTAGCTGTAGTTAATGGTAAATTAGCACGGCCACCCATAATTCTTAAGTTTATCGAATAAAGACCGATTTGTGTTAAGATACCAGCTAAAATAGCTGGAATTTTACATTTAGTATGCAAAATTCCGGTTATTGCTCCAGCTAAAAAACCAGCTAGAATTGAAATTAATAATGCTAATAATGGATGAATACCGTTTAAAACACAAACTGCACAAACAGCACCACCAGTTGTAAAACTACCATCAACGGTCAAATCTGCAATATCCAATAAACGAAATGTTATATATACGCCAAGAGCTAAAAATCCCCAAATTAATCCTAAATCAACAGCTCCTAAAAATGTATAGAATAAACCCATTTTTTAACTCCTATTCTTCAATAAATGTTGCTTCTGGATAATCTTCTTTGTTAATTGTAATATCACATTTTTGAGCAACTTTTAAATTAATTACCATTGTACAATCTTTAGCATCTAATTGAACAATTGGTGTATTTGCAGCAGTTTTTTCACCTTTTAAGATTGCTAAAGCCTGTTTACCAGCTTCGCGACCTAAATTTTCATAATTAATACCATATGTTGCAAGACCACCATTGTTAGTCATTCCTTCTTCTCCAACAATACAAGGAATTTTAGCTTGTGAAGTGATAGCTTCAACACTGCTCATATAAGTTGCTAAAGTATTATCAGTAGGAATATATACAACATCATTTTCATCACTGACAATTTGATTAGTAACAGCTTGAATATCATTTGAATCAGTTACTGTATAAACTTCATAATCTAAATTATGATCTTTTGCTGCTTCTTGAGCAATTTCACCTTGGACAATTGAATTGTCTTCACTACCACAGTACATAATAGCAACTTTTTTTGCATCTGGTAATAATTTAGTTAATAGGTCAAACTGCTCATTAATAGGTGTTAAATCACTAGCACCAGTAACATTACCACCAGGTTCATCATTGCTTTTAACTAAGTCAGTACTTTCATAATCAGTAATGGCACAACCGACAATTGGGATTTCAGTTGTTGCAGCTGCTGCTGATTGTAATGCTGGTGTAGCTATTGCATAAATTAAATCATTGCCGTCATTAACTAATTTATCAGCGATAGTTGGACAGTTTGCAGCATCCCCAGCGACCTGGTAGTCGATATTGTCTTCATCAACGCCAGCTTCAACTAAAACGTCTTTAAACCCTTCATAAGAAGCATCCAATGCATCGTGTTGCATTAATTGAACAACTCCGATTTTTACTTCTGATAAATCTTTTACTTCACCAGTGCTGCCACCACTATCTCCAGTACCGCAGCCAGTAATACTAGCACACATTGCTATAGCTAACAAACCACTAAATAATTTTTTCATAAAAAACTCTCCCTTCGTTTCTTTCAATTCTTTAAACAAAAAAAGTCCTCCTAAGAGGACGACAAAGTCGTGGTACCACCCCAAATTTGCTATTAATTCGCATTAATAACCTTAGTAAGTATGAAACTTGTTTGTGATAACGGTCAACAACCGGTAACTGCCTACATATCAGCAATCCAACTCCATGATGAATTCAATATGTCTTAACGTATTGTTTTCACCAACCACAATATCTCTGATGTCTAAGCCATATTTACTAGTTCACTTCAATGTCTTTGTCTAAATAATTGTTTAAAAAAATAATACGGTATTGAAACGTTTTTGTCAATATGTAAAAATTTTTTAATCCTTACAGCATTTATTAACTATAAGTAATTATTTAAAAAGAGAAAGAATCGAAATGATAAGACATAACAATTATTTCTCTTTTAAATATTATGATAATAAAATATCTAAAGACATCATAATTACAAAGCCAATCATGAAGCTTATTGTCCCTAAATCAATACCCTCAGTTGCATTTGCTTCAGGAATAAGTTCTTCGATACAAACAAAAAACATAGCTCCAGCAGCAAAAGATAATATAAAAGGTAGTGTAACATTAGTAATGCTAGCAAAAATAAAGCCTATTAAAGCAGCTGGGACTTCAACTAGAGCAGAAAATTGGCCATACATCATGGCTTGAAAACGACTTTTTCCACATTGTAACATCGGCAAAGCAATTGCAGTACCTTCAGGGAAGTTTTGAATACCAATTCCAATTGCTAAAATTATAGCGCTTAAATAATTACCATTAGCAGCTCCAGCAAAAGCTACGCCAACCGCTAACCCTTCAGGTATATTATGCAAAGTCATAGCTAACATCAATAATTTATTTTTAGAAAAACGACTAGGATTGATACCTTCCTGGACATGAGTCATCATATGTTCATGAGGTAATAGTTTATCAAAGGTCATTAAAAGTAAGACCCCACAGATAAAGCCAGCAGGAATCATTAATAACGCGATTTTGCCACTATTTTCTAATTGCTCTTTAGCAGGAAGAAGCAAAGAAAAAAAGGAGGCAGCAATCATTATTCCAGCCGAACTGCCTAAAGCGACACAAATTAATTTTTTATTAGCGCTTTTAACAAAGTAAACCAATGAAGCTCCAAAAAAAGTCATCAACCAATTAAATGTAGCTACTAAAAAAACAATAGTAATTGGATTTAATGATAATAAAAATTTCATTATTTCACCTCAATTATTTTTATGCTTTTCTAATTGCTCTTTATGGGCACAGTATTGAGAAAATAACCGTTTTATGCTATTATAATTCCATTAGGGGTGGTATTGAATGGAAGAAATGACAATTGCGATGCAAAATTATTTAGAGTTAATTTATGAGCTTTCATTAGACGGGAAAAAGGCTCGGGTTAGTGATATCGCTAAAAGATTAGGGGTATCTAAACCAAGTGTTAATAATGCGGTTGTTGTTTTATCTAAAAATGGCTATGTTAACTATGAGAAATATTCTGATATAAAATTGACGCCTAAAGGGATTGAAATGGCTGAATTTTTTTCTAATAAACATCAGACTATTAAAAAGTTATTTATAGAGGTTTTAAATATTGATGAGGAAATTGCTGATAAAGATGCTTGTTTGATTGAACATGTAATTTCAGATGAAAGTATTAAAGCAATGCAGGCATATTTAAAAAATAGGGATGAATAATATTTAAAAGAATCTTTTGTAGCAAAAAAATCGGATAAAACAAAAGGCAAAGAATTGATCTTTGCCTTTTAACTGTTATCTTAATAACCAAAATTAATGTACTCTTCAGTAGTAATAATTAAAATAGCTTTGCTAGTTACAACATTTTTCTTACGATCAAATGTTTCTAATGGAGTGTATTCAACTTTATCACGGCGTTGTACATCTTCATCGTAAACATAATCAGCTTGTCTAAAGAAAATACCATCTTGATCATGACGAGAAATAGTTCCAATACCACGTTCTTTATTGTAATGAACAACAGTACCTTCAACTCTTTCAACATATTTATCAAGATTATTCATAACTTTTTCATATAATTCATCGTATAAATATTCAGAATTTTGATCTTTATATTTATCACCATAATCACCAACAGGTGTATAGTCACGATTATTTTCTTGACAAAGTTTAGTTAAGAAAATATCAACGATTTCTATTAACATAGGATCATTTGTTCTTTGAGTAGCTTCCATTAATCTTTGATAAATTCCTAAATGATTAATAGAATATCCATTTTCAAAGAATTCATAAAGTAAATAAGCATTTGCTTCTTTGATATTACCAGTTTTAGAATATGTTTTATATAAAACTTCATAGAAATTGACACTGCGAATATGATTATGTAAAGATAAGAAAATCTTTTTAGCTTCATCATATTGTTCTAAATCAACTAAAGAACAAGCTCTTTGATAATTGATCCATTGTAAAGTGTTAAAATGCCATTTAATAGGTAATGCTAAAGCATTATTTGCTGTTTCAACACATTCTCTTGCACGTTTTGCTTCATATAAAGCTTTAACTTTTAAACGATAGTAACGTTCTTTTTTAGATTCAAATTCTTTACCTTCATCATTAGTAAAAGGTTTGTCATCTAATAGGTTTGGATCAAGTAAATTAAGAACTTCGATTAATTTATCAGGATCATTTGGTTTTACTCTTTGTAAGTATTTAATTGCTCTATTAACAGCAGGTTCCATTGGCGAATAACGTTCTTGTTTACATACTGCTAAAATGTCATCTAAAATACTAAAGAATAGATTTTCATTTTCCTGGATTTTTTCATCATCAATATTAATATACTTATTGTAAAGAGCATATCCATATTGATTTAAGTATCCTCTTAAATTTGGACATTGTGACATGAAAGTTTTACCGACTTCAATAGCTTCTTCATTATTATCACTTTTCTTTAACAGCTTAATATAATCATTGGCTTGGAAATCATTAAAAGAAGTAGGATCCTCCTTAAACTTTTCATTGTATACTTCTAAACTTTTTAATTCATTTTCATTCATAAACTCACCTCTGATTACTATTATAACATCTTTTTATTCTCTTTTGCAGTAGTTAAGGTAAGAAATTGTTTTGAAAAGAAATTTTTTATGTTATAATGGCTAAGATAATAGATGAGGTGAAAGAATGAATAAACAAGTGTTTAGTATGGATTTTTATGGTAAAAATCTAAGTGTTGAAGTGGGAGAGTTAGCTAAACAGGCTAATGGTGCTGTATTAGTTAGATATAATGATACAGTTATTTTATCAACTGTTGTTGCTGGAAAAGAACCAAAAGATGTTGATTTTTTTCCATTAACAGTTACATATGAAGAAAAATTATATTCCGTTGGTAAAATTCCAGGCGGATTTTTAAAACGTGAAGGGCGACCAAGTGAACATGGAACATTAACTGCTCGAATGATCGATCGTCCTATCAGACCATTATTTGCTGATGGTTTTAGAAATGAAGTACAAAGTATTAATACTGTTTTATCAGTAGATCAAGATGCTACTCCTGAAATGACAGCAATGTTAGGTGCTTCTTTAGCATTATGTATTTCTGATATTCCTTTTAATGGACCAATTGCTGGGGTTAATGTTGGTTTAGTAGATGGTGAATTTATTGTTAATGGTTCACCAGAACAATTAGAAAGATCATTAATTAATTTGGAAGTAGCTGGAACTAAAGATGCTATTAACATGGTAGAAGCTGATGCTAAAGAAGTCAGTGAAGAAGTAATGCTAGAAGCATTATTATTTGGACATGAAAAAATTAAAGAATTAATCGCTTTCCAAGAAAAAGTTATTGAAGCATGCGGTAAAGAAAAAATCGATGTACCACTATTTGAATTAGATGAAAATTTAGTGGCTGAAGTAAGTGAGCGTGCTAAAGAAGAAATGGTCGCTGCTGTTTCAATTCCAGGTAAATTAGAACGATATGACGCTATTGATAAATTAATAGCACAAGTCAATGAGGAATATGATAATAAAGAATATGAAAGTGATGAAGTAAAAGCTAATGTAATGAAACAAGTAGATATCATCTTACATGATTTAGAAAAAGATGAAGTACGTCGTTTGATTACTGAAGATAAAGTTAGACCAGATGGTCGTAAATTAAATGAAATTAGACCATTAGATTCACAAATTGATTTATTGCCACGTGTTCATGGATCAGCTTTATTTACTCGTGGTGAAACTCAAGTATTGTCAGTTACTACATTAGGGGCAATCGGTGAACATCAAAAAATTGATGGTTTAGGGTTAGAAGATCAAAAACGTTTTATGCATCACTATAATTTCCCACCATATTCAGTTGGGGAAACAGGTAGAATGGGTGCGCCTGGACGTCGTGAAATTGGACATGGAGCTTTAGGTGAAAGAGCTTTAGCTCAAGTAATTCCAAGCGAAGATGAATTCCCATATACTATTCGTGTTGTATCAGAAGTGTTAGAATCTAACGGTTCATCATCACAAGCTTCAATTTGTGCTTCTTCAATGTCATTAATGGCAGCAGGGGTACCAATTAAAGCACCTGTTGCTGGTGTAGCAATGGGACTTGTAAAAAAAGGCGATGATTATACAATTTTAACTGATATTCAAGGAATGGAAGATCACCTTGGAGATATGGATTTTAAAGTTGCTGGAACTGATAAAGGAATCTGTGCGTTACAGATGGATATAAAAATTGATGGTATTACTAAAGAAATTCTTCAAGAAGCTTTAGCACAAGCTAAAGAAGCTAGAAAAGAAATTATGGCTAATATGATGGCAACTATTAGTGAGCCACGCGACGAATTATCACCATATGCACCTAAAGTTAAAATGATTAAAATTGATCCTGATCAAATTAAATCAGTTATTGGTCAAGGTGGAAAAACTATTAATGAAATTATTGATCAATCAGATGGTGTTAAAATTGATATTGAACAAGATGGAACAGTTGTTATTTATCATCATAACCAGGAAGCAATTGATAAGGCAGTAGCATTGATTGAAAAGATTGTTAAAAAGGCTCAAGTTGGCGAAGTGTATGATGGAAAAGCAGTTAGAGTTGAAGATAATTATGCGTTTATTAATTTATTCGAAGGAACTGATGCTTTCTTACATATTTCTGATTACGCTTATGAAAGAACTAAAAAAATGGGTGATGTTATCAAAGTTGGGGATATTGTCAAAGTTAAAGTTACTAAAGTTGATGATAAAGGTAAAGTTAATGTTTCTAGAAAGGCGCTTTTACCAAAGCCTTTGAAAAAAGAAACAAAAGCTGATGCACCAAAATCTGAATAATGAGACAGATTGTTTTAGCTAGCAGTTCACCAAGAAGAAAAGAGCTGCTAGAATTACATCATATCGACTTTATAGTTGATTATCAGGAAATAGAGGAAGTGTTAGATATGTCTTTAACACTTCCTTTACGTTTAGAAAAATTAGCTTATCAAAAGGCTTTACCAATCTCATTAAAATATCCTCAAGACGTTATTATTGGCAGTGATACAATGGTTTGTTTAGATGAAAAGATGCTAGGAAAGGCTAAAAATTATCAAGAAGCTTTTGACATGCTCCGTTTTTTATCTGGAAAAATTCAAACTGTTTATTCAGCTGTTGCAATAATCGATCAAAACCAAGTAACAACTTTTCATGACGCTACTAAAGTAAAATTTAAAGACTTAAGTGATGAAGAAATTAAACAATATTTATCGTTAAATGAATGGCAGGGAAAAGCAGGGGCTTATGCAATTCAAGGTGAAGGAAAAAGATTAGTTGAAACAATAGACGGTGATTTAGAAACAGTAATTGGTTTGCCGGTCAATAAATTAATTAAATATTTAAAAGATAATGAAATTTTGTAAACGTTAACATTTTTGTTGAGTTTTAATTCGAAAAATCTTATAATAGAACTCATGGAGGGATATATATGGCAGATATAAAAAGAATCGCATTATTATCTGGAGGTGGAGACTGTCCAGGTTTAAATGCTGTTATTAGAGCAGTAACAAAAGCAGCAATTAACGAATATGGTTATGAAGTAATTGGATATGTTTATGGTTACCGTGGTCTTTATAACAATGATTACATAGAATTAACAGTAGACAAGGTTGAAAATATTTACAAAGAAGGAGGAACTATTTTATATAGTTCAAACAAAGATAACTTATTCGACTATTTAGTAGATGATGGTAAAGGTGGAAAAGTTAGAAAAGACGTTTCAGATGTAGGTGTTGAAAACTTAAAAAAAGCTGGAGTAGATGTATTAGTTGTTTTAGGTGGTGACGGTACTTTAACAAGTGCTCGTGATTTTTCAAGAAAAGGTGTTAACGTAATTGGAATTCCAAAAACAATGGATAACGATTTACCAGCAACTGATTTAACTTATGGTTTTATTAGTGCATTATCTGTAGGTACTGAATTTATTGATCGTTTAAATACGACTGCAAAATCTCATCATCGTATAATTTGTTGCGAATTGATGGGACGTGATGCAGGATGGATCGCATTATATGCTGGTATGGCTGGAAATGCTTCTTGTATTTTGATTCCTGAAATACCATTTACAATTGAAAACATTGTAAAACACGTAGAAAAACGTGATAAAGAAGGTTATCCTTATACAGTAATTGCTGTTGCAGAAGGGGCAAAATACGCTGATGGAACAAAAGTAATTGGTAAAATTGTAGAAGATAGTCCTGATCCAGTACGTTATTCAGGATTAGCTGCAAAAGTGGCAGATGACTTAGAAAAAGCAATTAAAAACCATGAAGTACGTTCTGTAAATCCAGGACATATTATTCGTGGTGGTGATATCCAAGCATACGATCGAATTTTATCAATTCGTTTTGGGGTAAAAGCTCTTGAATTAATTAAAGACGGTAAATTTGGTAACGTTGTTACTTTAAAAGGTGAAGAAATGACTTATACTTCATTAGAAGAAGTAATTGGTGATGCTAAATTTGGTAAACAAAAACATGTTGACCCTAATGGTGAATTAGTAAAAGCAGCAAAAGCAATTGGTATTTGTTTTGGAGACGAATAATGAAGATAAATGCGTGATAGGATCTTAGATTCTATCACCTTTTTAATTTACATATAGGAGAATATATTTTGATTAGAAAGCTACAAGGAAAAGATATTGATATAGTTATGGAAATCTGGTTAACTGCTAATATTGAAGCTCATCAATTTATTTCACCACATTATTGGTATAATAGTTTTAAACTGGTAAAAGAAATGATCGTCCAGGCAGAAGTATATGTTTATGAAATAAATAACAATATTTATGGATTTATTGGGTTAAACAATGATTATATAGCAGGAATTTTTGTTTGTAATCAAAAACGGTCTATAGGTATTGGTAAACAGTTATTAGATTATGTAAAAGAAATAAAACAACAATTAAAATTAAATGTGTATCAAAAAAATACTAAAGCTGTAAATTTTTATCAAAGAGAAAATTTTAAAATTCAAAATTCAAGTACAGATACTGATACAGGTGAAAAAGAGTACACGATGATTTGGAAAAATATAATTTTTTAAATAATTAGTATTTTAAAATTAAAATTGACCATAATATAAATGAGGTGATTTTAATGAAACCTAAAAAACAAACTAATAACGATAATGCAAAAGATCAATTAGGTGATGATCAAATAGTTGTATCAGGTAAAAAACAACATTATTAATGTTGATAAATCAGAATGATATTTAATCAAAATGATATCAATAAAGCTAGGATAAAACTATAAATATCCTAGCTTTTATTTTTTTTCGATAATATTTATAAAATGGGATGTTTCCTATTTTTTTACATAATTGTATGATTTTATTTTCGATATTAGTCCTTATATTTATGATAGGAGGATGTAATATGGTTAAAAATGCTTTGTTAAGTTTTAAAAAGAATATTGGCAAAACTGTATTATTA
Organism: Erysipelatoclostridium sp. An173; assembly: GCF_963931465.1. Lineage (GTDB taxonomy): Bacteria > Bacillota_I > Bacilli_A > Erysipelotrichales > Coprobacillaceae > Thomasclavelia > Thomasclavelia merdavium. The sequence continues at coordinate 1,574,408 of NZ_OZ007017.1, read as the reverse complement.
CTTTTGGTAATAATTATATTAGTGAATTTATTGATTTGTGCTTTAGCAATCCGACAAACTAGTAATAGTTTGGTTGAACAGATATATGCAAATTCAAATAATGAAGTTACATTGATGCCAAATAATGATAGTCAAACTGCTAGCCAGATTACAATTGATATGGCCAATCAATTAAGTAATTTTCAATATGTAAAGAATTATAATTATAATATTGCAACTGAATCTAATAGTAGTCAAATAAATCCGATTAGAATTGATATAAATGATGACAATCAAAATAATAATCGATTTATCATTAGTGCTAATTCTTCAATGACTAATTTGAATGATTTTACTAATAATATTAATGAATTAATTGAAGGACGTCTGTTAACTAATGATGATGCTGGAACTAATAATTGTGTAATTGAAACGACTTTAGCCAATAATAATAACCTAAATCTTAACGATACATTTACGATATACTCATCTAATAATCAATCAACATCAGTAGAATTAAAAGTAGTAGGTATTTATGAAATAAAAAATTATCGAACTTTAAATCAGGCAAAACAAAGTGATTTGCTTAATACAATTTATACTGATTTATCAATAGGACAAACACTAACAAATAATGATGATTTAACTTTAGCTGTTTATTATTTAGATGATTTAAAAAATGTTGATAAATTTATGAATTTAGCTAATAAACAAAGTAATATTGATTTTAATAACTTTTCGCTAGAAACCAATTTACTTACATATCAACGAGATATCACAAATTTTCAAAAAATGGAGACTACAGCAACTGTATTTATAATAATTATAATAATTATTGGAGCGATTATTTTAGGAACTATATTATTATCATTATTAAAAAAGCATTACAATGAAATCGAAATATTTTTATCTTTAGGCCAAAGTAAAATAAAAATTATTTTACAACAATTTTTAAATATTGCCATGATAGCAGTCGTAGCGTTGATTATATGTTTATCAACAGGAAGAATACTAAATAAAACAATAATAAATTCTTTAAATACAACTACTAATAATGAGCAAATTATAATTGTAGTACCAAATATTGTTAATGAAAACGATGAAAATAATATTGATACATATGATAAAAATACTATTATTACCAGTTCATTTCAAAGTATAGATGGTCTTGCTTTTAATGTTTCACTAGATATAAATTCAATAACTATTTTAATAATATCAACAGGAATAATTTGTTTATTATCAATGATCATATCGGCAATTTATGTTGGTAAGATTTCACCAGGTGATATCTTGATAAAAAGGACTTGATCCTGAATAAGAAACAAAACAGTCTGCATTTTTAAATCTGCTTATATCACCAGTTTCAGCAATCACAGTTGCGGCAGTTATAGGACCGCATCCTGTCATTGTAAGAAGCAGTTTATAAGCCGGATTTAAAGACACGACATCTTCGATATATCTTTGAATTGCTTTAAGTTGACCTTTTATGTTTTTAATGTTTTCAACAAGGTCAAGGATGATGTTTCTACCGTAAGAAGAAATATCATCAGGAACCAGAGTATCCCGGCATAAATCAAAGAGCTTATCAATCTTATCCATCGAACAACGATGTTTCGTAGCTTCATAAACGACATTGAACACTTCAAATTTAGAAGCATTTATGATATCATGTGTTGTAGGATATGAAGATAAGACAGCGATAAAAGCAGCTGATTTAGGTTCGAAAACATATTGAAGTTCAGGAAATAAACAATCACATTGTGCGATGAGACGGTTGATTTCTTGAGAATAGATTTTTTTGATCTGATAATGTCTGTGTATTAAAGCTTTCAAGTCTTGATATCCGTTTTTGTTTTCAAAAACATTGTCATTGACATACTGAACATCAGAATCGGTCCCAATGATAGTTGAAATAGTTTGAGCATCTAAAGGATCTGATTTAGCAATGTTATGGGCTTTACGCCACTGATTGACAAAATCAGTATTTAAAAATCTGATGCTTTCATTATCGTTAAGATTAGCTTTAATAAAGTTATAGACATTAGTAGAATAGATACCAGTAACTTCTAAAGCAAAACAGATACTGGTACAATTATCATCAGAATAACTTCTAACAGTATCTAAAAAAGAAGTAACTTCTGATTTAACAAATTTAAAAGATAGTTTTTTTCGTAAGAATTTAGGTTTAACAGATCTACGATCACAAACCTTGAGGATAGCAGCATCTGCTTTGCCTTTAGAGGCGTCCATGCCAACGTAAAGAATATAATTGTTTTCCATAAATAATGACCTTCTTTCATATGTAATCGGTATTGAATTGCACCTCTAAATCAAGACAAACGCAACCTCGCAAATACGGAGACAAGTGTAGAAACACTGCTGCAACAAACTAATTCGGGTATAAAGTGATGTCAAGATTAAAGGATTAAGTCTTTGTGAAGTGGACGTACATGAAGTAGCCACAGGGAGTGAGAATAAAACCTTCATTCAAAACAAAACTATTATCTTAAAATTAGAATGTACAATCAATAATGAATTTAATAAAAATCATTAAATGATTACGTACATATTATACGAGGGAGTATTAATATGGAAAATGTTTTAGAATTTAAAAATGTTACTTATACATATCAAAATTATAAAAATCAATATGTATCTTTAAAAAATACAAGTTATTCATTTGATAAAGGCAAAATATATGGTGTTGTAGGTTCTGATGATAGTGGCAAGATTGCTACGGTAATATTAGCTGCTGGTTTAGATAAACCTGCTAATGGAAAAGTTATTTATAAAGGTAATGATGTAACTAAAATTGGTTTAAGTAAATATCGAAGAAATGACTCAGCAATTATTTTTAAATCTAGTAATTTAATATATTATTTAAATGCTTATGAAAATATATTAGCCACTTTAAAGATTGCAAAGATAAAAGTAAGTAATAAAAAGAAATATTGTTTAAATATCTTAGAAAAATTAGGCTTGTCGAAAAAACAATGTTTTGAAAGTGTTGATAATTTACCTGTTAATTTACAACAACGAGTTGCCCTTGCAAGAGCAATAGTAAAAAATACCGATTTAATCTTGGCAGATGAACCCACAGGTAATCTCGATGAAAAAGATTCACAGGAATTTTTAGATGATCTAATTACTTTAGCTCATCAAGGTCGTTGTGTAATAGTTTCAACATGTTCACCATCTTTAGCTGCAAAGTGTGATGTTCAACTAAGAATACAAAATGGTCAAATTATTGAAATATAAAAAGAATGAATTTAAAATAACAATTCATTCTTTTTCATTAATAGGACTTTTATAAGGATGACGATGATCACTGTTTTTATCATTATTTAGTTTTTCATTTATATACTGGTCATAATGCAGCTTAAATAAACATGAAAAAATTACATCTAATATATATGAAATTGATGTTTTAGAAGCGTAGGGAGCTATTTTTGAAAAAATTTTTTCTCGAGAACCGGTATTTATTATAAAATCACTATATTTAGATAGACGATTATCACCAACAGAAGTGATTGCAATAACTGGAATATGCTGTCTTTTTAAATTTTTAGCAATACTTACTAACTCGTTAGTTTCACCAGAATACGAAATAATAATGGCTACGTCTTGTTTAGTACATGTATATGATAAAAATCCCTGTTCACCAGCGTTACTACGAATCTCAACCATTTTATTGATGCGCATCATTTTGTGTTGGAAATCTAAACCGGCTAGTAACGAGTTTCCAAAGCCGAAAAGATAAATCCGTTTAGCTTGTTCTATTTTAGCGATTATTTTATCTAAGTTATCAAATTCAATCAGACTTAAAGTATCTTGTAAAGCTTCTTGATGTAAGCGAGCTATATTATTAGCAATCAAGCGACTGTTATCATCTTTTGTAAATGGAAAATTGACATCGATACGACTTTTATTATCATATTGCAACTCAGCTGAATATTTGATTTTAAAATCCTGGAAGCCATCTAAACCTAATTTTTGACATAAACGAACAATTGTAGCTGGTGAAGTATATGTTTCTTTTGCTAATTCTTTAATAGAAAGATTTAAAACATTTTCACCATTATCGAGAATATATTTTGCAATATTTTTTTCTGAGTTAGAGAAATTAAGTTCAAATTCTAATTGTGTCATTATACTCATTTTAATCACCGATAAAATTATATCATGAAAGAAAGTTTCATAAAAGAATTGTTTTATATTTTAAAAATGAAACTATTGAAAGTTATTTTTTTATAATATTTTCATGAAGTTTGTAAGAAGAAAATTTTAAAATGGAAATAAGTTTCATAAAATATTGCTAATTGGATAAAAAAATGAAAATTAATTAGAAAAGTGTTCCATAATATTGGCAAAATAAAAAAAAATCTTTATAATGGTGGTGAATTTCAAGGAGGAACTATATGACAATAAAATTACCAAAAGATTTTTTCTTTGGTGCAGCAATGTCTGGACCACAAACTGAAGGAAGTTATAACGTTGGCGGAAGACTTCGCTCATATTGGGATATGTATTCTGATCAAGAAATCAATGCCTTTTTTAACAATGTTGGTTCTTATGTAGGAAATGATATGTATCACAAATATGAAGAAGATATCAAATTGTTAAAAAGTATGAATTTCAAATCTTTCCGTACTTCAATGCAATGGACAAGATTATTAGATCAAGATGGAAATATTAATCCAGAAGGTGCTGCCTGGTATCATAAATTAATTGATTGTGCTCATGAAAATGGTATCGAAATCTTCATGAACATGTATCATTTTGATATGCCTGAATATTTAGTTAAACGTGGTGGTTGGCAAAATCGTGAAGTTGTTGAAGCTTATGCAAATTTTGTAAAGAAAGCAATGGAAGAATTTGGTCATAAAATTAAATACTGGTTTACTTTTAATGAACCAATCGTTGAACCAGAACAACAATTTTTACATGGGGTTTGGTATCCATATGTAAAAGATTTTAAACAATCAATCAATGTTCAATATAATATAACTTTAGCTCACTGTTTAGCGGTTATGAATTTTAGACAATTAAAAGAAGAAGGAAAATTAATGGCGGATGCTAAGATTGGTATGATCAACTGTTTTGCTCCACCATATACAAAAGAAAATCCAACTCCAGAAGATTTAGAAGCAGTTAGGATGACTGATGGATTACACAATCGCTGGTGGTTAGATGTTGTTGCTCATGGACATTTACCAGAAGATGTATTAGATACAGTTGAAAATGATTGGAAAATAAAAATTAATCGTCGTGTTGGTGATGAAGCAATTTTAGCACAAGGTAAAGTTGATTGGTTAGGATTTAACTATTATCAACCTACTAGAGTACAAGCTCCTGATTCTAAATTTGATGAAAATGGATTACCTTGTATTGCAAAACCATATATCTGGCCAGAAAGAAAAATGAATGTACACCGTGGATGGGAAATTTATCCAAAAGGAATTTATGATTTTGGTATGAAAATCAAAAAAGAATGTCCTGATTTACCTTTCTTTATTTCTGAAAATGGAATGGGTGTTGAAGGTGAAGAAAAATTCATGGATGAAAATGGTGTGATCCAAGATGATTATCGTATTGAATTTGTAAGAGATCATTTAGAATGGATTGCAAAATCTATTGAAGATGGTGCAAATTGTTTAGGATATCATTATTGGGGAGCTATTGATAACTGGTCTTGGTGTAATGCATTTAAAAACCGTTATGGATTTGTTCGCGTATGCTTAGATGATGGTTATAAACGTAAAGAAAAGAAATCAGCTTCTTGGATTAGAGAAGTAGCAAGAACTAATGAATTTGAATAAGATTTCCATTTTGGAAATCTTTTTATTTTATAGAAATGAAAATAAGTTTCATAATATTAAATAAATATAGACTAATTGTGAAACGTTATTATAATTTGTTTTAATCATGTTTACTCTTTTTTTTATTTTTTATAAAATAAATAATAGGTAATAAGGAGGAAGTAAACGTGGAAAGAAAATTACCAGATAATTTTTATTGGGGTGGTTCAGTTTCAAGTTTTCAAACTGAAGGTGCTCGTAATGAAGGTGGCAAGGGAGTTTGTGTATACGACGTTAGACCAATGAATCCAGAATTTTCAGATTGGTCAGTTGCTATCGACGAATATCATCGTTATGATGAAGATATTGCTTTAATGAAAGATATGGGATTTAATTTTTATCGTTTTTCAATTTGCTGGTCAAGAATAATCCCTAATGGAACATTAGATGAACCAGTTAATGAAGAAGGGGTAAAATTCTATAATGAGTTAATTGACAAATTATTGGCTGCAGGAATTGAACCAATGATTACTTTAGTTCATTTTGATATGCCTTATCATTTAGTTAAAGAATATAATGGTTTTGCTTCAAGATATGTTGTTGATTGTTTTGAAAGATATGCTAAAGTTTGTATTGAAAGATTTGGTGATCGTGTAAAACACTGGATGTCATTTAATGAACAAAATTTACATGCGATGATGTTACGTGTTTCAAATGCTGAAGAAATTCCTGAAGGTGTTGATCCAGCTAAACATTTATATCAAGTAAACCATAATGTATTTATTGCTCATTGTAAAGCAGTTAGAGCATTAAGAAATATGCAACCTGATGCTAAATTCTGTGGTATGAGTGCAGTAACTAATATCTATCCATATTCAAATACACCAAAAAATAATTTATTTGCTTGGCAAGCATATCAATATATGAATGGTTTCCATACTGATGTATTCTCAAAAGGAAAATATCCTGATTATATGGTAGCTTACTTAACAAATCGTGGTTGGATGCCTAAATTTGAAGAAGAAGATGAAGAATTATTAAAATATACTGTTGATTATATCGCATTTAGTTATTATCGTTCAAATACAATTACTGAAGGTGAATTTGATTATAAACGTCCATACCATGAAGTAGTTGGTGAACATGTTGTTAAAAATCCTCATTGTGAAGCAAATGAATGGGGTTGGGAAATTGATCCTCAAGGATTAAGATGGACAATGAACGATTTATATAATCGTAGTGGTTTACCAGTATTCATTCTTGAAAACGGTATTGGTTGGCGTGAAGATATGACTCAAGAAGAAGTAGATGCTATGCTTGCAGCTGGTAAAACAATTGAAGATGATTATCGTATTAATTATCATAGAGATCATATTAAAGAAATGAAAAATGCAATCTTTGAAGAAGGGGTAGAATGCTTAGGTTATATTACATGGGGACCAATTGATATTTTAGCAAGTATGTGTAATATGGATAAACGATATGGTTTCGTTTACGTAAATAGAACTAATAAAGATTTAAGAGATTTAAAACGTATTCCTAAAAAATCATATCAATGGGTTAAAAAAGCATTTGAATCTAATGGTGAAGATTTAGACTAAGAGGATAATCCTCTTAGTTTTTTGTAACACAATAAAACCCCCAGCTAGGCTGGGGGTGTATAAAAGCTTTAGTGGAGTGATAATGAAAAACCTCCATGTTATAATATACTTGCGGCTACCAACTGCAAATAAAATAACACGGAGGAATGACAAATGAATAAACAATATTCAGATGACTTACATAGTTTATCACACACAAAATGGAGATGCAAATATCATGTAGTATTTGCACCAAAGTATAGAAGAAAAGCATTTTATGATGAAAGAAGAGTCGCAATAGGGGCGATATTAAGACAATTATGCGAATGGAAGGGAGTAAATATAATAGAAGCGGAAGTATGTATAGATCATGTACATATGCTGATAGAAATACCACCAAAATATAGTATTTCAGGATTTATGGGATTTCTAAAAGGGAAAAGTAGCCAAATCATATTTGAAAGATGGGCGAATGCAAGATATAAGTATAGACATAGAGAATTTTGGTGCCGAGGATATTATGTAGATACAGTGGGGAAAAATACAAAAAAAATTAGGGAGTATATCTCAAATCAGTTGAAAGAGGATCAAGAAGGGGAACAACTAACTCTGGATTTTGAAGACCCTTTTAAGGGTAAATAACGACAAGGTGCATGCGGTAGCCGTAAGGCATAAGGAATGTCTTCAGACATGCGCTTTGGGAGCAGGGCTATGCCCGCATAAGTAAAACCACCGGCTAGGCCGGTGGATATTTATTTTACTTTTATAGATAGATTTATTTAACTTTTTCGTGGTAAAGTATTGACATTTAAGTTAGGTGAGTATAACATATAGTTTAGTTAGATGGAGCTAACATGAAAAGCGAGGAAGTGAGAATGATGCCTTTAACAATGGTAAATGTCGGTGAAGTTAATAAAATTCGTAAAATTGGTGGAAACGAAGAAACAAGACGATTTTTAGAAAATTTAGGTTTTGTCGCTGGCAGTGAAGTGACGGTTTTATCGACAATTAGTGGCAATGTAATTGTTAATATTAAAGATTCAAGGATTGCAATTAACCAGGATATGGCCCGCCATATTATGGTATAGGTATTATTTGAATTTTTTGATAGGAAGGAGAGGTTGCGATGAATTTAAGTGAAGCAAAAGTTGGAAGTACTGTTACTGTTACTAAAATAGATGGGGATAGTGCATATAAGCGTAGAATTATGGATATGGGAATTACCAAAGGAACTGCACTATACATTAGAAAAGTTGCTCCTTTAGGTGATCCAGTTGAGATTACTGTTAGAGGATATGAATTATCAGTAAGAAAACATGATGCTCAATGTGTGCAAGTAAAATAGGGGAGGTATGTAAATATGAGTATTAAAATTGCTCTTGCTGGTAACCCTAATTGTGGTAAAACAACGATGTTTAATGCTCTTACTGGAGCAAATCAATACGTTGGAAACTGGCCTGGGGTTACTGTAGAGAAAAAAGAAGGAAGATTAAAAGGAAAGAGAAAAAACGAAGACATTATTATTACAGACTTACCAGGGATTTATTCTCTTTCGCCATATACACTAGAAGAAGTTGTTAGTCGTGATTATATTTTAAAGGAAAATCCTGATGTGATCATTGATTTAGTTGATGCAACGAATATTGAAAGAAATCTATATTTAACAACTCAATTAATTGAAACCGGTGTTCCGGTAGTAATTGCGTTAAATATGGCTGATTTATTAGAAAAAAGAAATATCAAAATCGATACTAAAAGACTTTCAATGCTATTGAATTGTCCTATTATTGAAACATCAGCCTTAAAACAAACTGGTTTAGATGCACTAGTTGATGAAGCTGTTAAAGTTGCAAATAAAAAAGAAGTTTCGTTACCAAAAGATATTTTTTCTAATGAATTAGAAAAAGCAATTGGTGAAGTTGAAACAAGATTACCATCTTCTATTAGTGATGATAAAAAAAGATGGTATGCAATTAAGTTATTAGAAAATGATAGCAAAGTTGTTGAAAGTTTATCAATTACTCATAGTGATACAACAGCAATTAATCAGTTACGTGAAAATATTGAAAATAAACAAGATGATGATATGGAAAGTATTGTTACAGATGAACGTTATCAATTTATTCAAAAAATAATTTCTACTACCGTTAAAAAAAGTGGCAATAAATTAACTATTTCTGATAAAATTGATAAAATCGTAACTAACCGTATTTTAGGTATTCCAATCTTTATTGCGGTAATGTTTGTTGTATATTATATTTCAGTTACTACAATTGGAACTTATGTCACAGATTGGACCAATGACGTCTTTGTTGTTGCTATTCAAGATGCAGTTGGAGGATTTTTATCTAGCATTGGAACTGGCGATGTAGTTCAAGGACTGGTTGTAGATGGAATTATTGGTGGTTTAGGAGCAGTTCTTGGTTTTGTACCACAGATGGCAATTTTATTTTTATTCCTATCAATCTTAGAAGATTGTGGTTATATGGTTCGTATCGCATTTGTTATGGACCGTGTGTTTAGACATTTTGGTTTATCGGGAAAAAGTTTTATTCCTCTGTTGATTTCTTCAGGATGCGGAATCCCAGGTATTATGGCTTCTAAAACAATTGAACAAGATAATGATCGTCGTTTAACGATTATGACAGCAACATTTATTCCTTGCGGTGCTAAACTTCCTGTTATTGCTCTAATGGGTGGTGTTATCGCTGGTGAAGTTGCGGGATATACTGAAAGCTCAATTATTGCACCATTGATGTATTTTATGGGAATTGTTGCGGTTTTAGTAGCGGCAATTATTTTAAAGAAAACTAAACCATTCTCTGGTAAGCCAGCTCCATTTGTTATGGAATTACCACAATACCATATTCCTTCTGCCAAAACTGTTTTATTACATGTTTGGGAAAGATTAAAAGGATTCATTATTAAAGCCGGAACAATTTTATTCTTAGCTTGCGTTGTAATGTGGTTTTTAGGTGGATTTGGTTTTGTTGATGGTTCATTTGGCATGGTTGAAGAAAGCAGTGATAGTTTATTAGCTCTTATCGGTGGATTTGTAGCTCCAATTTTTGCTCCACTTGGATTTGGAAATTGGCAAGCAGTAGCTGCAGCACTTTCTGGATTTACGGCAAAAGAAGCAATCGTTTCAACAATGGGAGTTTTAGCTAATGTTGCAGGTGATGTTGAAGATGCCGTTAACGTTGCTCAAGGTGTAGCTGCCTGGTTCCCAACTAGTTTAGCAGCATTTTCATTCTTAGTTTTTAACTTATTAGATTCACCATGTTTGGCAGCTATTGCAACAATGGCTCAACAAATGCAATCAAGAAAATGGTTCTGGTTTGCGATTATTTTCCAAAACGTCTTTGCATATGTTGTATGCTTATGTATTTATCAAATTGGTACATTCATTATTTATGGAACATTTGGATTATGGACAGCAATTGCCTTTGTTTTATTAGCGATTATATTATTCTTGTTATTTAGACCTGATCCATATAAAGATACTAAAGTTTATTCAAGACGTTCAGTACAGATAAATTCATAATTAAAAAACTGGATACTATGTGTCCAGTTTTCCTATATAAAAAGGAGATTTTAAAAATGATAGATCTATTTATTTTATTAATCATAATTAGCTATTGTATATTTGTTATTGTTCAACAACATAAAAAGAAGAAAGCTAATACTAATGGATGTAACGGTATTTGTGCTGGCTGCAGTGGTTGTAACGATCTTAGTAATTTAAAAGATATTTATTTTGCCAATAAGGCTCAAGAAAAGGAGAATTGATAATGGGACATTTGACAGATTCAATGTTTATCATGTTTGCATTAGTCATAGTCGTTTATATTGTTGGTATGAGTATTTATTTGATCTTGCAACAAATTAAAAAGTTATTGAATAAACGGCGTGATTTGAAATTTCAAGAAAGAAGGGATCGTAATGGTTGATATCATTATTATTATAATAGTAGTTATTTTATTAGGTGCAGCTTTAAAAGGATCAATCAAACATTTTAAAGGTGAAGGCTCATGTTGTGGTGGTAGTCATGAAAGTTTAGCACCTGATAAAAAGGTTTTAAGTTCTCCAATCATTGGTAAAATAACTTTAAAAATCACGGGGATGCACTGTCAAAATTGTGTAAATAAAGTTACAAATGCGATTAATTCAATTGAAGGCGCAAGTGCAAAAGTTGATTTAGACTTGCAAGAAGCAGTCATTTCATACGATCGTCCTATAGATAAAAAAGAATTATATCAGGTTATTGAAAAAAGTGGATATCATGTTGAATATTAGTAGTGAAAAATATAAAGATATTGACTGATAAAGAAATGTCATGGTATAGTACAAAATATTAATAGAGGTGATTATCATGACATGGGTTGTTGAAAATTTAGCTACAATAATTGTTGCTTTAATAGTTTTACTAGCTGTTTTGTTAGCGATTCGATCTATTTACCGTAATAAACGCAATGGTAAATTTAGTTGTGGTGGTAATTGTAATTCTTGCAATATCACCTGTCATGAAGATCCTAATTTAATTGAGCAATATTATCAAGATCGTGGAAAGTAGCAGCTTTCCACTTTTTTATTATCTAATGATAGAAAAATAATTAAAAAACAGTTATTATATTAGCTATGGGGGTTAAAGAAATGAATAAAAAAGCAGTATTTTTAGATGTTGATGGAACAATTGTTGCTAATCATCAAACAATTAGTCCTAAAGTTAAAGAAGCTATTAATCAAGCAAGAAAAAATGGTCATAAAATTTTCATTTGTACTGGTAGAAATAAAGCAGGGATCAACCAGGAGTTAAAAGAAGTAAATTTTGATGGGATTATTACTAGTGCTGGTAGTTATGTTGAAATTGATGGTCATGTCGTTCATTGTTGTTTCTTTTCAAATGATTTAGTTAAAAAAGTTACGAAAGTTTTTGATGAAAATAATATTGTTTATAATTATGAATGTACTAATATAACCTATATGTCAAAAAAAATGATTGAATTATTCGCTAAACTTGATCAAGAAGATATCACTAATTCAGAGATGGAACGAATTATTGCTGAACACAATGAAAAATTTAATGCTCACGATATGGATAGTTATGATGGTTTAGGTGTTCATAAGATATCTTTTGTGGCAAGAAATAAAGATGATTTTTTAGCGGCGAAAAAAGAATTAGATGACGATGTTATTTTTATTCTACATGATTTAGGAAATACAAATTTAAATGGTGAAATAATTTCTAAAACTGACAATAAAGGTACAGGAATTAAACATGCTATTGAATACTTACAAATGGATATTAAAGATACGATTGGTTTTGGAGATAGTATGAATGATTATGATATGATCAAAACGGTAGACTGTGGTGTAGTTATGGAAAATGGCAGTTTGGAGTTAAAGAAAATAGCTGATCGGATTTGTTTAAGTGTTGAAAATGATGGTGTTTATGATGAATTTATTAAATTAGGTTTAATCTAGTAATTTTAAATAGGCTTTAAAATATTTGGCCTATTTTTATTTTTGGCACTTTTTACTTGACAGTGCTAAAGCCTTGTATTAGAATATCTTTAGCACAGAAGTTTAGAGAGTGCTAAAGAATGGAGATGTAGATAAATATGGCAGAAAAAAAACAATTTAAAGCAGAATCAAAAAGATTATTAGATTTAATGATTAATTCTATTTATACACATAAAGAAATATTTTTAAGAGAGTTGATTTCTAATGCTAGTGATGCAAGTGATAAACTTTACTATAAAGCTTTAACAGAAAATATTTCTTCAATTAATCGTGAAGATTTAAAAATTGAATTGTCTGTAGATAAAGATAATCGTATTTTAACGATCAAAGATCATGGTATTGGGATGGATAAAGATGAGTTAGAAACTCATTTAGGTACAATTGCTAATAGTGGTTCTTTTGATTTTAAAAACGAAGTTGAACATGATGATATTGATATTATTGGTCAATTCGGGGTTGGATTTTATGCAGCTTTTATGGTAGCTAAAAAAGTGGAAGTAATTTCTAAAAAATACGGAACTGATCAAGGATATACTTGGGTTTCAGAAGTAACAGACGGATATGAAATTTTTGAAACTAATGTTGGTGATCATGGAACAACAATTAAACTATATTTAAAAGATAATACTGATGATGAAAATTATGATGAATATTTAGATCAATATCATTTACAAAGCTTAGTTAAAAAATATTCTGACTATGTACATTATCCTATTGTTATGGATATGACTGTTTCTAAGAAAAAAGAAGATAGTGATGAATATGAAGATGTAGTAGAAAATAAAACATTGAACTCAATGGTTCCTTTATGGAAAAGAAATAAACGAGAAATCACTGATGAAGAATATAATGATTTCTATAAAGATAAATTTAATGATTTTAATGATCCATTAAAAGTAATTCATAGCCGTGTTGAAGGAACGGTATCATATGATGCATTACTATTTATCCCTTCTAAAGCACCAATGAACTATTATTCAAATGATTATGAAAAAGGATTACAACTATATTCTAAAGGTGTCTTTATCATGGATAAAGCCAGTGAATTAGTACCTGAACATTTTAGATTTGTTAAAGGGTTAGTTGATTCTGAAGATTTATCATTAAACATTTCAAGAGAAATGTTACAACATGATCGTCAATTAAAAGTTATTGCTGATAAGATTGAAAAGAAAATTCAATCTGAATTAGAAAATATGTTGAAAAACGATCGTGATAAATATTTAGAATTCTTTGATAACTTTGGTTTACAATTAAAATTTGGTATTTACAACAGTTATGGTATGTTAAAAGAAAAATTACAAGATTTATTACTATATTATTCTAGTAAAGAAGAAAAATATATTACTTTAGCTGAATATGTTGAAAAGATGCCAGAAAATCAAAAAGAAATTTATTTTGCCAGCGGTGAAACATTAGACAAGATTGCTACATTACCACAAGTTGAAGTAGTAAAAGATAAAGGATTCGACGTTTTATACTTAATAGATAATGTTGATGAATTCTGTTTCCAAATGATGCGTGATTATAAAGAAAAACCATTCAAGAGTGTTGCCCAAGGTGATTTAGACATTGAAAGTGAAGAAGAAAAGAAAGAATTAGAAAAAACTAATGAAGAAAACAAAGATTTATTAACAGCTATTAAAGATTCTTTAGGTGATAAAGTTGTTGATGTCAAAGTTTCAGCACGTTTAAAAACTCACCCAGTATGCTTAGTATCTAGTGAAGGTGTTTCTTTTGAAATGGAAAAAGTATTAAGTCAAATGCCTGATGGACAAGCACAAGGAATTAAAGCGGGAAGAATCTTAGAAATTAATCCAAATCATGATATCTTTAATGCTATGAAAAAGGTTTATGAAAATAATCCGGAAAAAATTAATGATTATGCAAGCATTTTATATGATCAAGCTTTATTAATTGAAGGTTTCTCAATTGATAATCCGGTTGATTTTTCAAATAAGATTTGTGATTTAATGATTCAATTAAATAAATAATAAATAAGTAAATTATAATTAATGATAAACAGCACAGAGATTGATATAAATTTTTAAATAGACAAAGTCTATTAATTTGAAAAATATCAGTATTTGTGCTGTTTTTAGGTTGTAGATTAGTTTTTAGATAAATTTATCTGTTATAATATAATTAAAGGAATTATAAAGATAGGAGGCAAATTACAATGACATTAGATCAAGTGATTAATAAGCGTCGTAGTATTCGTAAATACAAAAATACTAGTATCGATAAAAAAACTATTGAAACAATTATTCAAGCCGGAATAGAAGCACCCTCATGGAAAAATAGTCAGACTGCTAGATATCATGTTATCACATCACCTGAATTATTAGCTAAAATCAAAAAAGAATGTTTACCACCATTTAATCAAGAAAATTGCCAAGATGCACCAGTATTGATTGTAACAACTTTTATAAAAAATCGGGCTGGATTTGGACGTGATGGCAGCAGTAGTAATGAATTAGAAAATGGCTGGGGTATTTATGATTTAGGTTTACATAATCAAAATCTAATATTAAAAGCAACAGATTTAGGATTAGGAACTTTGATCATGGGAATTCGTGATGCTAAAAAAATAAGAGATATATTGGAGATATCTGATAATGAAATAATCGTATCAGTAATTGCTTTAGGACTGCCAGATATTGAACCGGCTCGGCCTAAACGAAAGACAGTAGCTGAAATCTGTAAATTTTATTAACTATTACTTTGGTAATAGTTTTTTCATATTGCTTGAAAAAAACGAATTAATGTTATATACTATAACCGTACCCCCTATGGAGGGGGGTTAGGAGGAAGTATGAAACAGAAATATAGTGTTAAAGGTATGACATGTTCTGCATGTGAAAATCATGTTCATAATAGTGTTGCTAAAATTCCAGGTGTTGATAATGTAGAAGTTAATCTGCTTACAAATTCTATGACCGTGGAATTTGATGAAACTAAAGTTAATGATGCAATGATTTTTAAAGCGGTAAGTGATGGTGGGTATCAGGCAAGTAATTTTGATGATACATTAATTGATAATGATGATCTTAAGGACTTAAAAAAGCAATTGATTTATTGTTTTATTGCTCTTGGATTATTGATGTATGTATCGATGTCTTCGATGTTCAATTATCCAATTCCTAGTATTGTTAGAGAAAATCCCTATGTAAATATTGCTTTGCAAATAATTTTTTTAATACCAATTGTTATTATTAAGCGAAATTATTATATTAATGGATTTAAAAATTTATTTCATTTAGATCCAACTATGGATTCTTTAATTGCTTTAGGAGCTGGGGCTTCGATTGTTTATAGTTTTTATTCATTGTTTTTAGCTTTAACTGGTGCAATGGATACAGCTCATCTAGTTCATAATGTTTATTTTGAATCAGCAGGGATGATTGTTACTTTAATTAGTTTTGGAAAATATCTAGAAGCTAAGTCAAAGAAAAAGACAACTGATGCAATTAGTAAATTATTAGAATTAGCACCGGAAGTAGCTTGCCGAATAGTTGATGGTAAAGAAGAAATTGTTAAGATTTCTGAGTTAAAAATTAATGATCAGGTTTTAGTAAAAGCAAATGAAACAATACCTGTTGATGGTAAGATAGTTCAAGGCTTTAGTTCTGTTGATGAATCGATGATTACAGGTGAAAGTTTACCAGTAGAAAAAGAAGTAGATAGTTTAGTTATTGGCGGAACTAATAACTTACAAGGTTCCTTTATTTATCAAGTTACTAAGACCGTTGAAGATAGTACATTAGCAAAAATTATTGAACTTGTTGAAGAAGCATCAAGTTCTAAAGCACCGATGACTAGAACAATTGATAAGGTGGTAAAATATTTTGTACCAGGAGTTATTTTAATTTCTTTAATAACTTTTGTTGGCTGGTTAATAGCAGGGATGGGATTAAACTTTGCCATTACTAGTGCGATTGCCGTTCTGGTAATTTCTTGTCCATGTGCGTTAGGTTTAGCTACTCCAGTTGCTATTATGGTAGCTACCGGAGTTGGGGCAAGTAATGGTATTTTAATAAAAAGTGCAGAAGTACTTGAAAATGAAAATACTGTTGATGTCGTTGTCTTTGATAAAACTGGAACATTGACAAAAGGAATGGCTCAAGTAAGCGATATTTATAGTGATTGTTTAAGCAATAGTGAAGTAATTAAAATAATTGCTTCTTTAGAAAAAGGATCAAGCCATGTTTTAGCTAATGCGTTTATTGAAAAAGCTAACTTGATGCAATTAGAATTAAAAGAAACAACTGAATTTAAATCATTAAGCGGTTTAGGTATTCAAGGAAAAATTGATGATCAGGAATATTTGGTTGGTAATTTAAGAATGATCAAAGAAGCTAACTTGGATTTATCTAATTATCAAGAAAAAGTAGATGATTATTTAAATCAAGGAAAAACACTAGTATTCTTAGCTCAAAAAGATAGGGTTATTGGTTTAGTAAGTATTTTTGATGATATCAAAGAAACTAGTCGTCAGGCAATTGAAAGATTAAAAGAAATGAATATTAAAACAGTTATGTTAACTGGTGATTTAAAAGGTACTGCTCAAGCAATAAATAAAAAATTAGGATTAGATGAAGTTATTGCTGAAGTGTTACCACAAGATAAAGAAAATGTAATTAAAAAATTGCAAGAAGATGGAAATCATGTTTTAATGGTAGGAGATGGAATCAATGATGCTCCCGCTTTAGTTCGTAGTGATGTTGGAGTTGCTATTGGAAAAGGAAATGATATTGCTATTGATGCAGCTGATGTAATTTTAATGAAAGATGATATTCGTGATATTGTATCTTCATTAGAGCTTTCTAAACGAACTATTAAAAATATTAAAGAAAATCTATTCTGGGCATTTATCTATAACGTAATTGGAATTCCGATTGCAGCAGGGGTTTTCTATTTATCATTTGGAATTCGTTTGGATGCTATGATTGGATCTCTATGTATGTCACTTTCATCAGTTTGTGTTGTAAGTAATGCATTAAGATTAAAAAGATTTAAACCATATTATTTAAAGGAGAATAAGAAAATGAAAAAAGAAATTAAAATTGAAGGAATGATGTGTCAACATTGTCAAAAACATGTATCAGATGCTTTAAATGGTTTACCAGAAACAAGTGCTATTGTTGATTTAGAAAACAATATGGCTACTGTTGAAACTATTCAAGATGATCAAACTTTGACAAGTGCTGTTGAAAAAGCAGGGTATAAGGTAGTAGGAATTAAAAATGTCTAATGAAAAAGTGCTATTAAGGTTAAAAACAGCTCGTGGGCAAATTGATGCAGTAATCAAAATGATTGAAGAGGATCGTTATTGTATTGATATCGCTAATCAATTACTAGCGATTCAATCACTAATTAAAAATGCTAATAATGAAGTGTTGACTAATCATTTAAATCATTGTGTAAAAAATGCAATTAATGAACACGACGCTGATCAAAAAATCGATGAGATTGTAAAATTGTTGATAAAACTATAAAAACAAGGCTGATTCGGCCTTGTTTTTTTATAAGTATAGAATTAACAAAACTATTATGCTTTTTCGATAACAGTTTCATAAAGATTATTAGAAAGTAAATCCAAATTACTTTGTAAAACAATTAACTGGTTATCTTTTACAAATGCAATAACATTATAGATTTCTTCTTCGCCTTCACCTAAAAGATATCCGTTAGATATTTCTTTTTTAAAACTATAATTGATGCTTGATTGATAGTTTTCTAATCCTTGGGTAGCTTTAGACTTATCGCTATATTGATAATAATTAACTTTAATAACTTCTTCACCATTAGTTTCACTATAACTTACTGAATTATCGATTAAAAAACTGCTGCTAGTGATGCAAGTATCATAAGTTTTTTGATCACCAGGATAACCTAAATCAGCTAAAGAGATAATTTCGTCGTTAACAGGTTCATTTTTTCTTTCAAAATAATCTAAACCTAGACCAACAACAATTAAAACAATAGAAATAATAAAAAGCCAGTTATTAAAAACAAAAGTTTTATTATTGATAATATTTATTTTTCGTTTAAACTTACTTTTTAATACCTCTGTTGCTAAATAGTGAAACATAAAACGACATAATAAACTAATACATAGTAATAATGGTACATAATGTAAAATTATTGATCCATTACTTACAAATTCACTAGGATTAAGATTAGTAAAAACATTAGGAATAAATAAATATGAAAATAAAACAGCTAAAAATATGAATACAAAGTTCATAAAAGTTCTGTTTCTTTTAAAGTAATTAGTCAACAATTCTTTTTCAGTACCAGTATAATCATTTTTCTTTTTAGATCTAAAAACATATATTTTTCTTGTTCGACCAACATATTCATAACCATTATCAATATAATCATTTAACCATTGTTCTTTTAAACGGCGTAGACTAATGTTTTTATTACTTGGTACAAAAAGATCAGTTTTGTAATAGTATTGTTGATTATCTTTTTTAAAAAATGTGAAAATATCAACATTTTTACAATTATAACCTTTTTTTGAAAGATTGTTTAAGAAATCCTGGAAAATCAAATATTCACTAGGATCATAATTTGTTAAATGTAGTTTCATTGTATACTCCTTTAAAAATAATCTAATAATAGGATAACATTTCTTGACAAAATAATAAAGATAAACCGTGTCAGGTTTATCTTTATAGAACTAAAAACCTTCATCTAATAAGTATGATTGTGCAATATTTTGACAATGATCACCAATTCTTTCAATATTTGCAAGAATATCAACGTAAGTAGAATTTACTAATGCTGATTTTTCGATTTTATTAGTAACACGCATAATATGGCGCTGTTTAGCTTTTTTATTGAAATAGTCTAAGTCAGATTCTTTATCGTTGATATATTTGATATCATCAAATTCATGATTTTCAAAAGATTTAATACTATGTTCAAGCATATCAATAACTAGATTCATCATTGTTTCTAAATCAATTCGTGCTTCAAGAGAAAAATCTTCTTTTTCATCATAAATGGCTTCATAATAATTAGTCATATTAATACATAAATCACCAATTCGTTCTAAATCCTTGATTGTTTTCATATTGGCAATATATTCGATCGTTTGATGATCGTTTAGTGTTTCTTGATTAATTAGTATAAGATAATCAGTTATTTTCTTGTCTAAAGTATTAATAGTATCTTCGATTTCAAAGATCTTGTTTTTAATATCCGGATTTTTGGTTTGAAAATAATTTTTGGTTTCCTTAACGCCAAGAGCTGTAATTTTAGCCATTTCAATAGTTTTATTTTTAGATATTGCTAAAGCATGACTTGGAAAAATTCCTATTACATTAGGGTCTAATTCACTTAAATCTGGTTCAATCTCTTTATTTCGTGATTTTATAATTTTTTTAATGTATTTATAAATTATTGGAATAAATGGATAAAAAATCAAAGTTGTTATGATATTAAAAATTGCATGAGCTAACGATAATTGTAATTTAGCTGATATATTAAATGCTGCTGTAATAGTTTCAATTAAACTTGTAAATGGATTTAAAAAGAGCATAAAAATTATTGCACCAACGATGTTGAAAAAAACATGGAAAAAGGCTGCTCTTTTAGCGGAAATATTACCGCCAATTGAAGCGATTACTGCAGTAATTGTTGTACCAATATTACTTCCAAATAAAAATGGTAAAGCAATAGTTAGATTAATAGCTTTAATAGCATACATTTGCTGGATAATGGCAATAATAGCAGCGGATGATTGTACAATTGCTGTAAGAATAATACCACCAAGTAATCCTAGTAAAGGATTTTTAACTAAATAGCTAGTAATCTGGGAAAATTCTGATATTTCTGAGATATTCGCTAGATTATTACCCATTAGTTCTAATCCATAAAATAAACATCCAAATCCAAAAACAACTTGTCCTAAATAAGCTGGTTTTTTACTTTTAGAAAATAATAAAAAGATAGCGCCAAAAATAATAAAATAAACTGAGTATTGTGATAACCTAGAACCAACAAAAACAGAAGTAATAATTGTACCAATGTTAGCTCCCATAATAATACCGATTGATTGTTTGAAACTCATCAACCCTGAGCGAATTAATCCAATTGTAAGAGCAGTAGTTCCCGAACTTGACTGAATTAAACAAGTGACAAAAGCACCAATAATAATACTTTTAAATTGATTAGAAGTGTATTTATCAATTATATTTTTTAATTTATCACCAGAATATTTTTTTAATCCTTCTCCCATATACTGGATTCCAAAAAGGAATAAGCCTAAACCAGCTATAATATAAGGCCAGTTAATATTTGCTAAAGTCATATGATCACACCCCTATATAATGTCATAATATATAAACATTAAGAAGATGTAAATTAGCTTAACGTAATCTTAACAATTAGTTATTGGAGAATTACTTATTGTTAAAAAATAATTTTATTTATGGTATTATAGATAAAGTATTAGGGGGGATAGGTAATGTCTGCAAGGACAAAGAAGTTTTTATCGTATTATCGACCATATTGGAAACTGTTTTTGGCTGATATGTTTTGTGCAATCGTTGGTGCTGGAGTAACCTTAGTTTTTCCAATGATTACTAGATATATTACAGGGACGGTTTTAATAGATGCTAATTTTGATATTATGATTATCTATAAATTAGGATTAATAATGGTTGTTCTAGTTGTTATTGAGTATTTATGTAATTATTTTATTGCTTATCAAGGCCATGTAATGGGTGTATTGATGGAACGTGACTTACGAAATGAGCTTTTTTTACATTATCAAAAATTGTCTTTTAGTTTTTATGATGAACAAAAAACCGGACAATTGATGTCTCGACTTACAAATGATTTATTTTCATTAACTGAATTATATCATCATGGTCCTGAAGATATTGTAATATCGCTAATTAAGTTTTTTGGGGCTTTTATCATTTTAGCAACAATTAATTTAAAATTAACACTGATTATTTTTGCTTTTATACCAGTCATGGGAGCTTTTATTATTTATTATAATAAAAAGATGAAAAAAGCTTATAAAAAAAATAAACAACGTGTTGGTGATATTAATGCGCGTTTAGAAGATAATTTATCGGGAATCAGGGTTGTAAAAAGTTTTAGTAATGAAGATTATGAAATTGATCGATTTCATCACGAAAACAATCGTTATGTAAAAAGCAAACGTAATAGTTACTATTATATGGGAAGATTCCATTCAGGTCTTGGTGCTTTTACTAGTATGATTACAGTTGTAGCAGTATTCTTTGGAGCTATTTTTATTTCTAAAGAAACTTTAACGACACCTGATTTAATTGCTTTTTTACTTTATGTAAATAATCTTATCGATCCAGTAAAGAAATTTATTAACTTTACTGAACAGTTCCAAGATGGAATTACTGGTTTTGAACGTTTTATGGAAATTTTAGAAATCGAACCAGATATAACAGATTCTAAAGATGCTAAAGATTTAACAAATGTCAAAGGGAAGATTGAATATCAGCATGTTGATTTTCGATATAATGAAAATAGTGATTATATTTTAAAGGATATAAATCTAAAAATCGAGCCTGGTGAATATGTGGCTTTAGTAGGAATGTCGGGAGCTGGTAAAACGACTATTTGTTCTTTATTACCGCGTTTTTATGAAGTTAGTGCTGGAAATATTTTAATCGATGATCAAAATATAAAAGATATCAAACTAAATTCATTGCGACAAAATATTGGTATTGTCCAACAAGATGTTTATTTATTTGCTGGTACAATTTTAGATAATATTCGTTATGGACGTAATGATGCTAGTGATGAAGAAGTTATTGCAGCAGCTAAAAAAGCTAATGCTCATGATTTTATCATGGAATTACCTGATGGTTATTATACAGATTGCGGTCAACGTGGCGTTAAGTTATCTGGTGGTCAAAAACAGCGTTTAAGTATAGCTCGAGTATTTTTAAAAAATCCACCTATTTTAATTTTTGACGAAGCTACTAGTGCTCTTGATAATGAAAGTGAATATATTGTTCAAAAATCTTTAGAGTCATTAGCTAAAAATCGAACTACTTTGGTAATTGCTCATCGTTTATCAACAATCAAAAATGCTAAACGAATTTGTGTACTTTCACCTGAAGGAATTGTAGAACAAGGAACACATGAAGAATTGATGGCTAAAAATGGACAATATGCAACATTGTATAAAATGAATTTTAATAAATAATATTTAGGAGTAAAAAAATGGATAAATATACTTTTGATGACAATCCTCAAGCTATTTTCAATCCTGCTGATATTGTTGAAAAAATTGCTGACTGTCCTAAAATTGCAGTTAGTGTTTTTGCTAATAATTTAATTGAAAATGCTTTAAAAAAATATCCGCATCATGTTGTTGCTTATTTAAAAAGTGCTAATGGCAAATTACCATTTTACTGTCTTAAAATTGGTACTTATGAAATTGGTTTAATTATGGCCCAGGTAGGAGCACCTACGTTAGTTTGTGAATATGAAGAATTATTTGCTTTAGGGGTTGAAAAACTTGTTGTTTTTGGAACTTGTGGAGTATTAGATGCTAATATTAAAGATTGTTCAATTATTGTACCGAATATTGCAATTAGAGATGAAGGGACTAGTTATCATTATGTAAAAGCTGGTCATGAAATAGCTGTTAATGTTAAGCGATTCGATGACTTACTTGCATTTTTAAAGATGAAAAAGATTAATTATACTGTTGGAAAGGTTTGGAGCAATGATGCTATTTATCGAGAAACAGTAAATAAAGTTAAAATCCGCAAAGAGCAAGGATGTATATGTGTTGATATGGAATGTTCAGCTATAGCAGCTTTAGCCAAATTTAGAGATTATGAAATAACACAGTTTTTTTATAGTGCAGATAATCTTGGTAGTGAAAATTATGAACTGCGCAGTTTGGATAACGAAGAAAAAATTGATCAAAAAAATACTATTGTTGATTTAGCGATTGAATTTGCAATATATTTACTGGATAAATAATTTTCTTAGTTGTCATTTTTAATTAATACATTATAATAACTTTATAAGGTGGTGAGTTTATGAAAAAGTTTTTCTTTTTTGATATTGATGGAACATTAACGAATGATAATCCTGGTGGAATTGTTTTACCATCAACTTTTAAAACATTAGATAAATTAAGAGCTAATGGTCATTTTGTCGCTATTGCAACCGGTCGAGCTCATTGGATGGCAATGGAATTTAGTAAAACTTCTAAGATTGATAATTTAGTTTGTGATGGTGGCAATGGGTTAGTAATTAATGGTAAATTATTGGGAATTGAACCATTAAATCGTAAAATTTGTTTAGAGATAATTGATGAATGTTTAGAAAATCATTTTCCATTTGCTGTTTCTTTAGGTGACAATCCCCAATTATATAGCTGTAATGACTGGATAAATGGGTATCATTTACCAGGTGATTTAATAATCGATGAAACATTGGATTTTCATCAAGTTGATCAAATTTTTAAAATTTTTATCATGGCAACACCTAAACAAGAATCTTTATTAAAATCAATTCATAAATTAGGCTATATGCGTTATCATGGCGATCAACTGATAGTTGAGCCGATTGAAAAATATCAAGGTATTTTAAAAATGGTTGATATATTAAAAGGAAATCCGCAAGATATTGTTGTTTTTGGCGATGGGATTAATGATATTTCTATGATGAAACAAGCTCCTTGTTCAATTGCTATGGGTAATGCTATTGATGAAGTAAAAAAGGCAGCTACCTTTGTTACTAAATCAAATAAAGAAGATGGTATTGAATTTGCCTGTAAATATTTTGGCTGGATTGATTAAATGTGGTATACTATAAATAGGTGATAGTATGGAATTTTTAAAATGGTTAATAATGATTGTAGCAATTTTTGTGTTATTGATTTTAGGATGTTATTTCTTATTGAAAAGTGAAGAAAGGAAACGTCAGAATACAAAATTGTATCATAATAACGTAAAAAAGATTCAACAAACTAATGAAATGCTTGATGAAGTAATTGAAGAATTAGAGACTTATAATGAGCCATTAAGGATGTTTAGTGATCAAATTACGGCGATTAAAGATAATTTTCTTAATCATAAATAGTAAAAACTATTGACATCTAAAAAAATATTTTTATAATGTTTAAGTGTTAAACCTGATGAAAAAGAGAGTAATTTAATTGAGTTTGATAGCGAGCTAACGATGGTGGAAGGTTAGTAAATAGATTGAATGAACCGCACTTTTGAGGGGACTATTTGAACTAATAGTAGGGTAGTCAGTAAGTCTGCTTTAAAGACAAGAGTGGATATATTATTATATCAATAAGAGTGGTACCGCGGAATTATTCGTCTCTTAGCATGTTGCTAAGAGACTTTTTATTTTATCAAGAGAGGAGAAGGAAAATGAAAAAATTATTCAAAGGTTTATTAATTGGTGCTTTAGTATTTACAATGGTTGGCTGTGGAGGAAATTCAGATAATGAAAGTTCTAATAACAGCTCTGATGACTCTGTTACATTAACAATTGGTGTTTCACCAGATTATCCACCATATGAATCATTAGATACTAATAATAATATTGTTGGTTTCGATGCTGAAATGGTAAAATTATTTGAACAATATTTAACTGAAGATGAAGGTGTAACATACAATTTAGAATTCAAACAAATGGATTTTGATAACATTATTACTCAACTTCAAGGAGATCAAATTGATTTAGGTATTTCTGGTTTTACTTATGATGAAAGTCGTCGTGTTGAATGGTCTGATCCATATACTGCTACTGCTCAAGTAGCTGTTATGCCAAGTGATACTGATATTAAAGAAGTTAGTGATTTAAATGGTAAAAGAATTGCTGCTCAAACAGGATCTACTGGAGAAGATGCTGCTAATGAAGTTGAAGGGGCTGAAGTTGTAAGTATGACTGATGTTCAAGATATGTTTACAGGTTTATCATCTCATCAATATGATGCAGTAATCGTTGACTTAGCAGTAGCTAAAAACTATGTAAATAATGGGCAATTCGTTTATCTTGATGAATCATTAATGGATGAAGAAAACTATGTTATTGCTAAAGAAGGAAATACTGAATTAATTGAAAAAATTAATAAATGTATTGAAAAATTCTTAGCATCTGATGAATATACTCAATTATGTGATGAATATGGTTTATTAAAATTAGAAGATTAGTAAAGAGGTAATTATTGATGTTTGTTGCATTTAATGAAATTTTTACCCCTGAAAATATTTTATACTTAGTAAAAGGAGCTGTGGTGTCGCTAATTATTGCGGCTCTCTCTCTTTTTATCGGTTTAATATTCGGGATTTTGGGTGCTACGGCTAAACGTTCTAAATATCGTATTTTTAGAATTATTGGAAATGTTTATGTAGAAATTATTCGTGGTACACCGATGTTATTACAAATATTATTACTGTTTTCAGTTGTTCCATCAATCTATACAGCAATTACTGGTGGTGTTTTAAGAATTAATACCTATGTAATTGGGGTAATTGCTATGAGTATTAATAGTGGTGCTTATTCAACTGAATTAATTAGAAGTGGAATTAATGGTGTTGATAAAGGGCAATGGGAAGCTTGTAAAACATTAGGATTAACACATCGTCAAACAATGCAGTTAGTTATCTTGCCACAAGCCTTTAAAAGAATTGTTCCACCAATGATTAGTGAATTCATAACTTTAATAAAAGACTCATCATTAATTAGTTGTATTGGTGCTGTTGAATTATTAAGATCAGCTCAAGTAATTGGAACTCAATATTTTGATGTAATGTCTCCATATTGTATGGCGGCTGTATTATATTTAATTATGACCATTAGTATTTCATATGTCGGAAGATATGTAGAAAGGAAGTTAGCTGTAAGTGATTAAGGTAGAACATATAACTAAAAAATTTAATGATTTAGTTGCTGTTAATGATGTTTCATTAGAAATAAAAAAAGGTGAAATTGTTTCACTTATTGGACCTTCAGGATCTGGTAAAAGTACTGTTTTAAGATGTATCATTGGTTTAGAAAAGCCTGAAGAAGGAAAGATATTTATTGATGGTCAGGAATTTAATGAAGATAGTGAAAATTATAGTCAACTATTGAAGAAAATGGGATTTGTTTTCCAGCATTTTAATTTATTCCCACACAAGACGGTTTTAGAAAATTTAACTTTAGCACAGATTAAAGTTTTAAATCGCAGTGAAGATGAAGCAATTGCTGTTGCTCAAAAATATTTAGACCGCGTTGGATTATTAGATAAACAAGATGAATATCCAAATAAGCTTTCAGGGGGACAAAAACAAAGGGTAGCAATTGCTCGTTCTCTATGTATGAATCCTGAAGTTATGCTTTTTGATGAACCAACTAGTGCCCTGGATCCAGAAATGGTTATTGAAGTTCTTGAAGTAATGCAAGAATTAGCTAAAGAAGGAATGACGATGGTAGTCGTTACTCATGAAATGGGTTTTGCTAGAAATGTTGGAGATCGTGTAATTTTCTTAGAAGAAGGTCGGATTATTGAAGAGGCACCTGCTGAAGAGTTCTTTACTAACCCAAAATCTAAACGGGCTATTGACTTTTTAAGCAAGGTGATGCACTAATGAAAATTGATTTATTTGATGTTGAATTATGGATGACAGAACATGAAGTTGATTATCGCTATAATTTAGCGGAAACTTGTGTTGCTTCAATGAGCATAAATGATTTATTAGAATTAAGTGGTAATCGTGATAAAATTCTTAATGATATTTTAACAACAAAACTAGATTATGGTCCAATTGTTGGTAGCGAAAGATTAAGAAGTCAGATTTGTAAATTGTATAAAACAGGAGATATTGATAATATAACAATCACGCAAGGGTGTATAAATGCAAACGAGTTAGTATTAATTAGTTTATTAAATCCAGGTGATCATATTATAACAGTTACTCCTACTTATCAGCAGTTCTATTCATTTCCTAAATCGTTGCAAGTAGCAACTTCATTGATTGAATTAAAAGAAGAAAATAATTGGATTCCTGATATCGATGAATTTAAAGAGGCAATTAATGAGCAGACAAAAATGATTTGTTTAGTCAATCCTAATAATCCTACTAGTACTAAATATACTAAAGAATTTTTGATGAAATTAATAGAAATTGCTAAAGAAAAAAATATTTATATTTTCTGTGATGAAGTTTATCAAGGATTAAAGGATGATGAAGTTTCTATTAGTGATCTTTATGATTTAGGAATTTCTACATCTTCATTATCGAAAATCACTTCATTTGCAGGACTTAGATTAGGGTGGATCAAGGCTAATCATGAAATCATTAAATTAATTAATGATCGCCGTGATTATCATATCATTTCAACTGGTTATTTATCAGATTATTTAGGATCAATTGTTCTAGAAAACTATAATACAATATTAAAAAGAAGTCGTAACATTATTGAAAAAAATCGAAAAATCTTAATTGACTGGTTAGAAAAAGAACCATTGGTAGATTGTGTTGTACCACCTGTAGGAACGATAGCTTTTTTAAAGTATCATTTACCAATACCATCAAGAGAGTTATGTGAAAAGTTACAAAAAGATACTGGAGTATTTTTTGTTCCTGGAGCCTGCTTTGGTAATGAATATCATCTTCGTTTTGGCTTTGCTAATAAAAGCGAAGATATTGAAGCTGGATTAGCTCTTTTTTCTAAATGGTTACATAGTCAAAATAAATAAGTCCAAAATGATTGGACTTTTTTTATTTGTTTTCAATAAACAGATATTTGTAACAAATGATCATTGAAGCAATTGTTGAAAAAATAATCCCTATTAAAGTACTAATGGCAATACTAAATGCTTTTAAATACGGACTAAGAATAAATATTAATATTATTTGTAAGGTGGATTGAATAATACTGATAATAAACATTGCTTTATTTTTATTTAGAGCCTGTAAAAGAGCACTTAGTGGTGTACCTAAATAGTAGATCGTAAATGGAATTGCCATATATTTAAGATAATTGGCACCACTTGTGGTATTGTATAGAAGTTGTAAACAATTTTTCGGAAAAAAATAAAAAATCAAGGTAAATGGAATACTGATCATGACACTTCCTATTAAGGCAACTAAAAGGTGATAGCGAGCTGCTTTGATTTGATGATAGGCAACATCATTAGTAATAATAGGTAAAATTAAACGATAAATCACCCCGTTAAAAAATGTTGGTGTTACAAGTAAGGAAATAACATAACCACTAATTATGGCATATTGATTATGAATTGTGGTTTTATCTAAACCTATTTTACTTAAAACATAAACTAAGACAATTGGTTCTAAAAAACTGATTAAACATTGATAAAGTCTAGAGCCGGTTAAAGGCATCGCAATATTAAGCATATCCTTAATTTGTAAATTAGCTACTAATTCTTGTTTGTTTAAAATAACTAAATGTTTTTTGTTTAATCTTGTAAGTAAATAGATAATAGAAGCCAGTTCGCCAACAGACATAGCAAGCATTGCAAAAGTTACTAAATAATTGTTAGCTAAATAAGAAAATGATTTGATCATGATATAACTAAAACTTAAACGTGCTGCTTCTTCAATAAAACCCGCTTTAGCAACTAAAAATACATTTTGTTTAGCGAGAAAATAATTTTTAATAATGCCACTTATTCCAACTAGTGGGATAAATAAAATTAATGATAATAATGGATAAAAAGCATCATCGTTTTTTAATAAATTATGACTTATAAATTGACTAGAAAATAACAGGGTACTCATTACTATGATACCCGCAAATAGACTAATAGTTATTGCTGAAATGATTATTTTTTTATTATTGTATTTAGGATTGGCAATAAGACGAAAAACAGCAGAAGGAATGCCTAGCTGTCCTAAAGTTATGCATAAAGAAACAGTAGGCATAACTAGAAAATATAAAGCCATTGCTTCTTGTGATAATTGTCGTGCTAAAATCATCCGATTAAGGATACTAAATAGTTTAGTGATCGCAGAACTTGCGGAAAGAATGATGAAAGAATTTATTAGTTTTCTTTTCATAAAGCACTTCCTTTCTGATGAAATTTGTCATATAATATGTAAGTGACTTTTGAAACGGAGGGCTAATAGTGAAAACTGGTAATGATTTTAAATTCAATAAAAGAGACCTAAATTTTTTAATTAAATTAAAAGCCCGTGATTTTAGACAACATGATATTCATAATATTACTGAACAACAAATAAAAGATTATTTATTTGATTGCAAATGGAAACAACGTGATTCAATTCCAATGTGCGAGATTGTTGATGATATTATGAACTTAAACTTTTCTGAGCTTTTTGACTATTTAAGTTTACAAGTAGTTAAAGAAGCATCGCATTTGAGTATAAATGATTTTTCGGATTTTATTTCAAAATAGTTGCATTGCAACTATTTTTATTTGAAAGGAGTTTCTATGAACTGGCGAATTATAAATGATTTGGACTATAAAGATTATATGCAGGAATATCAGATTAATTCATTGCTTGCAAAAATATTTGCTTATAAACAATATTCAAAACAAGATATTGAATTAATGTTATCTAATCGTTTGATGTATCATGATTTTTCTTTGTTTTCTGAAGCTGAAATAACTTTAGAGAGAATTCAAGAAGCAATTGAAAATCAAGAAAAAATTTGTATATATGGCGATTATGATTGTGATGGGATTTTAGCGACTGCTATTTTAGTTGACGCTTTTAGACAACTAGGTATTGAAGTAGGATATCATATTCCTAATCGTCAAGAAGATGGGTACGGTTTAAATGTAAATAGGGTAGAACAGATTGCAAGTAAAAATTATAGTTTGATAATTACTGTAGATAATGGTATAAAAGCTTATGATGCAATAGAACGAGCTAATGAGTTAGGTGTTGATGTCATTGTTACTGACCATCATAATTATGATGATGAATTGCCTGATGCTTTTTCAATTATTCATACTAAAATATCACCAGATTATCCTTTTAAAGAAATTTCCGGTGGATTTGTTGCTTATAAGCTGGCTAGTGCTTTATTAAACAAACATGATCAATATTTATTTTGTTTGGCGGCCATAACAACAATTTCAGATATGATGCCTTTATTAGATGAAAATCGAGCTTTAGTAAAACGAGCATTATTATTTATGAAAAATAATAAATATCCCCAATTAGAATTATTGTTAGGTAATAGTTCTGGTTATGATGTCACTAAAATAGGTTATACAATTGCCCCTAAAATTAATTCTTTTGGAAGGTTAAGTGAAATCGTTAGTCCTAATCATTTAGTTAAATATTTTCGCCAGGATGCTTCAATTGGTATTTTGAAAGCTGTAAGTCAAAAAGCTGTTGAAATTAATTCAAAAAGACAAAACATGACTAATCAGCAATATAAGCAGGTTCTTTCAACACTTAAACCAAATGACCAGTATTTATATTGTTATCAAAGTGAATTACATGAAGGTTTAATAGGATTAGTTGCTGGAAAGTATACTCATCAATTTAATCGACCTAGTTTTGTCATGACTTTTGATAGTGATAAAAATATGTATAAAGGTAGTGCTCGAGGAATTGAAGGAATTCCTTTGAATCAGATTTTTGAACAAGTTCAAGATGTTTTAGACAGTTATGGTGGTCATGCTTTAGCTGGTGGTTTTAGTGTAAGTATAGATAATGTTGAAAAATTAAAAGAGCGTTTAGATATATATCTTGATCAATTACTTGCAAACTATCAAATTCCCCCTGTTGATGTTATTGCTGTAGAGATTAATGAAATTAAAATAAATAATGTAAAACAGTTACAGCTATTAGAACCTTTAGGTAAGGGAAATGAGGAAATGAGTTTTTTTGTAGCTAATTTGCCAGTAAGTAAAGTAACTGCTCTTTCAAATGGTAAACATATAAGATTTGATTTAGATTTACCTAAAACTAGAGGTCAAGCATTGTTTTTTAATCACGGAGATTTATATGATAAATATAAAAATGTAAAAAGTATTGATGTTATCGGGAAATTTAGTATTAATGTTTTTAATAATATCGAATCAGTTAATTTAATTATCGAAGATATAAATGGTTTTAATTAGACTATAAAAATGTTATAATTGTTAATCATAGGATATGATTGTGGAGGAATAGAGATGGATTTATCAAAATATGTTGCGGATATCCAGGATTTTCCTGAAGAAGGAGTTTTATTTAGAGATGTTACACCATTATTAAAAGATAAAGATGCTTATAAAGAAGCAATTGATCGTTTCGTTGCTTGGGCTAATGATCTTGGTGTAAAAACTGATATTGTAGCTGGACCAGAAGCAAGAGGTTTTTTATTTGGATGCCCAGTTGCTTACCAGTTAAATGCAGGGTTTGTACCTGTAAGAAAACCAGGTAAATTACCACGAGAAACTATAAGTGAAAAATATGATTTAGAATATGGTACTAATGAAGTATTTATGCATGCTGATAGTATTTTACCTGGACAAAATGTTATTATTGTTGATGACTTACTAGCTACTGGAGGAACTGTTGAAGCAACAGTTAAATTAGTTGAACGATTAGGTGGAAAAGTAGCTGGAATTGCATTTTTTATTGAATTAGAAGCTTTAGAAGGACGTAAACGTCTTCAAGGTTATAATGTTTATTCAATGTTAAAGTATTAAAAAAGAGAGTTACTCTCTTTTTTAATAATAGGGGGTGAAAATATGGCAGAGTTTAAAGGAGCTGGCGATACCGTAACAATTGATGATGTTTT
The DNA here is from genome assembly GCF_963931465.1 of Erysipelatoclostridium sp. An173. Taxonomy (GTDB): domain Bacteria; phylum Bacillota_I; class Bacilli_A; order Erysipelotrichales; family Coprobacillaceae; genus Thomasclavelia; species Thomasclavelia merdavium. The sequence continues at coordinate 1,541,770 of NZ_OZ007017.1, read as the reverse complement.
AGAAGTATGTGGTAAATATATTACAAATCAAGACAGCATTGCTCTAATCAATCGTGCTTATGATTATATTATGGAAAAACATGCTGGACAAAAAAGAAAAAGCGGGGAACCATATACTAATCATTTAATTTGGGTTGCTTATATTTTGGCTACTTTACAAACCGGTCCGGCAACAATAACTGCTGGTTTATTACATGATGTCATGGAAGATTGTGGCGTTTCCCATGAAGAAATGGTTGATCAATTTGGTGAAGAGATTACTAGTCTAGTAGAGGGAGTTACTAAAATTGGTAAAATGCCATTTAAAGATGAAGCTGATGTCTATGCAGAAAATCATCGTAAAATATACATTGCGATGGCTAAAGATATTCGAGTTATTTTAATTAAATTTGCAGACCGGTTGCATAATATGCGAACTTTGCAGTATATGCCACCTAAAAAACAAAAAAAGATTTCGCGAGAAACCTTAGAGGTTTATACACCGATTGCTCATCGTTTAGGGATTAATGATATTAAAACGGAATTAGAAGATTTAAGTTTGTATTATTTAGATCCGATTGCTTATAATGAAATATCTAAATTATTAGCAACTAAACAAGAAGAACGTAAAGAATCTGTTGCTAAGATGATGGCTTCAGTTGAAAAAATGCTGAAAGAAAATAACTATCAATATCGAATCTTAGGACGAGCTAAGTCGATTTATAGTATTTATAAAAAAATGTTTGTAAAAAAGAAACGTTTTGATGAACTATATGACTTATATGCTTTAAGAATAATTACTAAAGATAAGATGGACTGTTATAGTATTTTAGGGTTGATTCATGATCAATATCGTCCAATTCCAGGTCGTTTTAAAGATTATATTGCAATGCCTAAACCTAATATGTATCAATCATTGCATACATCTGTAATTGGTGAAGATGGTAATACTTTTGAAATCCAAATTAGAACTGAAGAAATGGATGAGTTAGCAGAACTTGGGGTAGCTGCTCATTGGCGCTATAAAGAAAACCGTGGGTATTCATCTAAAAGAGAACAACAGGAAATTGGTGAAAAGCTGCAATGGTTACGTGAATTTATTTCTTTAAGTGATGATATTAAAGATGGTGATGCTAAAGAATATTATGATTCATTAAAACATGATATTTTTGAAGCAAATGTTTATGTATTAACACCACAAGGAAAAATCGTTGAATTGCCAAATGGGGCTACACCGATTGATTTTGCTTATCGTATTCATACTGAAGTTGGGCATAAAGCAGTTGGCGCTTTAGTAAACAATGTTATGGTGCCAATTGATACAAAATTAAAAACTGGTGATGTTGTAGAAATTAAAACAAATAAACAATCACCAGGTCCAAGTGAAGACTGGTTAAAATTTGTACGAACAGCTGGTGCTCGAAATAAGATTCGTCAATTTATCGCTAAACGTGAAGCCGAAACTAAAAAAGATGTTATTGAAGACGGTCGTAAAATTCTTCGTGATGAGATTCGTAAACGAGGCTTAGATGAAAAGAAATATATGGATAGTGATACTTATAAGACTTTTTTAGGATCTTTTGGAGCTCGTAGCTTTGATGATATTTTATATTTCATTGGTAAGAAAAGTTTACCGGTTATGAATGTTCTTGATCGTGTTGCTCCTAAAAAATCTGGCTTTTTTGATAGTATTTCTAAAATGCTACAACGTAATAATCAAGCTAATGAAAGGATGCAATCAGCTAGAAATAGTTCTGGGGTAGTTGTAAAAGGAATCGATGGTCTTAAAATTCAATTATCTAAGTGCTGTAACCCAATTCCCGGTGACGACATTATCGGCTTTGTTTCTCAAGGACAAGGAATTAAAGTTCATCGAAAAGATTGTCCTAATATCCAGCAGCCGGATATTCAAGCTCGGTTAATTGATGTTTATTGGGATTTTGCATCAATTACTACTATGAGATTTCAAGCTGATTTAGAAATTGTTGGGTTGGATCGTCCTAACTTGTTAAATGATGTTGTAACGGCTCTTGGACAAATGAAAATCAATATTTTAAAAATTAATGCTGATATTGTAGATATGAAAGCAATCATAAAATTGAAAATATCTGTTGAGGATGCTTCAAGATTACAACAAGCAATTGATAATATTGATCGTATCCAGGGAATCTATGAAATAAAAAGAATTATTCATTAGTTGATAAATGAGAGATTTTTATTTATTTACTGATAATTTTAAATAAAAAAGTAACTCAAAATTAATATGGGTTGCTTTTTTTTAAAATTTTATATATAATCATTTTAATCCGATGAACAAGATTAAATAATTAATTCTTTTATGTAGAGAAAATACGGCTGGTGAAAGTATTTAAAAGAAGATTATGGGACACTTGGGAGGAGTTACTTTGAAAGACAGTAGGAGTAAACGTTTGTTGCGTTAAGACAAGAGTGCGTGTCAAAAAACACGAATTAAGGTGGTACCGCGTTAGTTAACGTCCTTATTTTTAAGGACGTTTTTATATTATTAAGGAGGGAAAAAGATGAATTATAAAGCGCCACGTGGAACTGTAGATATTTTGCCAGAACAAAGTAATAAATGGCAAACATTAGAACAGCTAATTAGAACAATTTGTGCTAATTATAATGTTAAAGAAGTTAGAACCCCTATCTTTGAACATACTGATTTATTTTGCCGTTCAGTAGGTGATACAACAGATATTGTTAGTAAAGAAATGTATACTTTTGCTGATAAAAAAGGGCGTTCTATTACTTTACGTCCTGAAGGAACAGCTGGAGTAGCTAGAGCATATGTTGAACATAAGATGTATGCTAATCCTGATAAAATTAGTAAGTTATATTATATTGGTCCAATGTTTCGTTATGAAAGACCTCAAAATGGTCGTCAAAGACAATTCCATCAATTTGGGGTAGAAATGATTGGTTATGAATCACCATATTTAGATGTTGAATGTATGACAATGGCTGTAACTTTAGTTAAAGCTTTAGGGTTAAAGGGTGTTAAACTACATATTAATACATTAGGTGATAATGAAAGTCGTGATACTTATCGTGAAGCGTTAAAAGCTCACTTTGCGCCATATTTAGATGAATTATGTAGTGATTGTAAAAATCGTTATGAAGCTAATCCGCTTAGAATTCTCGACTGTAAAGTCGATCGTAATCATCCAGCGATGGCTACAGCACCAAAAACATTAGATTATTTAAATGAACATAGTAAAGCTCATTTTGAAAAAGTATGTCAACTATTAGACGAATTAGAAATTGAATATGTAGTTGATCCTAATTTAGTTAGAGGTTTAGATTATTATTGTCATACAGTATTTGAAGTTATTTCTGATGATCCTCGTTTAGGAGCTGGTTCAACTGTTGGCGGTGGTGGTCGTTATAACGGTTTAGTTCAAGAATTAGGTGGACCAGAAGCTCCAGGTGTTGGTTTTGCTTTTGGTATGGAAAGATTATTAATTGCTATGGATGATCAGTTACAAGAAGAAGATGGTTTAGATGTTTATGTTATGCCATTAGGTAAAGCTGCAAAAGATTTAGCAATGCAAATTACAACTATGTTAAGAGCTAATGGATTTACTGTTGATATGGATTATCAAGATCGCTCATTGAAGGCTCAATTTAAAACTGTTGATCGTTTAAATAGTCATTTTGCAATGATCATTGGTGATAAAGAAGTTGAACAAGAAGTTGTAAATATTAAATGTACTCATTCAAAAACACAAGATGTAGTACCAATTGAAAATATTGTAGCGTATATTGAAGATCATATGGAGGGACATAGTCATGAATAGAACTCACAATAATGGTGAATTAAGAATTAGTGATGTTGGTAAAACAGTTGAATTAAAAGGCTGGGTTGCTAAAAAGAGAAATTTAGGAGCTTTAGTTTTTATTGATTTACGTGATCGTTATGGGATTACCCAAATTGTATTAAATGAATCAATGGAAGAAATTTCTCGTGAAATAAAAAATGAATATGTTTTACACGTTGTTGGAAAAGTAATTGAAAGAAGTTCTAAGAATCCTAATTTACCAACAGGTGATATTGAAATTGAAGTAACTAGTATTGATATTATCAATACAGCAAAAGTTACCCCAATTTATACAACTGATGAAACTGATGCTAGTGACGATGCTAGAATGCAATATCGTTATTTAGATTTAAGAAGACCAGTAATGCAAGAAAAATTAATTACTCGTCATAAAATTACACGCAGTATTCGTAATTTTTTAGATGAACATGATTTTATTGATATTGAAACACCATATTTAAATCGTTCAACACCAGAGGGAGCAAGAGACTTTTTAGTTCCTTCAAGGGTTCATAATGGTTCATTTTATGCTTTGCCACAATCACCACAATTATTTAAACAATTATTGATGGTTGCTGGATTTGAAAGATATTATCAAATTGCTCGTTGTTTTAGAGATGAGGATTTACGAATTGATCGTCAACCTGAATTTACTCAAATTGATGTTGAAATGAGTTTTATGACAACTGATGAAATCATTACTTTAGGAGAACAAATGATTGCTCAAGTAATGAAAGATGTCAAAGGAATTGAAATTTCATTGCCATTACCTCGTATGACTTGGCATGAAGCTATGGAAAAATATGGGATCGACAAACCTGATATTCGTTTTGGTTTGGAATTAGTAAATCTTAATGAAACAGTTAAAGATGTTGATTTTATGGTCTTTAAATCAGCGTTAGAAGCTAATGGTTATGTAAAAGGTATTAATGTTAAAGGTCAAGCTAATAATTTTTCTCGTAAAGCTATTGATAAATTAACAGATATTGTAAAAACATATAAAGCTAAAGGATTAGCCTGGTTAAAAGTTAAAAATGGTAAAGGGGAAGGTCCTATTGCTAAATTCTTTAACGATGAACAAATGGAACGTTTATTAACAGCAATGGCTGCTAATGATGATGATTTATTGTTATTTGTAAGTGATGTAAAATATGATGTTGTTTGTAGTTCTCTTGCAGCATTACGTAATCATTTAGGTAAGGAATTAAAATTATATGATCCAAATGAATTTGCATATTTATGGGTAGTTGATTTCCCAATGTTTGAATTTGATGATGAAACTAATCGTTATTATGCAGTACATCATCCATTTACAAGACCTAAAGAAGAAGATATTGATAAAATTGAAAATGATCCAGCTCATTGTTTAGCTGATGCTTATGACATTGTTTTAAATGGTTTTGAATTAGGTGGTGGATCTCAAAGAATTTATGAACAAGATTTACAAGAACGTGCTTTTAAAGCATTAGGATTTACTCAAGAACGAATTGAAAGTCAATTCGGATGGTTTGTAGAAGCCTTCCAATATGGAACACCTCCTCATGGTGGTTTTGCTTTAGGATTAGACCGTTTAGCAATGATTTTAACTGGTAGTGAAAATATTCGTGAAGTAATTGCTTTCCCTAAAAATGCTAGTGCAGTTTGTCCAATGTCTAAGGCTCCAAGTGTTGTTGATCAAGAACAATTAGACGAATTAAAGATTGCGGTGATTGAAGATGAATAAGCAAAGAATTAATGAAGTTGTAAAAAACATGCAAGAAAATAATCTAGATTATTTATTAATTAGTGAACCATCATCAATTGATTATTTAATTAATTATGTTAATAATCCTGGAGAAAGAATGTATGTTTTAATGCTAGGGGCTAATGGTGATCATTGTTTATTTTTCAATAAACTATTCTTTGTGGAAAATGATTTAGGAATTGAAATTGCATGGCATAGTGATACCGATGATCCAACAGCTAGTATCGCAAGTAAAATAGCTGGAGCTAAAACTGTTGGTGTCGATAAACATTGGAGTGCTCACTTTTTACTTAGTTTAATGGAAAAGATGCCAGATACAAAATTTGTCAATGGTTCTAAATGTGTTGATTATGTTCGAATGGTCAAAGATAAAGAAGAACAAGAATTAATGATTGAAGCAAGTAAAATCAATGATAAAGCAGTTGACAAAATTATCAAATTAGTTGGTACTGGTTTATCAGAAAAACAAATTGCTGATCAGTTAGAAGATATTTATAAAGAACTTGGCGCTTCTGGAAATAGTTTTGAGCCAATTGTAGCTTTTGGGGCTAACGGTGCTAATCCTCATCATGAAAATGATGATAGTCAATTAAAACCAGGAGATAGTGTAATAATTGACATGGGTTGTAAATACCATGGTTATTGTTCAGATATGACAAGAACAGTATTTTACAAAGAAGTTAGCGAAGAAGCTAAAAAGGTTTATCAGTTAGTTCGTAAGGCTAATGAAGCAGCTGAAGCAATGATCAAACCTGGCGTAAAACTTTGCGACATTGATAAAACAGCACGTGATATTATTAGTGAAGCTGGATATGGAAAAGAATTTAATCATCGTTTAGGACATTTCATTGGTAGAGATGTTCATGAATATGGTGATGTTTCAGTTAATTTTGATTTAGAAGTTAAAGAAGGAATGACTTTTTCTATTGAACCTGGTGTTTATTTACCTGGTAAATTTGGTGTTCGAGTTGAAGATTTAGTCTTAGTTACTAAAGATGGATGCCAAGTATTAAATAGTTATTCTAAGGATTTAATAGTTGTAAATGATTAAAAGTTTAATACTTTTAATCATTTTCTATCATTAAAAAGTAATAATTTTTTCTTGACTATTAAATACATTTATCATAAATTGTGTTAAAATGAGATGGTGAGGTGACAGTATGTATTATTTTATAGGTATAAAAGGTTCAGGGATGGCGCCATTAGCCGAAATCCTTCATGAACTAGGAAATGATGTTTGTGGTAGTGATATTGATAAATATATTTTTATTGAAGATGAATTAAGAAAGAGAAATATCCCTATTTATTCTTTTGATCCAAATAACATTAAAGATGGCTATACAGTTATAATTGGAAATGCTTTTGGTGATGACCATGAAGAAGTAAAAGCAGCACTAGCAAATCCAAATGTTAAATGTTATCGTTATTTTGAATTTTTAGGAAAATTCATGGAAAACTTTATTTCTATCAGTATTGCTGGTACTCATGGGAAAACAACTACTACGGGTATGGCTTATCATTTATTTAAAGATTTTGCGAAAACTACCGTTTTAATTGGTGATGGTACTGGTTATGCAACTAAAGATAGTAAATATTTTATTGCCGAATCTTGTGAATTCCAAGATCATTTTTTACATTATTATCCACAATATGCAATTATCAATAATATTGAATTAGATCATGTTGATTATTTTGGTAATCTAGAAAGATATATTGAATCTTTTGAAAAATTTGCTAATCAAGTTAAAGATACAGTAATTGTATGGGGTGATGATCCAAATATCAAAAAAATCAATTTCAAAAAAAGAGTTATGAGATTTGGTTTAAATGACAATAATGATGTTAGAGCAGTCAATGTAATTGAAAACCATGATGGATTGTCATTTGATGTATATATTCATAATGAATTATTTGGACATTTTAATTTGCCATATTATGGAATGCATATGTTATATAATTCATTAGCGATTATTACTCTTGGATATTTAGAAAATATGAGCTGTGAATATATACAAGAAAAAATGGCTACATTTGAAGGTACTAAAAGACGGTATACAGTTACTGAAGTTGGTAACAATATATATGTTGACGATTATGCTCATCATCCAACAGCAATTAAATATGTAATTGAAGCTACTCGGGTTAGATATCCTGGTAAAAAAATCGTAGCTGTGTTTAAGCCAGATCGTTATTCAAGAGGAGCTCGATTTGCTGTTGAGTTTGCTCAGGCGATGGATTTAGCGGATTATCCATATTTTTGTCCATTCCCTGAAAATGCGGTTAAAGAGGAAGGCATCGATATTGATATTTACGATATTGCTAAAAACTTACCTCGTTCTAAAGTAATCGGTGAAGACGACGAAGCAGCTAAAGAATTAGCTAAATATGATAATGTTGTGTTCTTATTTATGTCTAGTAAAGATATTTATAAACTAGAAGAAAAAGTTATTGCCGCAAAAAAATCTATGTAAGAATTTAGAAATATGTTATAATGATTTTTAGAAAGTTGAGGTAATGCTATGACTGCAATCGATATATGCTATTGTGTCTTAATTTTGGCTGGTGCATTTGCTCTAGTAACATTAGGTATTTTGTTATTGCGTTCAGCTACCACAGTTAAACAAGTTGGTGAAACTGTTGAAATGGCGCAAAGTACGATAAATAAAGCAGAAAAAGTAATGGATGATATTACATACAAGCTAGATTTATTGAATGTACCAGTTGAAACTATTGCAAGTATCTTTGATCCTGAACGTCCAAAATTTAGCCCATTTGGTATGATTATTAGATTTATTAGAAAATTGTTTTAGAAAGGTGAATAAAAAATGAAATTAGGTAAATTAATTGCTGGAATTGGAATTGGAACCGTAATTGGAATGTTATGTGCTCCAAAAAAAGGTAGTGAATTAAGAAAAGATATTAAGGATAAATCAAAAGATTTATATGATAAAGCACAAAATATCTCAAAAGAAGATATTCAAGAATTAATCAATAATACAATTGATGAAATTAAATTAGCTATTGATGAATTTGATGCTGATGAGTTTAAAGAAAACGCTGGAAAAAAAATTAATGAAGTAAAATCAAAATTAGAAGAATTAGCTGTTTCAGTTAAATCTAGTGAAGAATATGCTAATTTTAAAGAATCAGTTACTAAAGTAAGTAATGAAGTAACTACTAAATTAAAAGAAATCAAGACAAAAATTCAAGACCAGGATTTTAACGAAGTAGATGAATTTGATGGTGTAATTGATGACATCGAAGATGAATTAGATGTTATCATTGAAGATCTAAAAGACTAATGAAAAAAGTTACTATTTATGATGTTGCAAGAGAAGCAGGAGTTTCTCTTGCGACTGTTTCTCGGGTAATTAACGGGTCTAATGTTGTCCGAGAAAAGACAAAGCAAAAAGTCTTGGATGTAATTGAACGTCTAGATTTTAAACCAAATGATATAGCAAGAGGCTTAGCGACGAGTAAAACAACAACAATTGCAATTGTTTTTCCGCAATCATTGTTTGCCCATGTTAAAGATATGATTGGTGGAATTGGTGATACCGGAAGACATTTAGATTACAATATTAACATGTATACTACAGATGATATTGGTGATGAAAATACTGTTGCTGATGTTACTGAACGATTAGTAAAATCACGTGTTGATGGTGTAATACTTTTTAACAACGATAATCTTGATGAAACTATTGATTCAATTGTTAAATACAATTTACCAATTGTAGTTATTGGTAAAAAGATTTCTGGTGAAAATATTGGATCAATCTATATTGATGTTAAAAAGGCAGCTGAGGAAATTGTTGATCGCTATTTAAATCGTGGTAAAGATGATATTATTTATATTTTACCAAAACAAAATTTAATTAAAAGTGATGAAATTATTGAAGGAATTAAAGAAACATATAAAAAGCATAACAAGGAATTTACAACAAACCAGATTCTAACAAGTTCAGGTCATTATGAAAACACATATCCAAACTTTATCGAATATTTTAAAACTCATAAACATGATTTAGTATTTTGTGGTTATGACAAAGATGGTGTTGCTGTAATTAATGCAGCTCAAGAAAATGGAATTAAAATTCCAGATGAAATGGAAGTAGTTGGTATGTTGAATACTAGTTATTCGATTATGTGTAAACCAACTCTATCTTCAATGAATGTTCCAGTTTATGATATGGGAGCATTAGCAGTTAGACTTTTAACTAAGTTTTTACAAGATGAAGAAATTGAATCAAAAGAAATTGCAGTACAGCACATGTTTATTAAACGTGATTCAACAAAAGATGATTAGGCTTTCGTAAAGAAAGTCTTTTTTATTATTTGTCACTAATTAAGGATTTGAATTGTTTATTAGGTGAAGGGAGGATATTCATGGATAATGAAGCGCTTGAATCAATTTTTTATCGGTATCGGGAAATGGTATATAAAACAGCTTTTTTGTACTTGAAAAATGAAGCAGATGCCTTGGATGTAGTTCAAAACACTTTTTTAAAATTATCGAAACAAAAGAAATTTAATGATGAAGAGCATCTTAAACGCTGGCTATTAAGAGTAAGTATTAATTTATGCAAGAATAATTTAAAAAGTTATTGGAATCGAAATGTAACTTCTTTTAATGAAGAATATTATTGTAATGAAAATGTCGACATTCAACTTAAAGAATTAGTATTCAAATTAGCTCCTAAATATAAAGGGGTTATATATCTGTATTATTATCAAGGATATAAAATTAAGGAAATAGCTAAAATATTACATATTAAAGAAGCTGCAGTTAAACAAAGATTAAAAAGAGGACGAGAAAAATTAAAAATAGAATGGGAAGATATAAAATGAAACAAGATGATTTAAAGAAAGTTATAGATGGTATTATAATTCCTGAACAAAAATTGGATATGTGTTTAAAAAGCAAAAAAAATCCTAAAAGGTATTACAAATTTTTGGCTGTACCGGTAGTGATTTGTTTAACAATTGGTATTTTTAGTTTAAGAAAAGATGAAAATGTAAAAGAAACAACTAATATTGATTCAGATTATTTTATAACCAATGTTTATGCAAATGAACAAAATTATAATATAGAAAAACCAGTACAAATTGATATGACTGAAGATGTGTTTGGAACATCATGGGAAGTTAGTAGTATAATAAACAGTGATGAAAGTGGATTTAATGGTAAATCATATTTACCATTTGATATAATTATTACTGGTGATAATATTAAAGAGATAACATATTCTGTTGTAAATGGTGATAGTTTGAATTTTTATCTTTTAGAGTCGTTTGATGAGTTCCAGGGAGATTATAATAAATTAATCGAAGAAGACAATGGTAATACTGTTTTAAAAAAATTTAACGAGTTTCGAGATAAGGATCTTAACATGTTTAAGGAAAAATATAATTTTGCAGATGATTTAGAACAATATTATAATGATAATTCTTTTGATATGTCGATTGAATATGATAAAAAAATGGCAGAAACAAACTTTAGCCAAGAATCAATAAAAGAGTATGGCTGGATTTACTGGATTAGGATCAACCACAAAAAAGAATTAATGATGCCATATGATAAACAATTTGATAATCAATCAAAAATGCAAATAGTAACTAGTTTTTCATATGGAAAAGATGAATTGTCATATTATAAAAATGAAAAAAATATGACAAGATTTATTAAAGATGAACTTTTAAATTATCAAATTAAAATGGAAATTAAATACAATAATGGTATTACTAAAGAAAAAAAGATCACTTTTACAGAAGTACCAATAACCGAGGAAGATATGCGACCAGGTGATTATGGATCTAGAATTTATATGCAAATCTCATAAATATAAAAGCAGTTAAATTAATAAGTATATTTTTGACCTCACAGAACAGATAAACTATGACAAAGATATTAAAACTTAATTTCATAATCGGGTTGACTTAATATTTTTTTTAGCATATAATTCTATTACGACGTTGAAGGAAAATAGTAGTCAAAATAGGCATTTAAGAGACCTTGTGGCTGGTGGAAACAAGGATGTACTACTGATGAATACACTCTGGAGTCTCTAGATGAAAAGTCTAGACGGGTAATTCCGTTATCAATATCAAGAGCATACTAGATGTATGAATAAAGGTGGTACCGCGAGATTTCGTCCTTTAGGATGAAATCTCTTTTATTTTATATAGGGAGGATTTTATTAATGAAAATTTATGATGAATTAGTTTGGCGTGGACTAATTAAAGATGTTAGTTCACCAGATTTAGAAGAAAAGTTAAATAATGGTGGTATGACTTTTTATATTGGAACAGATCCTACTGGTGATAGTTTACATATTGGTCATTTTTCATCATTTTTGATTTCTAAAAGATTAAAAGAAGCTGGGCATAATCCGATTTTATTAGTTGGAGGAGCAACTGGTTTAATTGGTGATCCTAAACCAGATACAGAAAGACCAATGATTACTAAAGAAACAGTTGAACATAATTTCAAATGTTTAAAGAAACAAGCACAAGATATTTTTGGTTTTGAAGTAGTAAATAATTATGACTGGTCTAAAGATATCAACTTTATTGATTTTTTAAGAGATTATGGTAAATATTTCAATGTAAATTATATGTTGAATAAAGATATCGTAAAACGTCGTTTAGATGCCGGAATCACATATACAGAATTTTCATATATGATTATGCAAGCTTTAGATTTTGAATGGTTATATAATAATAAAAATTGTGTTATGCAAGTAGCTGGTCAAGATCAATGGGGAAATATTACTGCTGGTATTGAATTGATTAGAAAAAAAGATGGTAAAGAAGCTTATGGATTTACAATGCCATTGTTAACTAAAAGTGATGGAACTAAGTTTGGTAAAACTAATGGTAAAGCTATCTGGTTAGATCGTAAAAAGACATCACCATATGAAATGTACCAATTCTTTATTAATTCAGAAGATGATAAAGTAATTGATTACTTAAAATTCTTAACTTTCTTAACTCCAGAAGAAATAATGGAATTAGAAGAAAAGAACAAAAAACAACCACATTTAAGAGAAGCACACCAAGCTTTAGCACGTGAAGTAATTACTTTCTTGCATGGTAAAGAAGCATATGAAGAAGCTGTAAATATTTCTAAAATGCTATTTTCTGGACAAATTCAATCATTAACTTTAGAGCAAGTAAAAGAATGTTTTGCAGGTGTACCTAGTGTTGAAGTGAATGAAGATTTAAATATTTTAGATGCTTTAATTACTTGCGGTGGTGCTAAAAGTAAACGTGAAGCTCGCGAATTTGTTAATGGTGGATCTATTTTAGTTAATGGTGAAAGAATTAAAGATGTTGACTTTGTAGTAAGTAAAGCTAATGCTTTTGGCAATGAAGCAACTGTAATTCGTCGTGGTAAAAAGAATTATTTTGTAATTAAACATTTATAAAATCATGGGAAACCATGATTTTTTCATTTTGTGAAACAAGTGAACAAAATATGAAAAAAATAACTTTCTTATATATAATTCTGATATCTTATTAGTATATAGGAGGCAAAAATAATGAAACAATTTTCAAAAGATTTTTTATGGGGTGGAGCAGTTGCTGCCAACCAATGTGAGGGAGCCTGGTTAGAAGATGGAAAAGAACCAAATGTAACTGATATTATGGTAGGGATTGGTTCTAAGGATCCAGGGTTAAAATGGAATGATACTACAAATAAATGGGAAATGGCATTAGATCCTAATAAAGTCTATTTATCTCATGAAGCGATTGATTTTTATCATCGATATAATGAAGATTTAGAACTAATGGCAGGAATGGGATTTAATTGTTTTAGAACTTCAATTGCTTGGGGAAGAATATTTCCTAATGGTGATGAAGAAACACCTAATGAAGCGGGATTAGAATTTTATGATCGATTAATTGATAAAATGATTGAACTAAAAATGGAACCAGTAATAACTTTAAGTCATTATGAAACACCACTACATTTATTAACAGAATATGGTGGTTGGAGCAATCATAAATTAATTGATTTTTGGAATCGTTATGTAACAACAGTTTTTAAACGTTATCAAGGTAAAGTTAAGTACTGGTTGACATTTAACGAAGTAAATAATATGATGAATAATCCATTGGTAGCTGGTGGTGTTTTAAATATTAATCCAAGTGATAAAAACGATCCAATTGGTTCAATTACTGAAAAAGAAAAATGGCAAGCATATTATAATATTTGTGTTGCTAACGCATGGACTGTTAAGATTTGTCGTGAAATTGATCCTGACGCTAAAGTTGGCTGCATGCTTACAAGTTCATCTGTAGCAACATATCCATATAATTGTGATCCAGATAATGTTTTTGGTGCTTACGATGCAGTTAGAAAAGCAAACTTTTACTTTGGCGATGTCTTTTGTTTAGGGATTATTCCAGGTTATGTAAAACGTATCTGGCAAGAACATGATTGTACACCGGTCACTGATGAAAAAGAATTACAATTGATAAAAGATTATACTGTTGATTTCTTCTCATTTAGTTATTATCGTTCAGCAACATATGATCATGAAGTTTCATTAAGTGGTAATACTGGTGGTTTAGTGGGTAAAGAAAATCCATATCTTACTGGATGTTCACCTGAACCATGGTGCTGGCCAATTGATCCAAAAGGAATTCGATATGTTTTAAATGTTTTATATGATCGTTATCATTTACCATTATTTATTGTTGAAAATGGTATTGGTTTAGATGAAAAAGTTGATGAAAATGGTCAAATAAATGATATAGAACGCCAAAAATATATTGAAGATCATTTAAAATATGTTTATGAAGCTGTTTTAGATGGTGTTGAAGTAATGGGATATTTATATTGGGGTCCAATTGATATTGTTTCTGCCGGAACTGGTGAAATGAGAAAGCGTTACGGTTTTGTTCATGTTGATCGTAATAATGACGGTACCGGAACTTTAAAAAGAACTAAAAAGGATAGCTATGACTGGTATAAAGAAGTTATTGAAACTAGTGGTGCTAGTATTTTAAATAAATCTTAGGGTAACCTAAGATTTTTCTTTTGTTTGCAATTATGCTATGATTAAAACAAGAGGTGAAAATCATGGATTTATCTAGTATACTTTTTGCTGTAATAGAAAAAGAAGAACCCGGATCGACAAATTATATTATTGCCGATTATATAATAAAAAATAGTCAAGATCTAGATAATATTTCAACTGTTGAACTTGCTAAGGCTTGTAATGTTTCTAAGGCGTCAATTAGTCGTTTTTGTCGAAAGATTGGATTGGAAGATTTTTTAGCATTAAAAATCTTGATCCGTAGTTATAAACCAGGGAAAACTGTATCACAAAAATATTCTTTTAAACAAACTACTGATGATGATGTTATTAATTTTATTGATGAATCGATTGATAAAATGACTTTATTAAAAAAACATTTAGATCGAACTTTATTAAACGAAATTACGCAGGATATAAATAAATATCAACGTGTCTATTTAATGGGATTACAACAGTCAGCAGGAATTATGATTTCTTTGGCTAATGATTTAATGACGTTTAAAAAATATGCTTTTGCAATAATGGAACCAAAGAAAATAAATCAAATTTTAAAAAATGCTACTGATCAAGATTTAATAATAGTTTTTTCAGCGACGGGTTCATTTTTTGAAAAAATATTACCAAGAAAAAATATTATCAATAAAAATAATCCACCACGGATTTATTTGATTACTACCATTAAAACTGATATCTATTCTTTTGTTTATAAAAATATTTTTTTAGACGATGAATATAATTTTTCATCTAATTTATTATTAAACATCTACGCTTCATTAATCGCTATTAATTTTAAGAATTTATATCAAAAATCTTTAACTAATATCTAACAAAAAAAGGGGATATACCCCTTGGATATTAGTTTATTTTTTTCTTGGTGTTTTATGCCATAACATGGTATTTTCTTCGTTTGATAGACTGGTTAATAGATTGTTTTTTGCTTGTGGATATTTTTTATATAAATCATTTAAAAGCTGTTTGAATTCTTCTCTTTTGGTATGTTTATCAGCTGGACATGTAGATACAACAACTGGAACATTTGCTTCTTTTACAGCACTGACTATATCAGATTCATAGGCATAAACAAGAGGGCGAATAAAATTCATATCAGTTCTAGATAAATACATTTTAGGAGTAAAGGTCGCAATTTTACCACCATAAAACATATTCATAAATAAAGTTTCTACTGCATCATCACCATGATGAGCAAAAGCGACTTTATTACAATTGTATTTTTTGGCCCCATCAATAACTAAAGCTTTTTTAAATTTTGAACATAATGAACATTGTAATCGTCCATCAGGTGTTTTATTAAGTTTTAAAATTTCATAGACATCACTTGGTTCATGATATAATTCAATATCATTTTTTTTACAAAAAGCATCAACTTCACTAAAATCCATATTAGGAAAACCCATTTCGATGTGAACGCCAATTACATCAAATTTTACAGTTGAAAATTTCTTATATAAAGATAAACAATATAAAAGTAATGTCGAATCTTTACCACCAGAAACGCCCACACATATTTTATCGCCATCTTGAATTAAATTAAATTCTTCATCAGCTTTACGGATACATCCTAAAACTTTTTTCATTGTCATTTTTTATCACCTTGTTTATTCTATAAAAAAAATTTAATTTAGTAAAGATATTTTAGTTAAATCTGACGTATAATACTTTTGTATAAATAATTTGCAATTTAGATAAAAGATAGGTAAAATGATGAAGGTGATAAAATGGATGGAGTAATTATAGTAAATAAACCAGCAGGAATGACAAGCCACGATGTGGTAAATCGTATTAGAAAAATTTTTAAAACAAAAAAAGTTGGTCATTGTGGAACTCTTGACCCTGATGCAACAGGAGTCTTAGTTGTTGCTGTTAATAAAGCAACTAAGCTATTACAGTTTTTAACAGCAGATAATAAAGAATACATAGCGACGTTAAGTTTAGGAACCGCTACTGATACTTATGATGCTAGTGGACAAGTTACAGCAACTAAAGAATATGTACCAATTAGTGATAAAAAAATACTAGCTTGCTTAAATAGCTTTGTCGGAGAGCAAGAACAAATTCCGCCAATGCATTCAGCAATTAAAGTAAAAGGAAAGAAACTATATGAATATGCTCGTAATAATGAAACGGTTGAAATTCCTAAACGAGTTATAACTATTGATTACATTGAATTAATTTCGATAGTCGATAATTTAGTTAAGTTTAAAGTTGGCTGTTCAAAAGGAACATATATTCGTTCATTATGTTTTGATATTGCTAAAAAACTTGATTATCCAGGGCATATGTATAGTTTAATTAGAAGTAAATCAGGTGATTTTTCATTGAGCGATAGTTATAGTTTAGAAGAAATTGAAAATGGCGAGTTTGAAATGCTTTCAATGGAAGAAGCATTAAGCAATTATCCTAAATTAGTTGTTGATGATGAAAATATAATATATCATGGTAAAAAGATTAAATCTAAGATTAATCATCAAGTAGCTATTTATAATCAAAATAATAAAGTTTTAGCTATTTATGGACCAGACGGTAATGGGTATCTAAAAAATATTAGAGGTTTGTGGTAATGGAAGTTATTTATTTAAATAAACAATCAGAATTTGATTTAGAAGATAGTTGTGTAGCTTTAGGCTTTTTTGATGGAATGCATTTAGGGCATTTAAAACTGGTTGAAAAAGTGATTTCTATCTGCAATAAAACTGGTTTAAAAAAAGGATTATTAACTTTTGATGTCCAGCCTAAAGCTTATTTATCTAATCAGCATTTTAAACAGTTGATGAGTTTAGAAGATAAAATTGATTTTATGAAAAAGTATGATTTTGATTATTTATTTGTTTTATCTTTTAGTAATAAACTTGCTAGTATGGAACCCGATAAGTTTATTGATGAATATCTAATTAAAACTAAAATAAAACATGTTGTATGTGGTTTTGATTTTCATTTTGGTAATCAAGGTAAAGGAGATTGTAATTTTTTAATTAAATATAAAGAAAATAATTATGAAGTCAGTGTTATTGACAAGTTAGAATATGAACATCATAAAATATCTTCATCTTTTTTGCGAGAAATTTTATCGCAAGGTGAAGTAGAGTTAGCGACCAGATTATTAAATCGCCCTTATCAGGTTTCAGGATTAATAATCCACGGTCGAAAAAATGGTCATAAAATTGGCTTTCCTACTATTAATGTTGATGCTAATAATTATGTCTTACCTAAAGGTGGGGTATATGCTTCAAAAGTAATTATTGATGGCAAAGAATATTTAGGTATGGCTAATCTTGGCTATAATCCAACCTTTACAGCATTAAAACAAATATCATTAGAAGTTAATATTTTTGATTTTGATCAGGATGTTTATGGTAAAATGGCAAAAGTAATCTTTTTAAAACGGATCCGTAAGGAACAAAAGTTTCCTTCTATCGATGATTTGATAGAACAGCTTAAAACAGATAAACAAAAAATTATAGATGAATTTAGTTAAGCATTAGATATTTGACTATTGTTGATAGTTAAATATCTTTTTTAAATAGAAAATAACTGGTAATAATACATAATGGTGATAGATATGTTATATGGATGGTTAATATTTGCCAGTTTTTTATGGGGAAGTAATGTATTAGTAATGAGATATATGCTTGAGCATACTTCTTCGCTTTTTTTAGCTGATTTGAAAGTATTGCTTTCATTAATAGCGGTATATTTAATTATGAGATATAAAAAAATAGCATTAAACAACTATCCCTTTAAAATAGGAATAGTTGTTTCGCTATTTTCAATTACATTAAATTTTATTTTAACTTTTGCAGGAATTAATTTAATATCTGGCAGTTCTAATGCGATTATTAATTCATTAGCACCACTAGTAACAGTTTTGTTGGCATGGCTTTTTTATCATCAGCACATTTCTAAAAATCAAATCATTGCGGTTATAATTGCTTGTGTTGCTTTTTTTATGTCGATTAATTTTGATCTTTCAAAATTGTCGCTAGGTCATCTTTTGATGATTGGTGGAATAATTTTTTATAGTTTTGGTAATTTAATAATGCAACATCATTTACAAAAGGATGATAACTTACCGTTTACTTTTCAATATTTATTATATGCATTTATTGAATTGACAATTTTAAATATTTTTATAGACAATAATAGCCAATTAAATATGATTCCATTATCTTTATGGTTATTGTTTATTTTATTTTCAGGAATTGGTTTTGCTATTATACAAATTATTTATTTTCAGGCTGTTTTAAAAATTGGTAGTGTTAAAACAAGTTTTTTGTTAGGACTAAATCCAGTTTTTACATATATAGGATCTTTATTATTACAAGAATCATTCGATTTAAACCGTTTTTTAGCGATGGTATTAATGGTAATTGCAATGTTTGTCGCTAATAAAAAAGATAGTCAGATAGTTAACTAATCAAATAAACTTTTAAAAAGAAGCATGATTTGATCTTGTATTTCATCATTAATCTTTTCAGGATGCCATTGCAAGGCAATAATATTATCTTTTTCAATTGCTTCAATGATACCATCTTTACTATAAGCAGAAATAGTGAATCCTGGTGCAACTTGATCGATAGCTTGATGGTGAAAGGAATTAGTCATAAAACTAGAGCCAAGATATTTATTTACTAAAGTATTTTCTTTAGTTATTACTAAATGATGATAACCAGGAAATTGTTCTTGTAAATGATTATCATATTTTTTGGTTTCTAGTATATCTTGAATCAAAGTACCACCAAAAGCAACATTTATACTTTGAAGACCACGACAGATACCGATAATTGGTTTGCCTGATTTGGCAAACTTTTTTATTAATCGCATTTCTAACTGTTCTAATTCTAAAACTTCTTTCTTTGTTTTAGGGTTTAATGACTGATTATATAATGTGGGATCAAGATCCTTGCCACCGCTTAATAACAGTCCATCACAACAAGAACACAAAAAATCTAGTGTTTCATCACTAATATTACCAATAGCGATAACATCAAAATTATGTTTTTTAAACATGTGTAAATATTCTTTGTAAATATAATATACTCGCTCATTACTATAAGAACGAAGCGGCGTTAATATTTTTTTATTCATTTTATCCTCCATTTAATATATCTATATTTATAATATGACAAAATTATTAAATCTTGTAAAGAAAATTTAAAATCAGTTAAGATATTACTTAGACAACATATAGCAGTTATGGTATACTTTATTAGTAAGAATAAAAAAGAGGGATGTATAATGGACTTTTTAGATAATATAATTGAACAATTTGGGGCCCAAAATATTATTATTGTTGGGGTAAGTTTACTAGTGATTATTCTGGTTTTACTAGTTTATTGGATCGTTAAATTAAAGTCATATCGCAAAGAAATAGTTGATTTAGAAAATGATATGAATGCTATTAAAACTTTACCGATTCAATATCGTTTAGGGCGTATTAAATCAATTGGTAAAAATATGCCTGATGTAATGGAAAAGTATGAAGAATTTGAACTTGAATTTAATGAATTGCTTGAATTACAAGGCAATGAAATAGCACCATTAATGAATGATATTGATGAACGGTTATTTTATCGTAAAATAAGAGGAATTCGTAAAGATATAAATAAATTAAAAGAGTTAATCGTTGACTATGAAAAACGTTCTCAAAATCTTTTGAAAGAAATTGAAGTGATTACGGAAATTGAAAACGTTCAAAGAGTGGCAATAATTAAAGTAAAAGAAAAATATCGTAAAACAACTGACGACTATGCTGCTGTTAGATTTAAAATTGAGGATTTTGTTCCAGCAGTACCAGCAATGATCGAAGATATCGATCAACGTTTTGTAGAATTAGAAACGTTAATGAATACACAACGTTTTGATGATGCTAAAGTATCAACAAATAAAATTGATAAAGATATTGATTTGTTAAATACGTATATTAGAGATTTGCCTACTTATATTTCAATAGTTCGTAAATATATTCCTAAACGTTTAGATGAATTAAATAAAACGATCAAAGAGATGCGAGAAAGAAATTTTTCAGTTGAAAAATTAGATACAACTGTACGTTATAATATAATTCATACCGATTTAGAAAAAACAATTCAAGCGATTAAACATTTGGATCTAGAAAATGTTGGTAGTGCTATTGAAACAATGACTGATGATATAAATAGTTTAGCAGCTGATTTTGAAAAAGAAGAAAATGCTTATAATTTATATGAAGAAGCTCGTAATAATTGCTATAAGCATATTGGTCATCTAGATGAAGGATTACAAAAGACTATTAATTCATTTGAAGAATTACAAGAAAATTACTTATTGACAGATTATCAAATTACTGTAAAAGAAGATTATGAAAATTTCAAAGAAATTTTAGATGATTTAGAAAAAATAACTACAGTTATTGAAAGTAATGATTTTTCATATAGTGCTATGATTGAAAGCTTTGAAAAACTAATTGAACGTTGTAAACCATTTGATGATGAATTAAATAAATATATTGAATTAGAAAATTCATTACGTTTAGAAGAAAAAAGAGCTTTAGATGAATTAGAAAATATTAATATTGTTTTATTGGAAATTAAATCAGAAATAAAAAATAATCATTTACCAATGATTAATGAATCATATAAAGATTATATTAATGACTCTTATCAAAAAGCTGATGAAATCTTAAAGTTCATTCGCCATCGTCCAATTGATTTAAATCGTCTATCTGTTCAAGTAGACGCGGCTAGAGATGTTATCTATAAATTATATGATAATGTTCATAATTTGATTGTTACAGCAGAGATGGTTGAAGATGCCATTATTTATGGCAATCGTTATCGAACATCATTTTTAGAAGTAAATACAGAATTAACTAAAGCAGAATTATTATATCGAAATGGTGAGTATACTAAAGCTTTGACTACAGCCGTAGATATAATTGAAAAAATCAAACCAGGTTCTTATGAGATGTTAATTAATAAAAACGACACAAAGTTATAGACAAAAGTCATGACTTTGTGTTTTAATTGCATATAATAAAATAGGGGGTAAAAATGATATATTTAGACTATGTGGCAACAACACCTTTAAATCAAGATGTTTTAAATACTTATCATAATTTATTATCTAAATATTTTTATAATGCTGATTCTATGTATGATAAAGGAATCGAAGTAAATCGTTTAATGGAACATTCACGTAAATTAATTAGTGATTATTTAAATGTTAAAGAAGATGAAGTTATTTTTACTAGTTGTGGTAGTGAAGCTAATAACATGGCTATTAAAGGTGTGGCTTTTCAATATCAAAATCGCGGTAAACATATTATAACGACCGCAATCGAACATTCTTCAGTATACGAGACTTGTAAAGAGTTAGAAGAAGTTTTTGGCTTTGAAGTAACTTATTTGCCAGTTGATAATCGTGGTTGTATTTCTTTAGAACAGTTAGAAAATAGTATTCGCGATGATACTATTTTAGTATCGATCATGTATGTTAATAATGAAATTGGGGTTATAAATCCAATTGAAAAAATAAAGAAAATTGTAAAAAAACACGATCGGGTTAAACTACATTTTGATATGGTCCAAGCCTTAGGTAAACTGCCAATTGATTTGAATGATGTTGATTTAGCTTCTTTTTCAGCTCATAAGATTTATGGTTTAAAGGGTAGTGGATTATTGTTTAAACGTCGTTCAACAACAATTGTTCCTTTAATTAGTGGTGGACAACAAGAATTTGGATTACGAGGTGGAACTTCTAATGCATGTACAAATATTGTATTTGCAAAAACACTGCGATTAGCTTTAGAAAATTTTGATAAAAAAAGTGCACATATAAAAAAAATAAATCAATATTGTCGTCAATGTTTAAAAGAAATTGACGGTGTTGTAATAAATAGTGATGAAAAAGTATGTATTGATACTATAATTAATTTTTCGTGTCTTGGCTATAAGCCAGAAGTCATTTTACATGATTTAGAAACTAAAGAAATATATCTATCAACTCGAAGTGCATGTTCTTCTAAAACAAGTAATATTTCAAGAATAATGAAACAATTAAATTTAGATGAAGCCATTAGTTCAAGTGCGCTTAGAATTAGTTTTAGTGAACATACTAGTAAAGAAGATATTGATAAATTTTGTTATTATTTACAAGATAGTATGGCTAGATTGAAGAAACAGAGGTAATATATGGAAGCAAATTATATTTTAGTTCGTTTTGGAGAACTAACAACAAAAGGTAAAAATCGAAAATTATTTACTAATCGTCTTTTAAAAAATACTAAAGAAATTTTAGCGGAATTTAAACAATTAACATATGATTTACAACATGATCGAATGTATATTATTTTAAATGGTGCTAATCACGATGCTGTTTGTGCTAAACTTAAAACAGTTTTTGGTATTTATTCTTTTTCAGTTGCTTATAAAATGGAAAAAGAATTGGAATTAGCTAAAAAAGCTGTATTACAGATTATTGAAAATAATAGTGGTAAAACATTTAAAATTAATACCAAACGAGCTGATAAAAATTTTCCTGGTAAATCACAAGATATTAATCGTGAAATAGCTACTTATGTTTTCCATCATACAAGTAAAGAATTAAAGGTTGATGTTCATCATCCTGATATTTTAGTTACTGTTGAAATTCGTCATGATGCGATTTATGTAATGGATAATATTATAAAAGGAGCTGGGGGTTATCCTGTTGGCGTTGGTGGAAAAGCTCTTTTAATGATGTCAGGAGGAATTGATTCACCAGTAGCTGGTTATTTGACATTAAAACGAGGTGTTGATATTGAATGTGTTCACTTTGCAGCACCGCCATATACAAATGAACTAGCTAGAGAAAAGGTATTAGATTTAGTTGATAAGTTAAGACATTTTACCCATGGTAAAATTAAAGTTCATATTGTAAATTTTACAAAATTACAATTAGCTGTATATGATCATTGTGATGAAAGTTATGCAATGACTGTTATGCGTAGAATGATGTATCGAATTAGTGAAAAAATAGCTTTAAAAAATCATTGTTTAGCTTTAGTTAATGGTGAAAGTATTGGACAGGTAGCGTCACAAACTTTAAATAGTATGCAAGTAATCAATGAAGTTGTTAAATTACCAGTTTTAAGACCAGTTTTATGTTTGGATAAACTAGAAATTATTGATATTGCAACTAAAATTGATACTTATGAAATTTCAATTCGACCTCACGAAGATTGTTGTACGATCTTTACACCTAAAGCACCAGCTACTAAACCAAAATCTTATAAAGCAGAAGCTTTTGAAGCTGAATTTGATTTTGAAACATTAGTAAATGAATGTGTAGATACAGTTGAAGAAATTATAATTGATGATAATTATAAAAAGAATGATGATATTTTTTAAATAATAAAATAAAATTGAAAAAATCAGGTATGTTTTTTAACTTTTGACACAAGATATAGTTGTCAGGAGGTGAAATACATGTCACAAAATTATTCAAGTAAAAATAAATTAGTTGTTCCTGGAGCACAAAATGCAATTGATCAAATGAAATATGAAATTGCAAATGAATTTGGTGTTAATTTAGGTCCTGATACAACTGCTCGCGCTAACGGTTCTGTCGGAGGCGAAATCACTAAAAGATTAGTGGAAATGGGCCAAAAACAAATGAGTTCATCAAATGGATATAATCGTTCTAAATAAGTATATTAACCCTAGAGTGTTTCTAGGGTTTTTATTTTTATAATTATTATTAAATAAAAAAAGATATTTGTTGTATATTTAAAAAAAACTGACACAAAATATAAGTGT
This sequence comes from Erysipelatoclostridium sp. An173, assembly GCF_963931465.1. Taxonomy (GTDB): domain Bacteria; phylum Bacillota_I; class Bacilli_A; order Erysipelotrichales; family Coprobacillaceae; genus Thomasclavelia; species Thomasclavelia merdavium. The sequence goes on along the minus strand of NZ_OZ007017.1, from coordinate 1,517,367 downwards.
CAGGAGGTGAAAGGAATGTCACAAAGTTACTCTAGTAAAAACAAATTAGTTGTTCCTGGAGCACAAAATGCAATTGATCAAATGAAATATGAAATTGCAAATGAATTTGGCGTTAATTTAGGTCCTGATACAACTGCTCGTGCTAATGGTTCTGTTGGTGGCGAAATCACTAAAAGATTAGTAGAAATGGGCCAAAAGCAAATGAGTTCATCTAATTTTAATCAATCAAAATAATCCAAGTACTTATAGAAAGCCCTGGAAAATTTTCTAGGGTTTTCTACTTTTTTGTTTAGTTATATTATTATATAGAAATATTTATTACATTAATTTTTCTTGTATTTATCGCAAAAAAATGGAAGTGCTTTCAAAATATATTGAGTTTACATAAAAATTTATGTAAAATAATAGTGATATGTATATACGAGGAGGAAAAATTAATGGTAAAAGTAATGGCAGTAAACGCTGGGAGTTCATCATTAAAATTCCAGTTGATCAATATGCCTAGTGAAGAAGTAATTACTTCAGGAATAGTAGAAAGAATTGGACAAGAAAAAGGAAATTTTGAAATGAAATATAATGGGCAAGAATATCAAAAAGAATGCCCAATTAAAGATCATAGTGTTGCTGTGCAACTATTACTAGATGCTTTAGTAGATTGTAAAGTAGTTGAAAAATTAAGTGATATTGATGCTTGTGGTCACCGAATTGTTCATGGTGGCGAATATTTTAATGATTCAATAAAAGTTGATGAGGATGTTGTTGCTAAAGTAGAAGAATTATCTGAGTTAGCTCCATTACATAATCCAGCTCACATCATTGGATATAATGCTTTTAAAAAAGCTTTACCAGATGTTGAACATGTTTTTGTTTTTGATACAGCTTTCCATCAAACTTTAGATCAAGAACGCTATTTATATCCATTACCATATGAATATTATACTGATTTAAAAGTGCGTAAATATGGTGCCCATGGAACTAGTCATAAATATGTATCACAAACAGTAATTGAAATGCTAGGAAATCCAAAACATTCAAGAATTATTGTTTGTCATTTAGGAAATGGTGCAAGTATTTCAGCTGTTGAAGATGGTGTATGTATTGATACATCAATGGGATTTACACCATTAGCAGGAGTAATGATGGGTACTCGTACAGGTGACGTAGATCCTTCAGTTATGCCATATTTGTGTAAAAAATTAAATAAAACTGCTGATGAAGTATTAGAGATATATAATAAAAAATCAGGTATGCTTGGTGTGTCAGGAATTTCATCAGATTCAAGAGATATTGAAAATGCTTTATTTAAAAAAGGTGATGATAGAGCTTTATTGACAAGTCTTTTATATGCAAGAATTGTTTCTAAGTATATTGGAAGCTATTTTGTTGAACTTGGTGGTGTTGATGTAATTGCCTTTACAGCAGGTGTTGGTGAAAATGCTGCATATTTAAGAAGATTGATCATTGATGATTGTTCTCGTGCTTTAGGTGTTCATCTAGATGAAGAAAGAAATAATCAAAGATCAAAAGAAAATAGAGTTATTTCTTCAAAATATTCTCAAGTTGAAGTTATGGTAATTCCAACTAACGAAGAAGTAATGATTGCTCGAGATACTGTTAGAATTTTAGGTTTATAGAACTCTGATTAATAATCAGAGTTTTTTTGTTTATAAAGTTAGTTAAATATGATATAGTCTTTTTATGAAAAGAGGAATAGAAAATGTATGATAAAATTGTTAAAAAAATAGAAGAATATGATGATATTGCAATCTATCGTCATATAAATCCGGATTTTGATGCTTTTGGAAGCCAGTTTGGAATGTATGATTTAATCAAGACAACATATCCTAATAAAAATGTCTATGTCTGTGGTGAGTTTAGTTCTGAATTAGTAGCAAAATATGATGTTTTAGTAGATTATCGAGATGTTAATTATAGTAAGGATGTCCTTGGTATTGTTTTAGATACTGCTAATCAAGAAAGAATAGATGATCAAAATTATAAATTGTGTAAAGAAATAATTAAAATAGATCATCATATAGTTGTAGATAGTTATGGACAAATTAACTTTGAAGATAGTACAGCTAGTTCTGCAAGTCAGCTAGTAGTGGATCTGTATCAAAATACAAAGTTACAGATTTCAAAAGCTGGATCAGGAGCTTTATATTTAGGTATTATTGGTGATACAGCTCGCTTTTTATATCGAAGTACTGATAAAAGAACCTTCAAGGCAGCAAGTGCTTTAATTGAAACTGGTATTGATATTGTATCTTTGTATGATCGAATGTATTTAAAAAAGGCAAAAGATTTAAATGTTAATAAATTTATTTTAAATAATTATCATGTTGATGGTAATATTGCATATTATATTTTAACTAATGAAGATTTAAAAATGTTAGAAATTAGTCGTGAACGCGGTTCGGATTATGTAAATATGTTATCTGGAATTGAAGAATATTATATCTGGATGGCAATTACTGAAAATACTGCTGATCAAAATTGGCGTGTTAGTTTACGTTCGCGCAAATATCCAGTTAATAAAGTAGCTGAAAAATATAACGGTGGTGGTCATTTATTAGCAAGTGGTGCTAAATTACAAAATATTGAACAGTTAGATGACTTGTTAAGGGATTTAAAGGAGTTAATCAATGAATAAAATAAAAGATTTATTTTCAAACTTTGTTGAAAATTTTCATTTTAGAAGTCAGGTTGTAAAACAACCTAAAAAATTTGCTTTGTTGAAAGCATTAATAATTACTTTAGTAATTGGTATTTTTTTAGAGTATTTGTTACTATTACCAATTAATTTACGTTCACCGCAGTTTGTTGGCTTTTTTTGCTTTTTGCTTTTTCTATTTGTTTTGCTTTATCGTTTATTTAAAGGTTATATTGATAAATTATCAAAAGTACTGATAGCAATTATTCCAATTTTAATTGTGTATTTAGGAGTTGGTACTTTAATCAGTTCACCTATTTTTAATGCTAAAAAATATCAACAACAATTAAAGTTAGATGAAAATGCTGATTTTTATGAAGATAATAAAACAATTTCTTATCAATCGATTCCAGTTGTTGATCGTGAAAGTGCTATTAAGCTTGGAGATCGAAAAATGGGTGAGATGGTTGATTATGTATCACAGTTTGAAGTTGATGAATCTTATGAACAAATAAATTATCAAGATACCCCATATCGGGTAACACCTTTAGAGTACAGCAATATTATTAAATGGTTTACAAACCGTAGTGATGGGTTACCAGCATATATTAGAGTTAATATGGTAACTCAAGAATCTGAGGTAGTTAAACTAGATGAAGGGATGAAATATTCTAAGTCAGAACATTTTGGACGTAAAATTCAACGTCATTTAAGAGCTAATTATCCAACATTTATGTTTGATAGTTTAGCTTTTGAAATTAATGATAAAGGAATCCCATATTGGATAGCGCCAGTCTATAATTATGATATCGGATTATTTGGTGGGAAAGATATTACTGGTGCAGTATTAGTGAATGCTATAAATGGTGATCATCAATATTATGATATAAAAGATGTTCCTGAATGGGTCGACCGTGTTTATCCTTCAGAATTAATAATTTCTCAATTAGAAAATTATGGAAAGTATACAAATGGTTTTTTTAATACAATATTTTCACAAAAAGGCGTATTACAGCCAACATCTGGTTATAATTACGTAGCTTTAAATGATGATGTATATTTATATACTGGATTAACTTCTGTATCTAATGATGCATCAAATGTTGGGTTTGCAATGATTAACTTGCGAACAAAAGAAGGAAAATTTTATGATATCCCTGGTGCTGAAGAATATTCGGCTATGTCATCAGCAGAAGGGCAAGTACAAAATTTAAAATATAAAGCTACTTTCCCGATTTTGATAAATGCAGGAGGCCAGCCAACTTACTTCTTGTCTTTAAAAGATGATGCTAACCTGGTAAAAAAATATGCATTTGTAAGTGTTGAAAACTATCAAATTGTAGCAACTGGCGATAGTGTTGTTGAAGCTGAACAAGCTTATTATGCATTGTTAGAGGCTAATGGTAAAACAACTGATTCAAATGAATATCAATCAACTGAGTTGACGGGAACAATTAGTGCTATTAGTGAAGCAGTAGTTGATGGCAATAGTACGTATTATTTCACCTTAGATGGTAATGATACAATATTTATTAGTGATATTAGTCTTTCAAATCGTCTTCCATTAGCTAAAGCTGGTGATACGGTAACTATTGAATATGTAAATAGTAAAGATGAAAGTGAAGTTATTACTAAAATTGAATTTAAATAAACTGGTGATTGCACCAGTTTTTTGTTATATTTCCCACCTTTAACTTAATCTTAACAAAAATCAAGGTAAAAATTAATGAAATTTATAGTTAAAATTGATAAACTATGACTTGTAAAATTAATTTTTATAAGGATGGACATACATAGATGAAAAAATTTGGAATAGTAATTGTTGTATTAGCAGTTTGCTTTGCAATGATTGGATTATCAGCTTCTGCTGATGTCGAAACACAAAAAATCAGTTTAAATGGTTCAACTTCAATGGAAAAAATGGTAAATGCTATTAAAGATGGTGTTGTTTATGATTATCCAGAGTTAAGTTTAGAACCCCAGTTTACTGGTTCAAGTGCTGGTATTGAAGCTGTAATCAATGGGAAAAGTAATATTGGTAATTCATCTCGTGAATTAAAAGAAAGTGAATTAGAACAAGGTCTAGTTTCAAATGTTGTTGCTATTGATGCGATTGCAATTGTAACTGATACTGATAATAAGACAGATAATCTTACAAAAGAACAATTAATTGATATTTATACTGGTAAGATTAGAAACTGGAAAGAAGTTGGTGGTGATGATTTACCAATTGTTGTCATTGGTCGTGAAGCTGGTTCGGGAACACGTAGTGCTTTTGAAGAAATATTAGGACTTGAAGAAAAATGTGAGTATGCAAATGAAGTAAACGAGTCAGGACCAATTGTAGCTAAAGTTAGATCTATTCCTGGAGCAATTGGTTATGTTTCTTTAGATGTAGTAGATGATTCTATCAAGACTTTAGCAATCGATGGTGTTTATGCAACAGATGAAGCTATCATAGATGGAAGCTACTCATTACAAAGACCATTTGTAATGGCAACAAAAGGAACTATCGAAGAGCAAAGTGAACAAGTACAAAATTTATTTAAATATATTTATAGTGAAGATGGTCGCAAGATCATTGAGTCAGTTGGATTAATTCCAGTTGATCCTGCAAGCTAAATATAAAAGCAGTTTGATGAGTAGTCATTAAACTGCTTTTTAGCGATAATATAATTTTTTAAATTCAGGACAAAGTTTTAAAAACTGTTCACTAGTACTGATTTTTTCTTGATAACATTTTTTCATTAATTCGATCATTTGACACTCACCAATAGTTTTTGCTAGTTCATCAAATAAACAAGGACCCTTATAGTAATGAATTGCAAAACGGTCAGTTATATTAGATTGAATACTTGCTAGAGAAGCCATTGTAGCACTCTTAGCTTGGAATTGATCAATTATTTGTTGATAAACTGATGATCCAAATTTTTCTTTTACTAATAATAAGGCACTATATTGGGCAAATGTTTCATCAATCCAAAGACTATTAAACAATAAATCAGAATTTTGCCACCACAAATGAGAAATTTCATGGGCTAAATGCAAAAATGTTTGCTGATCCAATCCTTCAATTTGATCAACTAAGCAAACCAGATTATCACGAACGTATGCGCCGTTATCAAAACGTGGGTTTAAAACGATATTGACATGATCAAAAGCACATGGTGAAAATAATTTGGTGTATTTGTTATAAATATCATTGGCAATTTCTGCCATTTGTTTGATTTTTTCGATCGGATGATAATTATGAGCAATGATGTTTATAGAGTCTAATGAGTATTGATAAGCTACATCTTTATGATAAATAATCAAAGCAATGTCAAAAGTCTTTGTCAAATATCGATAATAGTAATTTTCTTTTTTGATAAAGCCAACAGCTCTAAAATCATCTGGTAAAGATAAAAATATTTCATAATCATTTTTTGATAGATTAGTTAATAAGGGAATAATAGCTGATTCAATATTAGCTTCTAGATAATTTTTAGTTTTAGTTTGACTGGTTTTTAAAGGCACATTTAATATACCTTTAAAATATATTGTTAGATTTTGCTCGTGTTCAATTGAAACATATTTAATATTGTTACTTACTTCTTGAATTTTTATAATCTTACCATTTTCACACGTTAAATTATAACCAGTATTACAATAATACTGGTTAACTCCCTTAGTTAACTCTTTATAAATGATTTTACCATCGATATCAAAGTTTTCATAAACTTTCAAATATATTGTTGCTTTCACTTTAAAACTCCTTTGTATAACTAGTTATATTATAACAAACAAAAATGATAAATAATATGATTTTAGTTTGTTAATAAAACTAAAACGGTTGTTTTCATTTAAAAGTTTAATAACATAATTATTAATTTAAAGAAAGTTTACTAATGATTTTTATAAACAATTATAATTTATCGATACATTATTTGAAATTAGGGTTTAGAAATAACAAATAACTTTAAATGATTATTTGTTTAGGTAATAAAATATGATATAATCTTACAATGAATTGAGGTGTTAAGATTGAAAGCAAGAGTTTTAGTAGTAGACGATGAAAAAGACATTCGTGAATTAATTAAATTTTATTTAAATAAAGAAGGCTTTGAAGTTTTAGAAGCTGGAGATGGCGAAGAAGCATTGGAAATATTTGAAAATGAATATATTGATTTAGGGATCATTGATGTAATGATGCCTGTAATGGATGGTTTTGAATTGGTTGAAAACTTAAAAGAGTTTAAGGATATTCCAGTAATCATGTTAACAGCTAAAGGTGAAAGTAAAGATAAGCTGCGTGGTTTTTCAGTAGGGGCTGATGATTATGTTGTTAAACCATTCGATCCAACTGAATTAATGGCACGAGTTCGAGCTGTATTAAAACGTTATAGCGTAAATACTTCTAATATTGTTAAGTTAAATGATGTTGAATTTGATGGTGATAAGTATGAGATTCGTTATCATGATGAAACGATTCATTTACCATTAAAACAATTTGAATTAGTTTTTGAACTTGCTAAACATCCTGATCAGATATTTAGTAGGGAACAGTTAATTGAAAAAATCTGGGGAATGGATTATGATGGCTTTGATCGAACAGTCGATGTTCATATTAAAAGAATCCGTGAAAATTTGGGGCATTTACCAGGCTTTAAAGTAGTAACGGTACGAGGGTTAGGTTATAAGGTCGAAGTAGAATGATGAAATCAATTTATGGAAAACTAATCTGTGGTTTTTTAATTACGATTATTTTTAGTTTTTCGGTTTCAGGGATTATTGCTTTAAAAAGCAATTATGACCAGATTGATGATATGGCGCAAACTGAATTATCAGCAACCAGTGATTTTATTGCTAGTGTGATAAATAGCACAGATAGAACTAAATTAAATGATGTATTAAGTAAATATTCAAACAGCACGCAAGTTAATACCACTATTTTTTCACCAGAAATTGGTTATTTGACTTTTGGTAAGACGACTATGCATGCTCCTGATGAAAAGCAGATGCAGTCATACTATTTTGATGAAAATAAAAATGGTGTTTATGGTGAAGAAAACAATTATCAAACTTATGGCAGTTTAATTGAAATTGGTGATAGCAATGCTTATGTATATATCCAAAAAGATACTAGTTATGAAAAAAGAATTTTTGCTAATTCAGCAGTGTTAATTCTTGGTTGTGTATTTTTATCAGGAAACCTGGTGTTTTTAGCGATAGCTGATATCATTGTTAAGCCAATTACGCGACTAACAAAAGCAACTAAAGAATTATCAAAAGGTAATTATAGTGTTCGCGTTAATTACGTTGGTGATGATGAAATATCGCAATTAAATCAGGGATTTAACCAGATGGCCCAACAGCTTGCTAAACAAGAAGAAATTCGTCAGAAATTTATTTCGGATATATCTCATGAGTTTCAAACACCATTAACGGCTATCCAGGGATTTGCTAATATATTAAAAGAAGAGGATTTACCAAAGGAACAACGACAAAAATATGCTGACATTATTTTGTTTCAATCAAAGCGTTTATCAACGTTATCTAAAAATATGTTGCAGTTAACTTTGTTAGAGCGTGAAGATGTTGAATTGGAGTTTACCACATATTCTATTGTCGAACAGTTAGATCGTGTTATTTCTACTCAAGAAAATCAAGCAATTTTAAAGGATATTGAGATTCAATTTGAGCAGCCTCGTAAGGATATCATGATTTATGGTGATGAACAGCGATTAGAACAAGTATGGATCAATTTAATTTCAAATGCTATCAAATATACTGATAATGGTGGTTTAGTTACTGTCAGTGTAAAAAAGGCTGCTCGTGATGTTGAAGTATCGATTGAAGATACCGGTCATGGAATGTCTAAAGAAGTTATTTCACATATTTTTGAGCGGTTCTACCGTGAGGAAAAAGCACGCTCTGTTGAAGGAAATGGTTTGGGATTATCAATAGTTAAATCAATTATTGATTTACATCATGGTAATATTGATGTAATATCTCAAGTGGACGTTGGTTCTACATTTATTGTAAGATTACCAAGTGAACGAAAATTTATTGATTTAAAGGATAAGTTATCTTTAAATAGAAAGGACTAGTAATGGAATTATTAAAAGAAAGAATTTTAAAAGACGGAATTGTTATTATGCCAGATATTTTGCGTGTAGACAGCTTTTTGAATCATCAGATTGACTGTACACTATATCGTCAAATAGCAAAAGAATTTAAAGAAAGATTTAAAGATGTTAAGATCAATAAGATTCTTACAATTGAAGCATCAGGAATTGGTATTGCTCTAGCAACAGCTTTTGAATTTGATGATGTACCTGTTGTGTTTGCTAAAAAGGGAACAGCTAAAACAACAAGTACTCATTTATATACATCTAAAGTACATTCATTTACAAAAGGAATTGATTATGATGCAATTGTAAGTAAAAAATATTTAGATAAAGATGATCATATTTTAATTATTGATGACTTTTTGGCTAATGGACAAGCAGTATTAGGTTTGATTGATATTATTAATCAAGCTGGTGCAAGTGTAGCTGGAGTTGGAATAGTAATTGAAAAAGGGTTCCAAGATGGACGTAAATTAATTGAAGAAAAAGGATATCAAGTAGAATCATTAGCAATTGTTGATGCTTTTGAAGATGGTAAGGTGATTTTAAGATAGTGAAAAGAGGGTATAAATGTATTTAAAAAGAATCGAAATACACGGTTTTAAATCATTTGCTGATAAAGTTGATATTGAATTTCAACCAGGGATAACTGGAATAGTTGGACCTAATGGTTGTGGAAAATCAAATATTTCTGATGCAGTACGCTGGGTTTTAGGTGAGCAATCGGTAAAATCATTGCGAGGTGCTAATATGAGCGATGTAATTTTTGCTGGAAGTGAAGATCGCCGGGCTCAAAATCTTGCCGAAGTAACATTAGTATTTGATAATAGTGATAGATTTATGAAATATGACTACAATGAAGTAGAAATTACACGACGACTTTATCGACAAAATAATGAAGCGGAATATTTAATCAACAAGCAACAGTGTCGTTTAAAAGATATTGTTGATTTGATTATGGATACAGGGTTAGGTAAGGATTCACTTTCAATTATTTCACAAGGGAATATTTCTTCTTTTGCGGATAATAAGCCAGAGGAAAGACGTGGAATTTTTGAAGATGCTGCTGGAGTTTCTAAATATAAAAAAAGAAAGCTTGAGTCAATTCGTAAATTAGAGCGGACTAAAGAAAATTTAGAGCGAATTGGAGATATTGTAGCTGAATTAGAAAAACAGGTTGGTCCTTTAAAAAAGCAAAAAGATAAGGCTGAAAAATATCTTGAGCTTAAAGAAAAACTAACAGCAGTTGAGGTAAATGTCCTAGTAAAAGAAATTACTGAAGCTAAAAAGAGCCTTGATGTTTTAAGTAAAGAAATCAAGGATTTAAATGAGCAGCAGGCTTCATTAGATGCTGACATTTTAATGAAAGAAAATAGTAATGATGATATAAAAAAGAAAATGTATCAATTAGATCAAGAAGTAAATTCATTACAAAGTAAGTTATTAGAAGCAGTATCTAATGTATCAAAATTAGAAACTGCTAAAGTAGAAATCGATCAAAAAAGAAAACATGCTTTACAATCAGCAAGCAAAGAAAATTTACAAGAAAATATTGCTAATATGAAAGCAATTTTAAGTGATATTGTAAATGAATACAACGATCGAGTTGAGCGTTTAAATAGCACGGAACAAGATTTAAAACAATTAACTCGTGATCAGGAAAATCGAAACAAAAGATTAACAGAGTTAAAAAATGAATTAAATCAATTATCAAGTCAAATCAACAAAAACAGATCAAGAAAAGAAATACTGTTAGATGCTATTGAAAATAAATCTAATTATCATCAAAGTATTAAAACAGTATTAAATTTAGCGAAAAGTAATCGTAATATTATCGGTGTTTTAGGTGAATTGATTACAACCCAAAAGGGTTATGAACTGGCTATTTCTTCAGCTTTAGGAGGGGCCATTGAATTTGTTGTAACTAGCGATGATCAAACTGCTCGTGAAACAATTAAGTTTTTAAGAAATAATAAAGCAGGGAGAGCAACATTTTTACCAGTATCAACAATGAAACCACGACAAATTCGTTTAGAACATTTAGAAGTATGTAACACAATGGCTGGTTTTTTAGGAGTAGCTAGTGATTTCATTACTTATGATGATAAAATTGGTAATGTTGTCTTAAATCAGCTTGGAAACATAATTGTCGCTAAAGATTTAGAGACAGCTAACGCAATTAGTAAAGCAGTTTTTGCTCGTTATCGAGTTGTTACTCTTGAAGGAGATATTGTAAATGTAGGTGGTTCTTTAACGGGTGGAAGTATTAATCAGCAACGTTCTTCGTTAGTACAAAAACGAGAATTAGAACAATTAGCTATTACCTTGGAACAACAAGAAACAGAATTTGTTAAAAAGCGAAAATTGCACAACGCTTTAGATAATGAAATTAAAGATGTTTCACATATCTTACTTCAAAAACAAATGGCTTATGCTAAACTTGAAGTAGTAGTTCAAAGTAAAAAAGAAGAGTTGATTAAAACTAAAACCGAATATGAATCATTGACAGAACAAAGTATTGAATTAGATGATTTTAAATCCGGTAAAACCGAAAATAAATTAATTGATCAGCTAAATGAAGCGATTAAATATCGCGATATGTTAACTGAAGAAATTAAAAGTAAACGTGAGATGCGTATGGCTTACGCTAATGAAAATGAAGTTTTAGATGTTGAGCTTAGAACAATTCGTAAAGATCAAAAAGATATTCAAAATGCAATTAACGAAAACACTATTAAAGCTACTAAATTAGAAACAATGCTTAATAACTATTTAACACGATTAAATGATGAATATCATATGACTTATGAATATGCTGTTGAACAATATCAAGAAGAAATTAATGTTGAACAAGCTAAAGAGGAAGTTTATGATTTAAGAACACAAATAAAACGATTAGGAAACGTTAATCTTGATGCAATCGAGGAATACAAAGTAATTAGTGAACGTTATGAAAATATGAATACTCAAAGAATTGATTTACTTGAAGCTCAAGATCGTATTTTAGCAGCAATCAAAGAAATGGATGAAATAATGGTTACTCGTTTTTCAGAAACATTTGAGAAAATTAACGTTGAATTCAATCATGTTTTTAGAAGTTTATTTGGTGGTGGTAAGGCTAAAATAAAATATAGCGATCCAACTAATATTTTAGAAACAGGAATTGATATTGATGTACAGCCGCCTGGTAAAGCAGTTCAAAACATTTCTTTATTTTCTGGTGGTGAAAAAGCTTTAATAGCTATTTCTTGTTTATTTGCAATTTTACGAGTTAAACCAATTCCAATGTGTATTCTTGATGAGGTTGAAGCAGCTTTAGATATTGCCAATGTTGAGCGTTTTGCTAAATATTTAAGAGAGTTTTCATCAACAACACAGTTTATAGTTGTAACACACCGTGAAGGAACAATGGAAGAATGCGATTTACTTTATGGTGCAACAATGCAACAAAAAGGGGTCACTAAATTAGTAAGTGTAAAATTAGAAGAAGCAATTGATTTATCTGATCCAAGTTAAGGAGGGTAATATGGGTTTTTTTAGTCAAATAAAAGAAAAGTTTGTTGGTAAATCAGCCAAACAAAATGAAAAATATGTTGCTGGTTTAGATCGTTCTAATACAACTTTATCTGATCGTATTAATGAATTAGCAGCACGTTTTAGAGAAATAAATGATGAATATTTTGAAGAATTAGAAAATGTTTTGATTATGTCTGATGTTGGTGTTTCAATGGTTTTAAAAATCGTTTCTGAAATAAAAAACGAAGTCAGATTACAAAATATTACTGATCCAAAAGAAATTAATGAAATTATCATTGATAAAATGTTTGTTATTTATGCTAATGATAGTGTAATGACAACAAAAATCAATTATGCTAAAGAAGGTTTAACAGTTATTTTGATGGTTGGAGTAAATGGAGCTGGAAAAACAACAACTATTGGAAAACTAGCTCATCGAATCATGAAAGATGAAGGAAAGTCAGTTATGGTTGCCGCTGGTGATACATTTAGAGCTGGGGCAATTGATCAATTAGCAGTATGGGCTGACCGGGTTGGTGTTGATATTGTTAAAGGTAAAGAAGGTGGCGATCCTTCAGCTGTTGTTTATGATGCTTTAAAACAAGCTAAAGAAAAAAATGTTGATGTTTTAATCTGTGATACTGCCGGACGGTTACAAAATAAAGTTAATTTAATGAAAGAATTAGAAAAAATGAATCGTATTATTAAACGAGAAATTCCTGATGCACCACAAGAAACATTACTAGTAATTGATGCAACAACAGGACAAAATGGTGTTTCTCAAGCAATCGAGTTTTCTAAGATTACTGATGTTACCGGAATCGTTTTAACTAAAATGGATGGTACTGCTAAAGGTGGTATTGTACTTTCAATTAAAGATCAGTTAAATATACCAGTAAAATTCATTGGTTTAGGTGAAAGTGTTGATGATTTACAAGAATTTGATCTTGAACAATATATTTATGGATTGTGTAAAAATTTAGTAGAGGCTTAAAAATGGAATCTAGTTTAGAAAAAACACAACGTGTAAATCTATTGATTGATTGTTATGGTGAATTATTAACACAAAAACAACAGCTATATCTAGAATATTATTATCAAGATGATTATTCACTATCAGAAATAGCTGAAATTTTAAATGTTAGTCGCAATGCAGTCTATGATAATTTAAAAAAAGCAGTTCATAGTTTAGAAAAATATGAAGAAAAACTGCAATTGATGAAAAAACATCAAGAAAGACTTGACTTAATTCAAAGAATTGAAGATGATATAGCTAGTGAACATAAAGATGTAGAAGAATACTTAGAGATGCTAAGGAAGATATAGAAAGGGGTATTTATGGCATTTGATTCGTTATCAGAACGTCTGCAGGGAACGATAAAGAAGTTTTCTGGACAAGGGCGTTTAACTGAAAAAAATATGGAAGATATGCTAAGCGAAATTCGTTTAGCTTTATTAGAGGCTGATGTTAACTATCAAGTAGTTAAAGAATTCATTGCAGCTACTAAAGAAAAGGCCTTAGGACAAGATGTTTTAGGTTCTTTGAAACCAGGACAGGTTGTTGTAAAAATTGTTCATGATGAATTAGTTACTTTACTTGGAACAACTGTTTCAGAAATTAATTATGATCGTAAACCAACTATCATTATGATGGTAGGGTTACAGGGGTCTGGTAAAACAACAACTTCTGGTAAAATTGCTAATTTAATTGCTAAAAAGCATGGTAAACGACCATTATTAGTTGCTGCTGATATTTATCGTCCAGCTGCCGTTGATCAGTTAAAGACTTTAGGTGAACAGTTAAATGTTCCCGTTTATGAAAAGGGAACAAGTCAATCTGCTGAATCAATTGTAGAAGAAGCTTTAGGATATGCTCGTGAAAATAATAATGATGTAATCATTATCGATACTGCTGGGCGTTTACATATCGATGAGCCTTTGATGCATGAGTTAGCTAATATCAAAGAAATTGCTCATCCTCATGAAATATTATTAGTTGTTGATGCTTTGACAGGACAGGATATTGTTAATGTTGCTAGCTCATTTAATGAACAACTAGGAATTACTGGGGCAGTTTTAACTAAATTAGATGGTGACTCTCGTGGTGGGGGTGCTTTATCAATTCGTCATATTACACATGTACCAATTAAATTCATCGGTACTGGTGAAAAACTTGATGCAATTGATTTATTCTATCCTGATCGAATGGCTGATCGTATCTTAGGAATGGGAGACGTTGTATCTTTAGTTGAAAAAGTACAAGATGTCTATGATGAAAAAGATACGATGAAAGCATTTAGAAAGATGCAAACTGGACAATTTGGTTTAGATGATATGTTGGCTCAAATGCATCAGATTCAAAAATTAGGTCCATTATCTGGAATTATGAAAATGATTCCTGGAATGCCTAAAATGCCAAAAATTGACGACGATGAATCACAACGTCGTTTAAAAGTTACTGAATCAATAATTTATTCAATGACTAAAGAGGAACGTCGTGATCCTAGTATTATTACATTGTCAAGAAAACAACGTATTGCTAAAGGGTGCGGAAAAGATATTGCTGAAGTCAACCGTTTATTAAAACAATTTGAGGAATCTAAGAAAATGATGAAAAAACTAGGTAATTTAGATCCAAGTACTGGTATGCCAATGCCTGGTCGTTCAAGAAAAAATCCTCATGTTGGTAATGCTAATCGTAAAAAAATTCGTCATAAAAAGAAAAAAAGATAAAAAATTAAAGGTGTTAAGTAAAAATGCTTGACACCTTATTTTTTATATGCTAAATTGATTAAGTCAAATTAAAAAAGTAATAAATAGGAGGAAATATAAATGGCAGTAAAATTAAGATTATTAAGAATGGGAGCAAAAAAAGCACCTTTCTATAGAATTGTAGCAGCTGATTCAAGAGCACCAAGAGATGGGCGTTTTATTGAATTATTAGGAACTTATGATCCACGCACTAACCCTGCAAAAGTTACAATCAAAGAAGAAGAAGTATTAAAATGGTTAAATAACGGAGCACAACCATCTGATACTGTTAAAAACTTATTATCTAAAGAAGGAATTATCAAAAAATTCGCTGATTCAAAATCTGGTAAATAATCATGGATTATGCAAAGATTCTAAAAGATATCGCAATTGAATTAGTAAATGACAAAGAGCATTTAGAAGTTCGTCAGATGCCTTCGTTAGATGAAGACGTTGTAGTATTATATGTTTATTCAGCAAAAAGTGATATTGCACGATTAATCGGACGAAAGGGAGTAATGGCTAATTCAATTAGACAGTTAATGTCAGTAGCTGGTCGAATGACTGACAAAAAATTAGATATTAAGTTTGAATCGTATGACTAAATAGATGTGCTTAGCACATCTTTTATTTTGGAGGTAATATGGACAAAATTAAAGTTGGAAAGATCGTGGGGACTCATGGTCTTAAAGGTGAAGTGAAAATCCGCTCAAATAGTGATTTTGCTGATGAACGTTTTAAAGTCGGAAATGATTTAATAATAAAATCACAAAATCAAGAGATTGTTTTAAAAATCGCTACTGTAAGAATGCATAAAGGTAATTATTTGGTTTCTTTTGAAAATCATCAAAATATTAACTTGATTGAAAAATATATTGGTTCATTTGTTTATGGTGAAAAAGATCAAAGTTTATTAGATGAAGACGAATATTTTTATAGTGATTTAGTAGGTATGAAAGCAGTTAGTACAGAAGGTAAAGAAATTGGTATTGTTACTTCAGTATATGACAATACTGCTCATGATATTTTAAATATTGATAATCACGGTAAAAAAATTGCAATTCCTTATGTAGATGCTTTTATTCATGAAGTTGATTTAGAAAATAAAGTAATAACGATTAAATTAATAAAAGGGTTTATTGATGAAGATTGATATTTTAACACTGTTTCCTGAAATGTTCACTGGTTTTTTAACAACTTCAATTATTAAACGTTCGCTAGAAAAGGGATTAGTAACTGTAAATCTTCATGATTTTAGAGAATTTTCCAAAGATAAACATAAACATGTAGATGATTATCCTTATGGTGGTGGTCAAGGAATGGTTTTAATGTGCGAACCAATTGTTGAATGTTTAAAATCGATTGCTAGTGATGAAAGCTTTATTATTTTAATGTCACCCCAAGGAGTTACTTTAAATCATGGGGTTGCTGTTGATTTATCTAAAAAGAAACATTTAATAATTATTTGTGGCCACTATGAAGGTTTTGATGAACGAATTCGTGATTATGTTGATATGGAACTTTCAATTGGTGACTATGTTTTAACAGGTGGTGAACTAGGTAGTATGGTGGTTAGTGATGCAGTCATTAGACTGTTAGATGGTGCGATAAGGCAAGCTAGTCATCAGGATGATTCATTTAGTCAGGGACTTCTTGAATATCCTCAATATACCCGTCCTGCTAGTTATGATGGCAATGATGTTCCAGAAGTGTTGATGAGCGGTCATCATGAAAATATTCGTAAATGGCGAAAATATCAAGCTTTAAAAAAGACCTATTTGCGGCGGCCAGATTTATTAGAAGATTACAAATTCGACCAGGAAAGTATAGAAATGTTGAAAAAAATCAAAGAAAATGATTGCAATTTAAAATAGTATAGTATATAATGGACAAGTCGTATGACGCAGGTGTTCCGCTGGTTAATCGAATGAACACTGAAGACAAAATTTTGATAAGGAGAAATAGAGATGAATTTACAATTAGTTGAACAAATTACAAAAAAACAAATGAGAAATGACATCCCTGATTTTAAACCTGGTGATACTTTAAAAGTATTCGTTAAAATCAAGGAAGGTGACAAATTCAGAGTCCAATTATTTGAAGGGGTATGTATTGCAAGAAAAGGTAAAGGTATTTCTGAAACATTTACTGTTAGAAAAATTTCATACCAAGTAGGTGTAGAAAGAACTTTCCCAATTCATAGTCCAATTATTGATCATATCGAAGTTGCTAAAATTGGTAAAGTACGTCGTGCTAAACTTCATTACTTACGTGGTTTATCAGGTAAAGCTGCAAGAATTAAAGAAATTAGAAAATAGAAATGGGACTTACCCATTTCTTTTTTTCTGTTTTTTTGTATAATAGAACTAACATCAGGAGGTTCGTATATGAAAAAAAAGAAACAGCTTATAAAATTTCTAATCCAGATTATTGTAATTGTATTAGTGACCACAATAATCTTTACTAGAGTAATTATTCCTGTTAGAGTAGATGGTCAAAGTATGTATCCAACATTAAATGATGGTGATTTTGCAGTAGTCAATGCAATGTATTTAAGTAAAGAAGATATCCAACGTTTTGATGTTGTTGTTTTAGAATGTGATGTTCTAGATAAAGATATTGTAAAAAGAATAATTGGCTTGCCTGGTGAAACAGTAACATATAGGGAAGATCGTTTGTATATTAATGGTGTTTATTATGCGGAACCATTTTTAGATCAAAATTATATTGAAGAAGCTAAAAGTAATTATCAGACTGATCGTTTTACTAACGATTTTGAAATAACTTTAAAGGATGATGAAATTTTTGTTTTGGGAGATAATCGTCTTCATTCTACTGATTCTAGAGCGCTAGGTAATTTTAGTTATGATGATATTGTTGGTAAAAAAGGATTGGTAGTTTTTCCTTTTAATAATATGAAATTTATAGATTAAGAAGGTGAGAATATGTCTAAACAGATCCAATGGTTTCCTGGTCATATGGCCAAAGCTAGACGGGAAATATCTGAAAAAATAAAGTTAATTGACATTATTATTGAACTAGTTGATGCTAGAGCACCAAAGTCATCAAAAAATCCTATGTTTGATGATATTTGTCAAAATAAGCCACGTCTAATCGTTATGACAAAAAAAGATTTGGCTGATGAAAAGTTAACTCAAAAATGGTTACAATATTATCAGTCAAAAGGTATGTATGCGTTAAGTGTAAACTTGAAAAATTTTAATGAATATCAATTAGTTATTAATACATGTAAAGAAATATTAAAAGAAAAAATGGAAAAAGAAGCTAAACGAGGGTTAAAACCACGAGCAATGAGAGCGATGGTTTTAGGAATTCCTAATGTTGGTAAATCAACTTTCATAAATCGTTTAGCTAAACGTAAAGCCACAGTAACTGGAAATCGTCCAGGGGTTACAAAAGCCCAGCAGATTATTCGCGTTGATAAAGATTTTGAATTATTTGATACTCCGGGTGTATTGTGGCCTAAGTTTGATGATTTGGATACAGCACGCAATATTGCTTTAATCGGTTCAATTAAACAAGACATTTTACCATTAGATGAATTGTTTATTTATGCAGTCGAATATTTACAAAAAAATTACGATAATGTTATTAGTAAACGCTATAATGTTGAAATTGATTTTGATAGTGATTGGGTTGAAAAAGTATATGATGATATTGCTAAAAATCGTAAAATTAAACCAATCCGTGGTTATACTGATTATGATCGTGTTATGGAAATCTTTTTCAATGATATTTTTAATGGCGAATTAGGAAAAATAACTTGGGAGTTACCTGATGAAACGTTATGAGTATGAAGAAAAATATTATCAGGCTGGTTATGATTATATAATCGGTTTAGATGAAGCTGGTCGGGGACCGATGGCTGGTGAATTAGTTGTTGCTGGTGTTATTTTTCCTAAAGGGTATTATGATGAACGAATAAATGATTCTAAGCAGTTAAGTAGTAAAAAAAGAGATTTTTTATATAATTTGATTATTGAAAATGCATTATTTTATAATATTGAAATCATTAGTGTAGAAGATGTCGATAGATTAAATGTTTATCAAGCCAGTAAAAAAGGAATGGAAAAGTGTGTGGAAGTGTTAAAACAGGAAAATATGTTTGCGCTTAGTGATGCAATGCCAATAAATTATCAAGATCATCTAGCTATTATTAAAGGTGATGCTAAAAGCATTTCAATAGCTGCTGCTAGTATACTTGCCAAAGTTACTCGTGATCGTTTAATGGTTAGTCATGCTTTACAATATCCAGAATATGGCTTTGAAAAACATAAGGGTTACGTTACAAAAGCACATAAAGAAGCTTTAGAAAAATTTGGGCCATGTCCAATTCATCGAAAATCATTTGCTCCAGTAGCTAAAGTATTGTCGAAACAAATGTCATTTGATCTTTAATGACATTTTTTTAATTGATTAAAAAGTAATTTTTTATTTAGCGGGATATATAATATAGAGGTGAATTCTATGGAAGAAATTTTGTTGTATTTTTCTTTAAAGTATCAAGGCGATTTTGATAAAATATTTAAAGCTCTTGAACAAAAAGAAAAAGTAGATTTGAATTTAAAAGAACAATTATTTAAAACATTAAAATCCCGCTATACAACTTTAATATCTGATGATTATCCTGAATCATTAAAACAAATTAACTGTCCACCATTTGTATTGTACTATCATGGAAACTTACAATTAGTAAACAAAAAGTGTATTGGTATTATTGGAATGCGAAGACCAAGCAGTTATGGAGTTAAAATGGCTAAAAAGTTTGCCAATGAATTAAGTGATGAAAACTATGTTGTTGTAAGTGGGATGGCTTTAGGGATAGACGCGATTGTTCATCAAAGTGTAATTGAAAACCAGGGCCAAACTATTGCAGTATTAGGGAGTGGGATTGATTATTGTTATCCTAAATCTAATTTAAAACTATATCAAACATTAAAAAAAAATTATTTAGTTGTTAGTGAATATCCGGGTGATTTAGTACCTAGAAAGGAAAATTTTCCACGTCGCAATCGCATAATTTCTGGATTAAGTGAATCGATATTAGTAGTTGAAGCAAATCGTAAAAGTGGTACGATGATTACAGTAGGACATGCTTTAGAGCAAGGCAAAGATATTTTTGCGATACCTAGTAGGATTGATGATGCACCTGGTTGTAATTCATTGATACAGCAAGGTGCTAAATTAGTTTTAAATGTTGCGGATATTATTGATGGCTAAGGTAATTGTAAAAATTTTTATTGACAAATGTTTAAAAAAAAATAATAATTGAGTTAATCACGTGGAGGTAATGAGATGAGTAAAAAATTAGTCATTGTCGAATCGCCGTCTAAATCAAAAACTATTGAAAAGTATTTAGGAAGTGATTATGTTGTTACTTCATCTAAAGGTCATGTACGCGATTTGGCTACTTCAGGTAAAGAGGGTTTAGGGGTAGATATTGAAAATGATTTCGAACCTAAATATGTTATAAATAAAGACAAAAAAGATGTCGTAAAAGAGTTAAAACAATTAGTAAAAGAATCGGATGATGTATATTTAGCTACCGACCCTGATCGTGAAGGGGAAGCTATTTCTTGGCATTTAGCACAAGTGTTAAATGTTGATATGGATAAAGAAAATCGTGTGGTTTTTAATGAGGTTACTAAAGATGCTGTTGTAGATGCCTTAAAACATCCTCGTAAAATTGATCAGAATTTAGTTAAATCTCAAGAAACACGACGGGTATTAGATAGAATTATTGGTTTTAAGTTATCAAAATTATTACAAAAGAAAATCAAGTCTAAAAGTGCCGGGCGAGTACAATCGGTTGCTCTTAGATTAATTGTTGAAAGAGAACGGGAAATTGAAGCTTTTGTTCCTGAAGAATATTGGAAAATTAAAGCTGAGTTTGAAAAAAATCAAATTGAATTTTCTGGCGAATTAACAAAATATAATAACAAAAAAATTGAAATTAAAAATGGTGATGAAGCTAATGCGATTTATGAATCATTAAATAAAGAATTCGAAGTTGCTAATGTTAAAAAGACAACTAAAAAAAGAGAATCAAAACCACCATTTATTACTTCAACTTTACAACAGGAAGCTTCTTCAAAATTAGGTTTTAAAGCAAGAAGAACTATGTCAATTGCTCAAAAATTATATGAAGGGGTTGCCCTAGAAGACGAAACAGTCGGGTTGATTACTTACATGAGAACTGATTCAACACGATTATCAGATGTGTTTGTAAGTTCGGCTCAAGAGTATATTAGTGAAAAGTACGGAAAAGAGTATGTTGGAAAAGTTAAAGTTAGTAAGAAAAAAGAAAATGTTCAAGATGCCCACGAAGGTATTAGACCTACAAGTGCTCTTAGAACACCAGAAAGTGTAAAAAAATATTTAAAACCAGAAGAATATAAATTATATGCACTTATTTATGCGCGAGCTATGGCATCATTAATGGCTCCAGCTAAATTTGATGCTACTTCGGTTACGTTATTAAATAATGGTTATGAATTCAAGACAAATGGTTCAGTAATCAAATTTGATGGATATCTTCGAGTATATGGAGATTATGAAAAACAAACAAATGAAATTTTGCCAGAACTAAATGAAAAAGAAATGCTGGAAAGTAAAAAAGTTGAAAAGACACAACATTTTACTAAACCACCTGCAAGATATAGTGAAGCAAGATTGATTAGAGAAATGGAAGAATTAGGAATTGGACGTCCTAGTACTTATGCTTTGATCATAGATACTATTCAAACTCGTGGATATGTTGAATTGGTTGATAAAGCATTTAAACCAACTGAAACAGGAATCTTAACGAGTGATCGTTTGACACAGTATTTTAATGATATTATCAATGTTGAATATACTGCTAAAATGGAACACGAGCTAGATGATATTGCAGAAGGAAATGATGAATACGCTCACGCCCTAAGAACTTTCTTAGATAAATTCCAGCCATTATTGGATGAAGCATATGATAAAATGGAAGTCATTGCTCCTAAGAAAACTGGTGAAAAATGTCCAGAGTGTGGTCATGATCTAGTAGAGCGTAAAGGACGTTATGGTACATTTGTGGCTTGTGAAAACTATCCGGAATGTAAATATATAAAGAAAGATCCAGTTAAATTAGAATATACTGGAGAAACATGTCCAAAATGTGGCGGTAAGATGGTTTTTAAAAATGGCCGTTTTGGTAGATTTGAAGCATGTTCAAATTATCCAGATTGTAAATATATCAAAAATTCCAAGAAGAAAGAACCGGTTATGACAGATGAAGTATGTCCTAACTGTGGTTCACCAGTTGTAATTAAACAAGGACGCTGGGGTGAATTTAAAGCATGTTCAAATTATCCTAAGTGTAAGACGATTATAAAGTAGAACTTCGGTTCTGCTTTTGTTTTCGTTTAAGAAATGATAGAATAAATAAAGGTGATAGAATGGAAAAAGTTGTAAATGTAATTGGAGCAGGTCTTGCAGGTGTAGAGGCTTGTCATCAGTTAGTAAAAAGAGGATATCAGGTTCGTTTGTATGAAATGCGACCTAATCAAATGACTCCTGCTCATCATAGCGGGAATTTTGCAGAATTAGTTTGCTCTAATTCGCTTCGCGCTGATGGATTAAATAATGCTGTTGGTGTTTTAAAAAAGGAAATGGAAATGCTTGATAGTATTGTTATTAAATATGCTAGAGAGCATCAGGTTCCAGCTGGTGGTGCGTTGGCGGTTGATCGTGAGAATTTTTCTAAAGCAATTACTGAATATATTTCAAATCATCCATTAATTGAGGTGATTCATGAGGAAGTTAAATCTATTCCTGAGGGTCCAACTATTATTGCTTCTGGTCCTTTGACAAGTGATGCTTTAGCTTTAGCGATAAAAGAAAAACTTGGTGAAGAATATTTTTATTTTTTTGATGCCGCAGCACCGATCATAACTAAAGAAAGTATTAATTTTGATATTGCTTATTATAAATCACGATATGATAAAGGGGATAATGAATATATTAATTGTCCAATGAATGAGGAACAATTTAATGCTTTTTATGATAATTTAATCAATGCTCAGGTTGTTAAACCTAAAGAATTTGAAGAAAAGTTTTTTGAAGGGTGTATGCCTTTTGAAGAAATGGCTCGTCGCGGTAAACAAACACTTTTATTTGGACCAATGAAACCAGTCGGATTAAATACCCCAGATGGAAAAAGACCTTATGCAGTTGTTCAACTTCGTCAAGATAATGTTCAAGCAAGTTTGTATAATATTGTTGGTTTTCAAACTCATTTAACTTGGCCAGAGCAAAAAAGAATTATTCAAATGATCCCTGGTTTAGAAAATGCCCAGTTTGTTCGCTATGGTGTAATGCATCGTAATAGTTACATTTGTTCACCACGACATTTATTAAATACATATCAATTAAAAGAATCAATGGAAGTTTTTATGGCTGGACAAATTACCGGAGTAGAAGGATATGTTGAATCGGCTCAAAGTGGAATGGTAGCTGGAATAAATATGGCTAGATTGTTAGAAGGTAAAAATCCTTTGAAATTTCCACAAGAAACAGTTATGGGAGCGCTAGTAAATTATATTACTAATGCAAGCGAAGAAGATTTCCAGCCAATGAAAGCTAATTTTGGAATCTTACCAGAACTTGAAACAAAGGTTAAGAAAAAGCAAAGAAAAGAAGCCTATGCTAATAGGGCGATTGCAACGATGGAGAAGTTTATTGATGAAAACGGACTTGGATAGATATGCTAGCCAGTTTTTAGATTTTTTACAATATCAACGACATTATTCTGATAAGACAATCGAGTCATATCATCGAGAAATCGAGCATTTTAAAAACTATTTAAAATCAGAGTTAATAGATAGTTATCAAGAAGTTAGTTATCAACTTTTACGGGGTTATTTAACAAAATTATATGATAAAAATTTAGCTAAATCTTCTATAAATCATAAATTAAGTGCCCTAAGAAGTTTTTATAATTATTTACTAAAAGAAGAATTAGTTGATGATAATCCGTTTTTATTAATTGAATCACAAAAAACAGCTAAAAGAAATCCTGATTTTCTGTTTGTAGAAGAAATGATGGGATTTTTAGATAGTATCGATACTAAAAATGATTTAGGAATTAGGAATAAAGCAATGTTAGAGCTGATGTATGCTTCAGGATTAAGATGCTTTGAGGTTGTTAATTTACAATTATCTAATCTTGATTTAGGTCAAATGTTATTGTTGATCCATGGAAAAGGTGGCAAAGACCGCTATGTTCCTTTTAATGAGTATACGCGAGATTGGTTAATTAAGTATCTAAGTGAAGCAAGAGTGAACCTAATGGCTAAAAATGAGGGACATAATTTTG
Organism: Erysipelatoclostridium sp. An173; assembly: GCF_963931465.1. Taxonomy (GTDB): domain Bacteria; phylum Bacillota_I; class Bacilli_A; order Erysipelotrichales; family Coprobacillaceae; genus Thomasclavelia; species Thomasclavelia merdavium. Next base: position 1,492,970 of record NZ_OZ007017.1, on the reverse strand, counting down.
TATTTGTAAATAAATTTGGCAATCCCTTAACTAATCGTGGGGTAGAAAACATTGTTGATCGATTGATGAAACAATATGATCCCACAAAAAAAATTCATCCTCATACGATCCGTCATTCTTTTGCAACCCATTTATTAAATGCTGGGGCGGATATTAGAACGGTTCAAGAATTGTTAGGGCATGAAAATTTATCTACAACGCAAATTTATACGCATATATCAAAGGAACATCTAAAACAAGTATACCAAGAAACTCATCCTAGAAATATTGAATAAATGCGATAAATTTTAGTAAAAATATGCTTGTATCATCTAAATTTTTATGTTAAAATATCACACGTATGAAAAATACACACATTATGGATTCATTTATCTAGTGCCAAAAGGTGATAAATGTTCGAAATAATGGAGGAAAAAACAAAAAGGAGGACGAAGTTACATGTCAGTAATTTCAATGAAAAAATTATTAGAAGTAGGTGTTCATTTCGGACATCAAACAAAAAGATGGAATCCTAAAATGGCTCCATACATTTTTACATCAAGAAATGGTATTTATATTATCGATTTACAAAAAACATCTAAAAAAATCGATGAAGCTTACAAAGCAATGAACGAAATCGTTGCTAAAGGTGGAAAAGTTTTATTTGTTGGTACTAAAAAACAAGCTCAAGAAGCAGTTAAAGAAGAAGCAATCCGTTCTGGAAGCTACTATGTTAACGCTCGTTGGTTAGGTGGTACTTTAACAAACTTCAAAACTATCCAAAAAAGAATTAGAAGATTAGTTGAATTAGAAAAAATGGAAGCAGATGGTACTTTCGATTTATTACCTAAAAAAGAAGTAATCTTACTTAAAAAAGAAGCTGCTAAGTTAGAAAAGAACTTAGGTGGAATCAAAGAAATGAGAAGATTACCAAACGCTATCTTTGTTGTTGATCCAAAAGCTGAACACAACGCAGTAGCTGAAGCTAGAATTTTAGGTATTCCAGTATTTGGTATCGTTGATACAAACTGTGATCCTGATGAAGTAGATTATGTTATCCCAGCTAATGATGATGCAATCAGAGCAGTAAAATTAATTGTTGCTGCAATGGCTGATGCAATTTGTGAAGCTAAAAATGAACCTTTAACTGTTGCATATGTTAAAGATGAAGATGATAAAGAAGTATCTATGAATGATGCTATTACTTCTGTTGAAAATAATCAAAGAAGAACTCCTAGAAATAAAGGTGGAAAACCTAATCCTAAGAGAAATAACGCTCCAAAAACAACTAATAAAGAAGAAACAGCTGGAACTCAAGAATAATTAAAATATAGGGAAAGCTAGTCTTTCCCTTTTTTAAATAAAAAATACATAAAGAGGAGAAAAGAAATGAAAATTACTGCAAGTTTAGTAAAAGAATTACGTGAAAAAACTGGTGCTGGAATGATGGATTGTAAAAAAGCTCTTGAAGCTTGTGATGGTGACATCGAAAAATCATTTGACTGGCTAAGAGAAAAAGGTATTGCTAAAGCTGCTAAAAAAGCAGATCGTATTGCTGCTGAAGGATTAACTGCATTTGTTGTAGAAGGTGATGTAGCTGCTATCGTTGAAGTAAACTCTGAAACAGATTTCGTAGCTAAAAACGCTGAATTCCAAGCTTTAGTAAACACAATTGCAAAAGCTGTTGTTGATAATCAACCTGCTGATTTAGAAGCTGCATTAGCAGTTAATGTTGATGGAAAAGATTTAGCTACTGTAATTGCGGAAGCTAGTGGAAAAATCGGAGAAAAAATCAGCTTAAGAAGATTCCAAGTATTAACTAAAAATGCTGATGAAGAATTCGGTGCATATTCACACATGGGTGGAAAAATGACTTCAGTTGTAAAAGTTGCTAATACAACAGCTGAAAAAGCTCGTGATGTAGCTATGCATGTCGCTGCTTCAAATCCAACATATATTGATAGAACAGCTATTCCTCAAGAAGTTTTAGATCATGAATTATCTGTATTAAAAGCACAAGCTTTAGCTGAAAATGAACAAGCTGCTAAACCTAAACCAGAAAATATCGTTGAAAAAATGGTACAAGGAAGATTAAACAAAAACTTAAAAGAAATGTGTTTAGTTGATCAAGAATTTATTAAAAATCCTGATGAAACTGTAGGTAAATACTTAGGAGAAGGTAAAGTTCTTGAAATGGTAAGATTCCAAGTTGGTGAAGGAATGCAAAAAAGAGAAGAAAACTTCGCTGAAGAAGTTGCTGCTCAAATGAAAGCTTAAAAAGTCTAAAACGCCATCATTAGATGGTGTTTTTTTATGACTTAAGCCTACCTTGACTATTATTAGAAAATGTGATAAATTTTTTTAAGAAAAGAATCATTATAAAATTATAATGAGATGTTCATTGGGCATGAATCTTTTTATAAATTTAAAACAAGGAGACTAATATGAAGTATAATCGGGTATTATTGAAATTAAGTGGAGAAGCTTTAGCAGGAGATGATAAAACAGGTATTAATGCACATACTGTAGCTGACATTGCTCGTCAAATTAAAGATGCTAAAGAACTAGGTGTTGAAATCGCAATTGTTTGTGGTGGTGGTAACCTATGGCGTGGTAAAACTGGTGCCGATATGGGAATGGACCGCTCTAGTGCAGATTATATGGGAATGCTTGCAACAGTAATGAATGGTTTAGCAGTTCAAAATGCATTAGAAACAATTGGAGTTCCAACAAGATTATTATCAGCAATTGAAATGCGTCAAGTTGCAGAACCTTATATTCGCCGCCGTGCTATCCGTCATTTGGAAAAAGGACGAATTGTAATTTTTGGTGCGGGAACTGGAAGCCCATTTTTTACAACAGATACAACTGCAGCTTTAAGAGCAGCCGAAATCAATGCTGATGTAATTTTAATGGCTAAAAATGGTGTTGATGGTGTATATTCAGCTGATCCTAAAGTTGATCCTAATGCAAAACGTTTTGATTCAATTTCTTATTTTGATGTATTACAAAAAGATTTAAAGATTATGGATCAAACAGCAATTACATTATGTAAAGATAATAATATTGATTTATGTGTATTTAATATGCAAGAAGAAGGTAATATCGCTAAAGCATGTAATGGCGAAGTTATTGGAACAACAATTTCAGGAGGAAAATAAAATGATAGATTTAATCTTAGAAGATGCAAGTGAAAGAATGAAAAAAGCAATTGAAGCTTTTCAACGTGATTTATCAACAATTAGAACTGGACGTGCTAACCCTAATATGTTAGATCGTGTTATGGTAGATTATTATGGTTCACCAACACCAGTTAATCAAATTGCTGGTATTTCTGTTGTTGAAGGTCGTCAATTAGTAATCAAACCTTATGATAGATCTAGTATTAAAGATATTGAACATGCTATTTATGAAGCTGGATTAGGATTAACACCACAAAATGATGGTGAATTAATTAGAATTATGGTGCCAGCATTAACAGAAGAAAGACGTCGTGAGTTTGCTAAAAATGTATGGAAATTTGCAGAACATGCAAAAGTATCTATTCGTAACATTCGTCGTGATGCTAATGATGAAATAAAAAAGACTGATGCTCGTGAAGATGAAGTAAAAGATGGTCAAGAAAGAGTTCAAAAATTAACTGATAAATTTGTTAAAGAAATTGATGAAATTGCTAAAAACAAAGAAAAAGATATTATGACTGTATAATAAATAAATTAGGACGCTTAGCGTCCTTTTTATTTTGTTTTTGGTATTGTTTGTATTTTAAATTTTTATAATAATATAGTTTAAAATCAATTGTATAAGATTGTTTGGTTGTATTCATGATTTAGCTTAGACTTTTTTTTACCCGCATTTTGTGGTATAATCTCGACGAGTCATACAGGAGGATTAGTAGATGTTTTTTAAAAAGAAGAATAATGAAATAAATTATCAAGATCTTGATATGAATAATATTCCTGGACACATTGCTTTTATCATGGATGGAAATGGGCGCTGGGCTAAGCAAAGAAAGATGCCTCGTACTTATGGTCATCATGAGGGAACTAAAACAATTAGAGATATTGCATTAAGCTGCAATAAATTAGGAGTTAAAGCAATGACTGTCTATGCTTTTTCGACTGAAAATTTTGCTCGTCCTAATCAGGAAGTGCAATATATATTTAAATTACCAAAAGATTTTTTCGAGTCTTATATGAAAGAATTGATGGAAAACAATGTCAAAATTACTACTATCGGTCATTTAGAAATGGCCCCTCAAGAAACCCAAGATATTATTAATAAGGCGATTGAAAAAACAAGTCATAATACTGGCCTTATTTTGTGTTTTGCGTTTATTTATGGTGGTAGAGATGAAATTGTATGGGCAACTAAAAAAATAGCACAGAAGGTAAAAAATGATGAATTATCAATTGATAATATTGATGAAAATATCTTTAATCATGAATTAATGACTAAGGATTTACCAGATGTTGATTTAATGGTCAGAACAAGTGGAGAGCAAAGATTGTCTAATTTTTTACTATGGCAATTAGCTTATGCTGAATTTGTATTTACTGATGTTTATTGGCCTGATTTTAATGAAGAAGAATTGAAAAAAGCAATCTGGTTATATCAAAATCGAGATCGCCGTTTTGGAGGTTTAAAATAATGAAGCAGAGAATTATTACTGCGATAGTTTTAATGATTATCGCAATTCCTTGTGTGGTTTTAGGAGGATATTATTTTAAAGCTTTAATAGGAGTTGTTTTAGCTTTATCAGTATATGAAATGTTACATATTTGTACTCGACCACGGATAAAAATATATTTATATGTAATTGTTTTATTGTTTTTCTTATATGGATTTATTTTTGATTTAAATGATTTATTTATTGCATCGTATGGAATTTTAGTATTCATGGTTGCTTTATTTGCAGCTACTATATTTGATGAAACATTAACAATTGAAAGAACTGGTTATATTTTTACTATGGGAGTATTAATTGCAGCTGGCTTACATGCAATGTTAGTAATTCGTAATCAATATGGTTTTCAATATGTTATTTTATTAGCTCTTGCAACGTATGGTAGTGATACAGGAGCTTATTTCACGGGAGTGCTTTTTGGTAAACATAAATTAATACCACGACTTTCACCTAAAAAAACTATTGAAGGATCAATTGGTGGCATTGTTTTGGGTACCTTATTATCTGTAGGATATGCAAGTTATTTAGGTTATCTAGATAGTAATATGATTTTAATTCCAGCATTCTTTGTTTTAACGATCACAGGACAAATTGGTGACTTAGTTTTTAGTGCTGTTAAGCGTCATTTTGGAGTAAAAGATTATTCTAATTTATTACCAGGACATGGTGGAATTTTAGATCGTATTGATAGTATAGTATTTAATTGTGTGGTTTTTAGTTTCTTTTTAGTTATGGTGAGGTTATAAAATGAAAAATATTACAGTTTTAGGAGTTACGGGATCAATAGGAATGCAAACTGTTGATGTAGTAAAAAATCACTTAGATAAATTTAAAATTGTTGCTATGTCCGCAGGCTATAATATTAAACGGGTAGAAGAAATTCTTGAAATGATCGATGTTGAGTATGTTTGCGTTGTTCAAAAAAAGGATGCTCAATATTTACAAGAAAAATATCCTGATTTAAAAGTAACTTATGGTCAAGAAGGTCTGATAAAAATAGCAACTTTACCACAAATTGATATTGTTTTAAATGCAATTGTTGGTTTTGCTGGACTAGTGCCAACTATTGAAGCAATTAAAGCAAAAAAAGATATTGCTCTTGCAAATAAGGAAACATTAGTAGTTGCTGGGCATATAATTACTAAACTGGTTAAAGAAAACAATGTTCGTTTATTACCAGTAGATAGCGAACATTCAGCAATTTTTCAATCTTTAAATGGTGAAAAGCACCAACAGATAAAAAGAATAATTTTAACGGCTAGTGGTGGCAGTTTCCGTGATAAATCACGTGATGAATTAATTGGTGTTACTGTTGAAGAAGCATTAAACCATCCTAATTGGTCAATGGGAGCGAAAATTACAATTGATAGTGCTACGTTATTCAATAAAGGTTTAGAGGTTATTGAAGCTAAATGGTTATTTGATGTATCATATGATCAAATTGATGTTTTAATTCATCCTGAAAGTATTATTCATTCAATGGTAGAATTTGTTGATACTTCAGTAATTGGACAACTAGGTAATCCTGATATGCGTTTACCAATTCAATACGCTTTGACATACCCTGATCGTGATGTTTTGGTTAATGGGGAAAGTTTAGATTTAGCTAAAATAGCTTCATTGACTTTTAAAAAGCCAGACTTAGATCGTTTTAAAGCTTTAGCGCTAGCTTACAAGGCTGGAAGAACAGGCGGGAGCATGCCATGTGTTTTAAATGGTGCTAATGAAATGGCTAACGAATTATTTAGAAATAACAAAATTGAGTTTTTACAAATTGAAGAACTTGTTGAAAAAGCTTTAAAAGCACATCAGGTAATTAGTGATCCTACATTAGAACAGTTAGTTAAGGTTGATAGCTGGGCTAGAAATTTTGTTTTAAAAGAGATAGGAGAAGATTAATGCAGACATTAATAAATATAATTGTATTTATTTTAATTTTAGGAATTGTCGTTTTAATTCACGAGTTTGGACATTTTATAACTGCTAAATCTTTTGGAGTTTATTGCAGTGAATTTTCTATTGGAATGGGGCCTAAATTATTTTCTAAAAAAATAGGGGAAACTGAATATGAAATTCGAGCTTTACCTATTGGTGGTTTTGTTTCAATGGCTGGTGAAGCTGATAATGAAATAGAAGAATTTAAGGATGTCCCTTTTGAAAGAACAATTAATGGAATCAGCTGCTGGAAAAAAGTTGTTGTTTTTTTAGCAGGAGTTTTTATGAATTTTATCTTATCAATTGTAATACTAATTGGGGTATATTCATTCATTGAAGTTCAAGACAATACACCTGTAATTGGTTCGGTTAGTGATAATGGTCCTGCGATGATGGCTGGAATTGAAGCGGGAGACCGTATTACTAAAATTGCTTATGATGGTGAAGAATATATTATTGGTTCTTATGACGATATTCGTGAGGTAATGGGAAAAATTGAATCTGATGATAAAACTGTAACTGTCGAGGTTGAATTAGTTCGTGATTCAAAAACATTAACAAAACAGGTTAATGCCCAATATAGTGAAGAAAGTGGAATGTTTATATTAGGAGTCATTTCAGGAACAAGACAACTTAGCTTTTTTGAAGCGGTAAATTATGCTTTTGATCAGTTTAAGACATTATCACTATTGATTTTTACTACTTTAGGACAATTATTTACTGATACAGCTAATACGATTGGACAATTATCGGGGCCAGCTGGTATTTATTCAACTACTGCTCAAATAACGGCGACCGGTTCGATAAGTCAGTTATTGATCTTTTTAGCATTGATTTCAACTAACGTTGGTATTTTTAACTTATTACCGATTCCAGGTCTTGATGGCTGCCAGGTAATTTTTGCTTTGGTTGAAAAAATGATAGGTCGTGAATTACCGCTAAAATTGCGCTATGCTTTACAGTTAGCTGGTTTAGCGTTAGTTTTTGCTTTATTAATATATGTAACAATTAATGATGTTTCGCGAATATTAGGATAATGGGAATTAATTTTCCCATTTTATTATGTTATAATGATTGCTATGAAAGAAAATAAGGGTGATTAAATGGAAGATAGATTTTTAATACTGTTAAAAAATTTAAAAATTGAACAAAGTACCGATGAATTAAAGAATGGGAAAATTGATAAAGTTGTCGTCGCTAAAGATAATAGTTATATTTTTTATTTATCATTTGAACATATGTTACCTTTTAGTGAATTTCAACTATTAATTACAAATAGAGAGCATTTTCCATATCCAGTTAGTTATCATCTTACTTATCAAGATGATAACTATGATCAAGAACAATTATCATTATACATTGGTTATGTTTTAGAACAATTAAAACAAGAATATCCTGTTTGTGCCACTTTAACAATCGATAGTATTAAAGTAGAAAATAAAATTAAAATTGAAACTTGTAATGAAATCCAATTAGAACAATTAAAACAATTAAATAGTCAAATAACAAAAATGTTTTCTAGAATTGGTATTAATAAAAACTGTGAATATTTTATTGATGAAAATAATAATACTTTTAAAAATATTCAGGCTGAAATGGAAAATCCAGAATTGCCAGTAATTGAAAAACCTAAAGAGGTTAAAACAAAACCAGTTAGCCAGGATAATAATTATTATCGAAACAATTCAAGACAAAAAAATAATGCAATTTCTTTACGTATTGAAGAAATTACTAACCAGACAATGGAAAATAATATTGTTATTACTGGTTATGTTTTTAAAACTGATTTAATTAAAATTAAATCAGGAAAACATATACAAAGTTTATGGGTCACTGATTATACTGATTCAATTATTGTTAAAAGATTTGAAAATAACTCTAAAAATACTTTAGAAGAATTAAAATTAGTTGGTAAAGGCGGTATATGGGTTAAAGTTCGCGGTGAAGTTCGTTTTGATAGTTATTCTAAAGAAACTGTAATGATGGCTAGAGACTTAGAAATAATTAAAGGGCCTGCTTCTAGACAAGATAAAGCTGAAGTAAAAAGGGTAGAGTTACATACTCATTCTAAAATGTCAACTATGGATGGTATAAGCACTATTAGTCAGTATGTTCAAACTGCTGCTAAATGGGGACATCAAGCAATTGCTATTACTGATCACGAAAATGTTCAATCTTTTCCTGAAGCGCAAATCGCAGCAGGGAAAGCAGGTATAAAAATGATATATGGAATTGAATTTAATATGATCGATCCAGTATTAAATATTGTCTATAATCCTATTGATACTTCTATTGAACATGCTACTTATGTTTCTTTTGACTTAGAAACAACAGGACTTTCAGTTATCCATGATGGGATAACTGAATTTGGTGCAGTTAAAATAAAAAACGGTGAAGTAATTGATCGGATGCAAACATTTATCAATCCAGAAAAAACTATTTCTTCAAGAATCAGCAATTTAACTAATATTACAAATGATATGGTTAAAAATGAAAGAACAATTGCTGAAGTATTACCAGAAATAATCGATTTTTTTGATGACTGTATTTTAGTTGCTCATAATGCAAGTTTTGATATTGGTTTTTTAAATGAAAATTTGCGTCGTAATAATATGCCTGAAATAAAAAATCCTGTAATTGATTCCTTAGCTTTAGCAAGAGCAATTTTAAAGCCATTAAAATCATATCGTTTAGGAAATGTATGTCGTTTATATCGTGTTAATTATGATGATGAAGTTGCTCACCGTGCTGATTATGATGCGCAGGTATTAGCTGATGTATTTACAATGATGTTACATCAGATAATGCAAGGTGGTAAATATAATTTATTAGACTTATGCGAACTAACAGGTGATGATATTTATAAAATAGTTTATCCATATCATATGACAGCATTAGCTCTAAATAAAAAAGGGTTAAAAAATATGTTTAAACTAGTTAGTGAATCAAATACGGTATATTTCCATGGAAGTTCTAGAATTCCTAAAGAACGTTTAGAGTTTTACCGTGAAGGTTTATTGTTTGGTACTAGCTGTTATAATAGCGATGTATTTGAAGCGGCTTTAAATCTATCTGATGATAAATTACAAAAAGCAATGGAATTTTATGACTATGTCGAAATTCAACCGCTTGATGATTATAACCATTTAATTGATCGAGGTAAATTACAAAGTAAAGATGAATTAATTAAATCGCTTTGTCGAATAGTTGATTGTGCTAAAAAGTTAAATAAAATAATTGTTGCAACTGGAGACGTGCATTTCTTGGATCCTAAAGACAAGATATTTAGAGATGTATTTATTTCTAATCCAACGATTGGAATCGGACATCGAGCTCATCCATTATGTAACCGTCATGATCCAAAAGCGCCTAATCCTTGTCAATATTTTAGAACAACAGATGAAATGATGGAATGTTATCCATATCTACCTCAAGATGAGGTTTATGAATATGTTGTTACTAATACTAATAAAATTGCAGATATGGTTGAAGAAATTAAACCGGTTCATGATAAACTGTTTACACCAAAAATTCCAGGTGCTGATGATAATTTAAAGAAAATCTGTTATGATACAGCCCATCAAATGTATGGTAATCCTTTACCATCAATAGTTGAAAAAAGGTTGGAAAAAGAATTAAGTAATATTATTAAACATGGATTCGGGGTTATTTATTATATTTCTCACTTACTAGTAAAAAAATCTAATGATGATGGCTATCTAGTAGGATCGAGGGGGTCTGTAGGTTCTTCGTTTGTGGCTACGATGGCTGGAATTACTGAGGTTAATCCCTTACCACCTCATTATATTTGTCCTAATTGCTGTCATAGTGAGTTTTTAGAAGAAGGTGTTGTCAGCGATGGTTACGACTTAGAGGATAAAGCCTGTCCAAAATGTGGAGCAATCATGAAAGGTGAAGGTCATAATATTCCTTTTGAAACTTTCTTAGGATTTAATGCTGATAAAGTACCGGATATTGATTTGAACTTCTCAGGTGAATATCAAGCTAAAGCTCATGCATTTACTAAAGAAATTTTTGGTGAAGATCATGTCTTTAGAGCCGGGACTATTTCTACGGTCGCTGAAAAAACGGCTTATGGTTATGCTAAAGGATATGCAGAGTTGATGGGTAAAGAAAATTCAATTCGATCAGCTGAATTAGAACGAATAGCAGCTGGCTGCGGTGGTGTTAAAAGAACAACGGGACAACATCCCGGTGGGATAATTGTAATTCCAGGTGATATGGATGTTTTTGATTTTACACCTTATCAATATCCAGCTGATGATTTAACAGCAGCTTGGCGAACAACCCACTTTGACTTCCATGCTATTCATGATAATGTCTTAAAATTTGATATTTTAGGTCATGTTGATCCAACTGTAATTAGAATGCTTCAGGATTTAACTGGAGTTGATCCTAAATCAATTCCTACTAATGATAAAAAGGTCATGAGTTTATTTACAAGCAGTGAAGCATTAGGATGTAATTTGGATTTTATTGGTTGTAAAAATGGGGCCTTAGGCTTACCGGAATTTGGTACTACTTTTGTTCGTGGGATGCTTGATCAAACTAAACCAAAAACATTTAATGACTTGGTAATTATTTCAGGTCTATCTCATGGAACTGATGTTTACTTAGGAAATGCAGAAACTCTTATTAAATCAGGAACATGTACTCTTTCAGAAGTAATTGGATGTCGTGATGATATCATGGTATATTTAATTGAAAAAGGATTACCAAATAAAGATGCTTTTGATATCATGGAATGTGTTCGTAAAGGTAAGTCACCAGCTGTTTTCCCAGAAAAACAATATGAAGAGTTAATGAAAAAACATAATGTTCCTCAATGGTATATTGATTCTTGTAAAAAAATTAAATACATGTTCCCTAAAGCCCACGCTGTTGCTTATGTATTATCGGCAATTCGTGTTGCCTGGTGGAAAGTGTATTATCCTCGAGAATATTATGCTGTTTATTTTTCAACTCGTTGTGATTTCTTTGAAATTGAGACTTTAATTAAAGGTAAAGATGCGATCATGGCTCGTCGTAATGAAATTATGCAATTACGCCAGGAACACAGTGCTTCAAATAAAGATGAAGGTCTATGGGATGTTTTTGAAATTGCATTAGAAATGATCGAACGTGGCTATCATTTTAGTCCAATTAGTTTAGAGTATTCACAGGCTAACAAATTTATTCTTGATCCAAATGATGAAAAAGGATTGATTCCACCATTTAGTGCTATTGATGCTTTAGGTGATGCTGTTGCTTCAACTGTTGTTGAAGCTAGAAAAAATGGTCCATTTTTATCTAAAGAAGATGTGGTAAAAAGAACTAAATTAAACAACTCGCATATTAAAACATTATCAAAAATGGGTGTTTTTGATGGTATGCAGGAAAGAAACCAGCTTTCACTTTTTTAAATATTGCATTGATAAAAAAAGTGTGTTATTATAATTGTAGTTTCATAACGGAGCGGAGTGGGGCAACCCACTCTTTATTATTGAATAGAGGTGAGATGATGGAACTTTTACAAGAGATTAAAACAATAATTGAACCGATTTTACAAGAACATGATGTTTATTTAGATGATATGGAATATGTTCAAGAAAATGGTGAATGGTATTTACGTATTTTTGTCGAAAAAAACTTAGGATCATTAGACATGGATACTTGTGTTGCTGTTAGTGAAGCAATTAGTGAAAAATTAGATGAAACAGATCCAATTAAAGGTGAATATTATTTAGAAGTTTCTTCACCTGGAATTGAAAAACCATTAAAAACATTTGAACAAGTAACAGGAGCTATAGGTAAATATGTCTATGCAAAATTCTACAATCCAACGGCAGGAATGGATGAGGTAGAAGGTTATATTAAAGGAATTGAAGATAAAACGATTGAATTTGAATATTTAGTTAAGAATATTAAAAAGAGTATTAAAATTGACTATGACAATATTAAATTTATAAGACTGGCTGTTAAATTTTAGGAGGAAATAAAAAGTGGCAGGAAAAAAATTCATGGATGCATTAAATTTATTAATTGAAGAAAAAGGAATTGAAAAAGAAGTCTTTTTAGATATGCTTAAAGAATCAATTGCAAAAGCATATAAAAAGAATTATTTAAGTTCTGATGCAAATGTCCGTGTAGAAATTAATGAAAAAACAGGTAAATTTAGATTGTTTGAATTAAGAACTGTTGTTGATGATTTAGAAGATGAAGATATTGAATTATCATTAGAAGAAGCACAAGCTATTAATCCTAAATATCAAATTGGAGATGTAGTAGAAACTGAAGCTGATGTTGAACATATTGGTCGTTTAGCAGCAATTCAAACAAAACAATTATTTAGACAAAGAATTCGTGAAACAGAAAAAGAAACATTATATAATGAATTTGCAGATAAAAAAGACGATATCATCACAGGAATTGTTGATCGTGTCGAACCAAATTTCGCAATTATTAATATTGGAAAAACTGGTGCTTTTTTAGCTGGAAATAAACAAATTCCTGGTGAAAAATTAGTAGAAGGACAACATTTAAAAGTATATGTAAGTGATGTTGACCGTGGAACTAAAGGTACTCAAATAGTTGTAAGTCGTACTGAACCAAACTTTGTTAAAAGACTATTTGAACTTGAAGTTCCTGAAGTTTATGATGGAACTGTAGAAATTAAAGCTGTTTCTAGGGAACCTGGTGAAAGAAGTAAAATGGCTGTATATACAAGTAATGAAAACATTGATCCAATTGGTTCATGTGTAGGTCCTAAAGGAAGTCGTGTTAAAAATGTTGTCGATGAATTAAATGGTGAAATGATCGATATTATTTTATGGAATAGCGATCCTGTTGTTTTTATCTCTAATGCACTAAGTCCTTCTGAAGTTAAACATGTATCTATCGATGAAGAAAAACATAGTGCTTTAGTAATTGTACCTGATGATCAGCTTTCATTGGCAATTGGTAAACGTGGTCAAAATGCTCGCTTAGCAGTTAGACTAACAGGATGGAAAATTGATATTAAGTCACTTAGCGAAGCGAAAGAATTAGGTTTAATTGATCTTCCTGAAACAGTAGCTGAACCTGAAACTTTAGTAGATGATGATTTCGAAAAAGAATTTGCTCAAGAAATGATGGAAGAATCACATGAAGAAGAAATCGTTGAGCCTCAAGAAACTACAAATGAAGTCGTAACTGATTCATATGATGATGATTATGATGATTTTGATGACTACGATGATGAATACAGCAAGTATGATGAAGAAATTGATTATGATGAATACGATAAGTACTATGATGATAAATAAGGAGTGGTAGAATGCGTAAAATCCCATTAAGAAAATGTTTAGCGACAGGTGAACAATTACCAAAACAACAATTAATTAGAGTTGTTCGTAATAAAGAAGGGGAAGTATTTGTAGATCCAACTGGAAAAATGAATGGTCGTGGTGCTTATTTAAAACGTAGTCATGCTGCTTTTGAAAAAGCCAAACAAAAAAAACTACTTGCTCGAGCTTTGCAAGTAGAAATACCTGAAGAAATTTTTAGTGAATTGGAAAAATATGCCGATGAATAATGCTTTAAATATTTTAGGTTTGGCTTCAAGAGCTCGTAAAATTGTTACCGGTGAAATGCTGATAACGATGGTTAGAAATAATCGTGTTCATTTAGTAATTATTGCAACAGATGCTAGTGCTAATACTAAAAAGAAGCTAGTTGATAAATGTACTAGTTATAATGTGGAATATATTATTACTAGTAATATTCAAGAATTATCTAGAGTCATTGGTAAGTACAATCGTGTTGCTGTTGGGATTCAGGATGCTGGATTTGCAAAATTATTTAAAGAAAAGATAGGAGGGTGAATGTATGGCAAAACATAATAAACACAATAAAAATAAAAAGGGTGCGCCAAAAAAGAAACAATTACAATCAAATTTTCCAACTAAAAAAGATGAAAAAGAAGTAAAAGATGGTGTTATCGTTTACGAAGAAGGTATCACAGTTGGTGAATTAGCAGAAAAAATTGGACAAACCCCTGCAAATGTAATTAAAGTTTTATTTTTACTTGGAATGATGGTTACTATTAACTCTTCTTTAACAGATGAACAAGTCGAATTGATTTGTTTAGAATATGGCTTTGATACTGAAAAACATGTTGAAGTAAGTGAAGTAAATTTTGAAGAATTAGAAGTTCAAGATGATGAAAAAGATTTAGTGCCAAGATGTCCTGTAGTAACTATTATGGGACATGTTGACCATGGGAAAACAACTTTACTAGATACAATTAGAAAATCTGCAATTGTTGAAGGTGAATTTGGTGGTATTACCCAACATATTGGGGCTTATCAAGTTGATGTAAATGGTAAAAAAGTTACCTTCTTAGATACACCAGGGCACGAAGCGTTTACAGCAATGCGTGCTCGTGGAGCTCAAGTTACTGATATTGTAATTATTGTTGTAGCTGCTGATGATGGTGTTATGCCACAAACTAAAGAAGCAATTGACCATGCTAAGGCAGCAAATGTACCGATTGTTGTTGCAATCAACAAAATTGATAAAGAAGGTGCTGATCCAGAAAGAATTAAAGGAGAAATGGCTGAACAAGGTCTTTTACCTGAAGAATGGGGTGGAGATACAGTTTATTGCGAAATTTCTGCTAAAAAAGGAATCGGTATTGATGAGTTATTAGAAACATTAACAGTTGTAGCTGAATTAGCTGATTTAAAAGCTAATCCAAATCGTTATGCATATGGTAGTGTTGTTGAGGGAAAACTAGATAAAGGCCGTGGACCGGTTGCAACATTATTGGTTTCTAATGGTACTTTACGGGCTGGAGATCCAATTGTTGTTGGAACTTGTTATGGACGTGTTCGTCAAATGTTAGATGATCGTGGTAAAATCATTAAAGAAGCTTTACCAGCTACTCCAGTAGAAATCACTGGATTAAATGATGTTCCTGTTGCTGGTGATAAATTCATGGTTTTTGAAAGTGAAAAACAAGCTCGTAGTGTTGGTGAAGCGCGTTTACGTGCTAAACAGGATAAAGAACGTAGTACTGGAGCAGCTTTATCACTTGATGATTTATTCTCACAAATTAAAGAAGGAGAAATTATCGATTTAAATATTATTGTTAAAGCTGACGTTCAAGGTACTGCTGAAGCGGTTAAAGCTTCACTAGAAAAAATTGATGTTGAAGGGGTTAGAGTAAACGTTATCCGTTCAACTGCTGGTGGAATTTCAGAATCTGATGTTTTATTAGCGTCAGCATCTAATGCTATTATTTATGGTTTCAATGTTCGTCCTAATGCAAAAGTTCGACAAAAAGCCGAAGAAGAAGGTATTGAAATTAGACTTCATAACATTATTTATAAAATGGTTGAAGAAATTGAAACCGCAATGAAAGGTATGCTTGCCCCTGAAGTACAAGAAGTTATTACTGGACAAGCTGAAATTAGACAGGTAATTAGAATTTCTAAAATCGGTAATATTGCTGGATGTTATGTAACAGATGGTTATATTCGTCGTAATTGTGGTGTTCGTTTAATTCGTGATGGTGTTGTTGTTTATGAAGGTAAATTAGCATCATTAAAACGTTTCCAAGACGATGTTAAAGAAGTTCAATCAGGTTTTGAATGTGGATTAAGCATTGAAAACTACAATGATATCAAAGAAGGAGATATCGTTGAAGGATATATTATGGAAGAAGTAGAAAATAAGTAGGTGATATTTAATGGTCTTAAAAAAAGATAAGATGAATGGGATAATTCAACGTGAGTTATCACAGATCCTTCAGTTCGAAGTAAAAAATTCAAAAATTGGATTTTGTACTATTACAGCTGTTGAAACTACTAAAGATTTGTCTATTGCAAAAGTTTATGTTACTTTTTTAGGAAAAGATGATACTAATTATGATAAGAAAATGGAAGCTTTAGAACGTTCTAAGGGATTTATTCGTTCTTTGCTTGCAAAAAGACTAACAATTAGAAAAGTACCAGAATTAAAATTTGTTCTAGATACATCTTTAGAATATGGAAATAGAATTGAAAAAATTATTAATGATTTAAATCACCAGGATAAATCGGAATAGCATTTTTGCTATTCCTTTTTTCTTTATTATCATAGTTGTTTCATCTTGATGTTTTTGTGGTATAATATTTTATATGTAGGAGGATTATAATAATGAAATATTGTATTTTAAACGGGAAAGTTATTTTAAAAGATCAAGTAATTGATGCAAATGTTTTTGTTAGTGGAAGTAAAATAACAGAAATTTCTAAACGTCAGCCTGAAGATGAAACAGTAATTGATGCTAAAGGACGTTATGTTTCACCAGGATTTATTGATGTTCATAGTCATGGTCGTGGTGGTAGTGATACTATGTATCCTACTTTTGATGATATTAATACAATTACGACAGCTTCTATTAAAACAGGAGTTACTAGTATTTTACCAACAACAATGACAATGTCGGTTGAAGATACTTATGCTGCAATTAAAAATGTTGCTGAAAATATTGATAAAGTAGATGGTAGCAAAATTTTAGGGGTACATATGGAAGGGCCTTTTTTCAATAAAAAATATAAAGGAGCTCAACCAGAAGAATTTATGATTGAACCTACTGTTGAAAATTATCATGCTTTAACTGGTGAATATGACTGGGCAGTAAAAAAATTAAGTTTAGCTCCTGAAAGAGAAGGGTGCATACCTCTAATTGAATATTTAGTTAAAGAAGGAGTAACTGTTAGTATTGGTCATACTGATGCAACTTACGACCAAGCAGTAGCTGGTATTAATGCTGGCGCTACTTCTGGTACACATACTTATAATGCAATGACACCATTAACACATCGTAATCCAGGTGTAGTTGGAGCAATAATGAGTCATGATCAAGTATATGCTGAATTGATCTTAGATGGAATTCATGTTAGTTTCCCAGCTGCAAAAGTATTATTAAAAGCAAAAGGTTTAGACAAAGTAATGTTGATTACCGATTCAATTGAAGCTTCTGGATTACCTGATGGTCAATATAAATTAGGAAATCAGCCTGTATATGTTAAAGATAATGCAGCTAGATTAAAAGATGGGACATTAGCAGGTAGTATTTTAGCTTTAAATGATGCAGTTAAAAATGCTTATAAAAATTTAGATTTAACTATTTATGAAGCTGTTAATCTAGCTAGTTATAATCCAGCAAAAAACTTAAATTTAATTGATTTAGGTGAAATTGCTGTTAATAAAACTGCCGATATCATTATGTTTGATGATGATATTCGAGTTGATTTTGCTATGGTTGATGGCAAAATAAAAATAGGAGGTTAGTATGGTTGTTTTAAAAAATAATTATTTAGAAGTTACACTAGCAAATAAAGGTGCGGAAATTATTAAAATTGTCGGTCAAGAAGATCATATTAACTATATGTGGCGTCGTGACCCTATTCAATGGGCAAATAGTGCTCCGATTTTATTTCCAATAGTAGGTGCTTTAAAAAATAATGAATGCCGTATTGATGGTAAAGTATATTCAATGACGCAACATGGTTTTTCACGTCATAATGAGTATGTTGCTAATCAAATTAGTGATGAAGAAGTTGTATTTACATTAACTTCAAATGAAGAAATTGCTAAACAATATCCTTATTTATTTAAATTAGATGTTACTTATAAATTGGAAAAAAATGTATTAGTATGCAATTGTAAAGTTACTAATATTGATGATAAAATAATTTATTTCCAAATTGGAGGACATCCAGCATTTGCTTGTCCATTTATGGATGATGAATCAAGTAATGATTATTATTTAGAATTTAGTGAAAACGAAACTTTATCACAAAAAGTAATTGATGTTGCTAGAAAAGGAATGTCACGTACAACTATTCCATTTTTTGAAAATGAAAGAAGATTTTTTGTCCGTCAACAATTATTTAGTAATGATGCTATTGTTTTTAAAGATTTTAAATCAGAGTCAGTATCATTAAAATCTTTGAATCATAATAAATCAATAGTATTTCATATGCAAGGATTTAATCATTTAGGATTATGGGCTGCTAAACATGTTGGTGGTTTAATTGCAATTGAACCATGGGTTGGTCATAGTGATTATGTTGATTTTGATGGTGAATTTAAAGATAAAGAAGGCATTGTATCATTAGAACCAAATCATGAATTTGAATGTACTTTTAAAGTTGAAATCAACCAATAATGACATTTATTTTAAATGTTATGTAATATTATTTTTACATGAAGGTAAAAATAATTGAAAAGACACATGAATTAGATTTAGAAGATGAGATCAATGATTTTCTAAACGAAAAAAAACCAATTATATTATCAATGCATTATCAAGTGGCAATGACATTTTCAAATGAGTTAGAATATAGTTTTAGCTGTTTGATTGTATATGAGGATAGTTAGTTTTTAAGGCTATTTAAAGATAGCCTTTTTTGTTTAATAATTTGTATAGTTTTAAAATAAAACGGTAAAACTATCTATGGAGGTGATTTCATGGCACGAGGTGTAAGTTGTCAGGTTGATAGTTGTGTTTATAATGATAATTGTAGTTGTAATGCTAAAGAAATCGTTGTATGCAATTGTCATTGTAATGAAGCAAGAGAGGTACAAGAAACTGCTTGTAAAACATTTAAATGTAGATAGGAACGTCAAGTTCCTATTTTTTTATAAAACTTTAAAAGGTTTACTATTGATACAAAATTCATGATATAATGATAGCGGTGATTACATGAAAAAAATATTATTAGTTATTATGAGTTTGTTGATTTTAACAGGCTGCAGCAATGAAAATAAGGAAGTTGAAATAGATGATAAATATTATAAACAATATCAAAAATATGAAGAAAAGTTAAATGAAGCTAAAGATTTTGAAACTGAAATTACTGATTTTTCAATTAGATTAGTTGTTAACGAAACTGATCAAAATGAATATCGTTATGATGTTATTATTGACAGTCCTAATGTAAATATGTATTATTTACAAGCAATAGCAAAAGTTGAAAATGATGAAAATAGTAGTTTACCAACCCTTGGGGTATTAGAGGAAAATAATTTTTCTTTAGTACCTAATGTAATTGATAAGGAAAAAGGAATTTATAAAGGAGTAAATTTATCGGGAATTACTAATAAATCAGAATTTAACGTATATGTTTATTTAACATATTATTTAAGTGAAAATGATACTAAAAAAGTAGAAAGGTATATAATGTTATATGGAAATGCGGCTTGATAAATTATTAGCAAGTTATGGAATTGGTTCTCGAAAAGAGGTCAAAAATTATATTCGTAAAGGTTTTGTTACTGTAAATGGTAAAATTATAAAAAATGATGATTATAAAGTAGATTACCAGCAAGATGAAATTATTTTTGATGGTGAAGTAATCGAATATCGTCCTTATGTATATTTGATGCTGAATAAACCACAAGGTTATGTTTGTGCGACTAAAGATAATTTACATCCAACTGTTTTAGATTTAATTTTTGGTTATGAAAACTATGATTTGTTTCCAGTTGGACGTTTAGATTTAGATACTGAGGGGCTTTTGTTAATAACAAATGATGGTGATTTTGCCCATCGATTATTAGCACCTAGCAGACATCATTCTAAGGTATATTTTGCTTCAATTGAAGGTAAAATGGACCAGGAGGATGTTGCAGCATTTAAACAGGGAATTGTTTTAGATACTGGATATCGCTGTAAAGAAGCTAATTTAGAAATTTTAGAAGAAACTGAAACAGGATGTAATGTAAAAATAGAAATATTTGAAGGTAAATTTCATCAAATAAAAAAGATGGTGGCTGCATGTAATAAAAAGGTCATCTATTTAAAAAGACTTTCAATAAAAAATTTACAATTGGATCGAACATTGGAATTGGGGGATTTTAGAGAATTATCTCCTATGGAATTAGTCGACTTGATGAATGATTTATGATAGAATTACTTTATATGTAAAGGGGAGTTGTAATGCGTTTAAGAAATAATCCAAAAGCTTATGATATTATGAAAGAAAATGATTCTTTTGTAATCATAGAACCAGAAAAATGTAAAAATAAATGGCACGAGGTATTTGGTAATGATAATCCGATCTATATCGAAATTGGGATGGGAAAAGGAGATTTTATTTATCAAAATGCTTGTCGTTATCCTGATATTAATTTTATAGGTATTGAAAAGTTCCCTAGTGTTCTTGCTGCTGCAATCAACAAGGTGAATAAACAGGAAACTAAAGTAAGTAATATGAAATTAATTCATTATGATGCAATTGAATTAAAAAATATTTTTGCTAATGGTGAAGTTGATCATATATTTTTAAATTTCAGTGATCCTTGGCCTAAAAATAGACATGCTAAAAGAAGATTAACATCGAAACAATTTCTTTCAGTGTATCAGGATATATTAGTTTCAAAAGGAGAAATTGAGTTTAAAACTGATAATCGTGGTCTTTTTGAATATTCATTAGTTTCTTTAAATCAATATCCAATGGATTTATTATATGTAAGCTTAGATTTACATAATAGTCCTGAAAATGAAACTAATATTATGACTGAATATGAAAAAAAATTTTGTGAGAAAGGACCAATTTATAAATTGGTAGCTAGGTATCGAGAAGATGGATAAATTAATAGAAATAAAAACTATTGAAGAGTTTGATAAAGTACGGGTTGGTAAAACAATTTTTATGTTTACGGCTGATTGGTGCCCTGATTGTATGTTTATAAAACCATATATGGGTGAAATTGTTGATAATAATCCAGAATTTAAGTTTTATGTAGTTAATCGTGATAATTTGATTGACTTGTGTAAAGATTTAGATATTTTAGGGATTCCATCATTTATTGGATATAATGATCAACAAGAAATTGGTCGTTTTGTAAGTAAATTACGTAAAACAAAAGAAGAAATACAAGCATTTATTGATAGTTTAAAATAAGAGGTGTAGAAATGTTATTTCATGGATTTTATAATTTAGAACATGTAGGCGATATTTTATTAGCTAGATTAGGTGAGGGAAAGACTTTTTCGTATGATAAACATGATGATCTTGTCGTTTTAAAAGATCAAAAAAATAATATTATTGGTTACAATTTATTAAATGCAAGTAGCCATTTAGGAAAAATAAACGATGGTTTAGTAGATTTTAGTGATGATCAAATTGAAAAATTTAATCAGATTTTAAGCAAATACGATCTACAAACAGTTACTATTGATCGTAATCCAAAATTTATCGTTGGAAAAGTAGTTGAAATTGAAGATCATCCTGATTCTGACCATTTACATATCTGTCAGGTTGATTTGAAAAATGAAACTAAACAAATTGTTTGTGGTGCACCAAATGTAGCACTAAATCAATTAGTTGTTGTGGCAACAATCGGTGCTATTATGCCAAGTGGTATGATCATTAAACCTTCAAAGCTAAGAAAGGTAGATTCATATGGAATGCTTTGTTCAGCTCGTGAATTGAATTTACCAAATGCCCCACAAGTTCGTGGTATTTTAGTTCTTGATGAAGATAAATATCAAGTAGGAGATTCGTTTTTTTAATTGAAAGGAGGAATTCTTAATGTTTAGAGGTTTGTTTAAAAAACATGAAGAAGATGACGATATTTTCGAAGTTGATCCTGTTGTTGAACAAAGACGTAAAGAAAAATTCAGTTCTCCATTAATTTATGATGAGGAATTTCAAAGAGATGAAAATCAAGAGGATGAAGTAATTCCTAAAGCTAAACCAAAAGAAAAAGCAAAACCAGTAGAAAAGAAAGCAACTGTTGAAGAAAAGCCTAAAATGGTTTATCAAATGAGTGAAGTAATTTCACCAATGAATGGTTTGACTAAAAAAGATATTGAAAAAAAACCATCTAAAACAGTAACTGCTAAACCATCGAAAAGAAAAAAGACTGATCAGTTAGTTCCAGTTATTAGTCCTTTCTTTGGTGATTATGAAGAGAAAAAACCAATCGAATCACAAGCAACATTGACTTCAATTAATGAAACTAAAGATGAAGAAGTTATTGAAGAAAAAGTGGAACAAATTGAAAAACTACCTACTGTTGAAGATAACTTAAGAAATATTGCTAAAATTATTGAAGAAGAACAAGATCAGTTAAAAATAATTGAAGAACGTACTGGTGAATTTAAATTAAATTTTGAATCTAATGATAGTAATGATAAAGATTCATTAATTGATGAAATTGACGATAATATGTCATTGGATGAATTGATGAGTCTATATGAAAAGAAATTTAAGGATTAAACATGGTTATTGGAATTGGCTGTGATATCGTAAATTTAAAACGATTGAATATTAATGATGAAAAACTAGTAAGTAGAATTTTAACTAAAAACGAATTAGCTGTTTTTCTAAATAAAAAAAATGATAAACATAAATGTGAGTACTTAGCAGGGCGTTTTGCCGGTAAAGAAGCTTTTTTTAAAGCTTATGGTATCGAACATCAGATGGTATCATTTCATGATATTGAGATTTTAAATGATGAAGCTGGAAAACCCTTTATTAATTTTCCTAATACATTTATCTCAATTTCCCATGATCAAGATTATGCTATTGCTTATGTTGTTGTTGAAGATGAAAAATAATCACCGTTAAGGTGATTTTTTTTAAATATTTTTAGCCAAATTTATAAAGACCAAATAGGACTATTATGACATTTCTGGTCGTTATTTTGACATATTCGGTTTCAAATGTTTCAAATATGCTACATTTTTATAATATGTGATAATGTGGTGATTTTAGGGGTGTTGAAATACTATTTTCCCTCGCTTATAATCGTGTGATGAAGGAGGTATGTTTAGATGTTGAATACAGTTGCTTTAGTGGGAAAATTAGTAGATATTCCAGTTATATCGAATAAAAAAATGTATTTCTGCTTATTCCCTTGATTTTGCTTAATTTCCTTGATATAGCTGCGTTTTGAGAAAATTAATATCTTTTTATAAGCTGTTATAACTTGCTATATCATGAATAAAAAAATGGGTTAAATTGTCATAAATGGGTTAATTAATGGGTTAAAATCCTTGGTCAATTTGATTGATTTGTTTGCTTTATTACATACATATTATTATTAAAAATACATACATACATAAAATATAGGATTTTTAAAAAGAATTAATCACTGATATCACAAATTAAGAAACCATATTCAGGTTTCTTTTTTTTTCGAAATGAATCTTTTTTTGGTGAACTGCCAGGAAAAAAAGGTAGAGGACTTCTAGTGTGCAGTGTACCCGTTTAAGAAGCCTGATATTTAAGTTTTATCAGGAAATCAAAAAAGAAGGGACCGTTGACAGGTCGGGATAGCTGATTTTTTATAAGTGCTCCTTTTTTTTGAAATCTTTTTTTTCTATCTGGTCCTGGAATTTTAGCATATAATTGGTACTTATCATGTATTTTTGTTTCAATTATTCGTGTGTATGTTAAAATGAAATATAATTCAATTGTAAGGATAAGAACTGATACTTTCCATAGGTCTCTTAAGAATATACTGGATGTGACTTATAGTATCCTTTAAAGACAAAATTGCATACACTGATTTTTAAACATTTTATGTGTGCATTATATATTATATAATTTATACAGAAAGTTAAAGATCATCGAACGTCAATCTTTGATGTTTATGCAAGTAGAAAAAAAATGACAGGTGCTTGTCCTTATGATATCAGCTTGATCAAAATATTTAGGGAAAGGAATAAGGTAAAATGAGCTTTAATTATGTTAATGAAATTAAAAACCTAGCTATTGCAACACTTGATATTCTTGATAATGAATTCATAGTTAAAATGGTTGATGGTCAGGATGTACTAGTAAAAAAAGATAATGACACTTTGCTGATCTCGCTTGATAAGAATAGTAATACTGTTTTAAGAATTTACGAATATTCTATTATTAAAGATATTATAGCAATTATAATGCAGGAAGAAGGAGACATAATGCATGATGATATTCTTGATAAGGAGTCTGGTGGATTTGCTCTAGCTATCATGGAGCATTTGACCGATGTTGAAAATATTCTTGTATATATTGCTCCTGAAGAAAGCCTGGCAGCAAATTTGTTTAACGCACTTGATTATTATAGAAACAAGCATTTTGACCGGATCTATGATAAACTGCTTAAAAACGGCATAAGATCAATACAGGATATACATAATCAGCCAATTAAAGAATTGGAAAAAAGAAAGTGATTTAAGATTACATACATAACAATTTAATTAATACATATTGAGCTGATATCTCCTTATTTAAAGGCGATCGTATAAGATCGGCCTTTTTTTGCGCTCTAAGAAAAAAATGGTAAGAACATTATTTCTGATAAAATTTTTCAAAAAGTTTCTCCAACTATTCGGTGTTTGTATTAAATGTGCTAAGTTGCGTTTGTAGGGTATACAACTAACTCTATAATATTGTGAAAAGGAGTGATTTTTCATGAATAATCTTATAATCAATGGGATTAAAAGATTAGAAAATTCTATACGGGAGGTGAGGAGAGACTATTCGCCAGAACAGCTGGTCAAAATTAATGATTTTGTTTCTTCGTATGACGAAATGACTTTGCAGTTGTTTAATGATTGTATAAGTAATGCGGCTTATATTATATCAAGAAAACTGGGGTCCAATAATTATTTGGATACATTATCTTTGGATGATGATACAATTCAATTGCATGATTTTATCAAATGCAGAGCTGAACAAAAAATTAATCTGGAATATTTTAATTCATATTTTGAATCAAAAAATACCCGGTTTTATGATGATGAAATTGAGTTTAAAAGCTATTATCTAACAATGGAAATTGATGAACAATTACAAAATCTGATATTAAAACTGGAAAAAGATAGACTCAACTGTGATCTGAACAGCATGTTGACAAATGACAATATTAAATTGAACTCTGATATTATCTGTTCCAGTGAGGAAAATACATACTTAGAAGAATTTAAAAATTTTATACATAAACTGCTACATTCATATCCGGATTACACATATAATGAGATAAAATATCAGAAATTTGTAAATACGATCATTAACTCAGAAAATGATAAAATATACGAAAACAAGGCAAGAGAAATATTAGATGATGCTGATTATAGTACATTATTCTTAACTTATTTATTTCATATAAATATATTTAATGACTGGACTGTGGAAATCCAGAAAAGCCGTTTAGTTGGATTTTTTCACGATTATGATAAAAAGATCTCACATATCGTTTCAAAGGATATGATCAATATAATGATTGATCAGATTTCAAATGATCGTTCATTTGATGATCAGTATATTGCTATGGTTCAGAATAATACCATCTTTAACAAAGAAGAAGCTAAACATATTTATAATTTGGTTGACAAACTAGATGTTTCAATAAAAAAACAGGTGATAAATTTTGAAAATGATCCGATCTGCTGTAAAGATGATATTGAATCAAAATATAGCAAATATCAAGTCACTGATACGAATGTTTTAAAATTTAAAATTTTAAATTATGAAGATATAAAATCGGATCTGGAAAATATAAAAAGAGAATTAAAGATGGATGATGGTTTCAAAGCATGTCTGAGTCTGGATGAATATCTTGTAGATGGTGATTTTGTAGTAAAAAACCAATTTGCAATGAATGCTTATCAGAAATTCTATGATAAGATTGCAGATATATTGAAAGATCATAAAACTGCTATCGTATATAACGATTGTCGAGATTTTGAGTTTGTTTATTCGGCCATTAATTATTGCAGGAGCTTAAATGAACAATTAAACGAACTTCAAATGATGGTTATCAATTTTGATACAAATTTCCATTCTCAATTGTTGTCAGATGTTTTCGAAAGAGATATCAGCAGAACATTATTCGTCGAATATGAAGATATCGAAGAAGAAAAAGAAAAACTGCTATTTGAAATTCTATCTAACATTACTTTAAATCAAATTTATTACAGTTTTTCCGATAAAGTTCTAGTAAATGCGATAAAGTCAAATTATCTATTTAACCAAAAACAGGCTGAGTGCATCTTAGAAATGATAAAGGAATTTAATTTTAGAATAAAATTATTGCATGCTGGAAAACTGGCTAAGGTATTTTATGAATAATTAACCTGCATAATAATGACATTAACAATATACATACATATTAATTAATTTCTTTAATTATTCGGTTCTTTTTCGTTTTTTGCTAACATTAATTTAGAAAACTGTAAAGGGGTGGTTGATGAGATTATTAAGCAAAATTTTGACTGAGCTTGCGAAATATAACTCTGATGATTATTTTGAAAGCTCATGCTTTTTGTATATCCTGTTTGTCATACATTCTCATACATATTTTAGTTTCACATTTAATAAAACGGGGTATATTAACGATCTATAATGTTAATTAAATTGCTGGTGGGGTGATAAAAATAATTTAATGATAAGATAATTGCTAATGATTAGCAGCAAATACATAATATACACATATAGGTGTCAGATTGCATTGATAATGGATCTGCACTATATGTGTTTTTTATTTTTTAATTATTCGGCTGTTAGATTATATATTGTATAATATTTTTTTTGATTAAAAGTAATAGACAATTCTATGTTTGTTTAATCCTGTATTTTTTAAAAATTTCAAAAAAAATTTTTTTCGATTAAAATTTTAGATTTAAATTATATCTCATTTATTGAAATGCACTATAATACATTTTTTTTGAAAGCAAATAGCGCAAAATATGATGTATAAGTATCAAAATAAAATTTTTTTAACTTTTTTTGAGTATGTGTTTACTAAAAAAAATTAATGTGATATGGGCAGTATCCTAACCAGCAATGAGCTATTGACAACATTTTCATTTATGATATATTTGTGATTGTAATGGAATTTTCTAACGAAATTCTCGTTTAAAATTATTTTTAAAGTCGTGATATTTCTGATTAAATTGTCATTGCCAGACGAATTCCAGAGGACTTTTAAACAGATATGGTACCGTAGCAGTCGCAATTATTAATTCAAAAATATCTTATAAAAAGTTGTGTTTGTTGTGTAAACATAAGTTTATGATTTCCTAAAGAAAATGTGCGTAACCTTGATTGGCACCAGGGGATTGTTCGATGTGAAAACAGTAAATGCAATTCTATATCTACTATTAATCTTAATCAAAAACTAATTTAAAACTAATACAAGTTTATAAAAGTCGTGCAAATTCAGTGGTAAATAAAAGATAAACACTGTCTACGTTAGTATCTGTATTTTCGAAAATATAATTACTATTGCACAGGTGTCGTGAGCCGCAGCTAAGCATCCAAGAGCTAAGCAAATACACGCTAATCTACTAGCAATGACCAACGTGGTTGAAATTTCCATGAGGTACTAGTTAATGCATTTGGTGAGCGCAGCCGTGATGTAAAAGTCAGAAGTGGCGTGGCTGGAAGTCGTAGTGACCGTGAGGTCAGGGGTGATCCGTGCGTATGATTGTTTTTGTATGAAGTAATCATGTGTTCAGGGATGCGAGATGACGAGAAAAAGTTTTCAAGACGGATATGAAGCGATACCGAAGAAACCTAACCTATACCAAAAGATTTTGGGTACGGGAGGGCAAGCTGTGGTGTGAGTTGAAGAATATAACCCTTTTGTAGCAATAGAATCGAATAACAATAGTTTTAGTGTACTTTTTGTATGATTTTCTATTTGTATAATTACTGATTATAATTTGCTGAAATTATAGCAATTATGAGAAATGTAATTGATGAAAATTTGTGAATATTAAATTATGTTTTAAATTTTTTTACTTTTTTTCATCAAAATCAGTAATTATATTAAAATTTTAAATCTAAGATTTTTTTTAAAAATAATATGAAAATGTACAGAATATTCGGTTTTGTTGCTACAAAGGAGTTACCTTCGGCTCCACCTCGGCTTTCCCTTCCTGCCCAAAAGCAAGGCGGGGAGGAGGATTGAAACAAAGCTGGTCCTCTACATGGAACGAGAGGTTGAGACGAAGGTGAAAGCGAAAAGACTGGTGGGCTTGCTCATCGAGGCTTTGAGCTTTAAAAAGAAAAAAAGAATAAGAAATATATATATAGAGATATTCTATTAATGCTTTCTATATACAAAGTTCTATATAAGTGTGTGTTGTTTGAATATCTATTATGTTGCATGTATGTATTCTAACTTTTTCGATTCACATAGTTTGTCTAGATTTAATTCTTCTGCTAAGTCTAGATGTATGGTTCTTAATTTGAATTTCTAAAGGAGTGTGTTGTGTATGTCAGATTTAATGAACAACGATACAGGTAATACAGAGCCTGTTAAAAATAATTCTTTCTGTAGCATTAGGAATTATCCTTTGCCAGATAAATATATCTATCTGGTAGATTACTATAACTCTGCAATCGCTGAAAACGGCGGTAATGAAGATCTGTTCAATGTAGAACTGTTTAAAGCAATCTATGGTGATGGTAAGACACCTGCTGATATTTTAGCTGATTCATTGAAAGGGTTTGATGGCAAGGTCATTATCAAGCTGTTGAATGAAGATTATGCAGATTACTGTAAAGGATTCGCTGGTGACAGTTTTGGTTCGATGTTGACCGGTTTTAACGAAAGTCATGATGAAATCTATTATGCAGATGTCTGGAGAAAAAGTGCTTTTTCAAAAGAGTATGATGTAATTTCAGTATTGCTGCAATATGACAGCAATCCTTCAGTTTCATATCAGTTTGCCAAGAAGATAGCAAAACAGCTTAAACTTTCACCTGCATTTAAAAACGTAATCGATATTCGTGTGTGCTGGAACTGTATCCCGGTAGAGGAATATATCGAACACCAGGAAATGTACCGCAGACAGCTTTTACAGGGCTTTGCGTTAGGTGACAGGAATATAGATGAATTCGGTTTTGATCTTATCAGACTACCTGAAAATGATGTTTCAAGATCAGGTATCTATGTACTGAACTTTGTGGTCAAAACCCTGATACCACAAGTTATCGATCATAAGTCACTGATTGAGCATTCATATTCTGTGCGTGGCAAGAAGTGTTATTACTACAACCAGCCATTAACGAGCGAAGCTTTTCTGTACAAGATGGAACCGATGTACTTCTCGTGTTTCGGTGATATAAATGACATAATGCTTGCTAAAAAGCTTAACAGGACAAACTGAGGAGCTTGCGTATGAACTTTTTTAACAATATGTCAGAATGGTATAAAAAGAGCAGAAAGCAGTTCTCATATGGCGTGATTGCTTTCTTTGAAATGATGCTGTATATGACGGTTCCATTGATACTGGTCATAGTTATACTGGCTTTATCACAATACGGGGTTTTAAAGGTCTGGATGCTGTTTCTTGCTGTAATTGTCTACGGTCTGTTGATGGAAATCTTACGCAGAAGGTTGAAAAGCATGTACACGGTAAAAAGTATCAACAACGAAATCAGGAACAGGATAGAAAAATATAACAGCAAGAACCGTAAAAGAAAGCGAGGTCAGGCAAAAATGTAGTGAGGTGAGAGGATGGCTGAAGCTAAGAAACGCAGACCTGAAGAAAATGATTATGACTACATCAAAAGATTGAAGCATAATCGAAAAGTAAACAAGTATCGAAAAAAGAATGTCCACAATCTGAATCTGTATCTGAATATCAAATACGATATGGATATCATCGAGTGGCTGGATTCATTGGCTGAGTCTAAATCAGCCTATATCAAGTCGCTTATCAGAGAGGACATCAAGAAATATAAATCTTAACTGGAGGTGACATTAAATGAGAGATCTTGGTTTATACAGGGATATGAGCGAAAATACTGAAAATTACAATGTCTTTAATACAAAAATAAATCATTACATCGATTATGTTAATGAACTGATTCCTGAAAATATGCGAAATATCTTGAGTCAATACAATATTTCATACGGAGAATTCTGTAAACGATTCTATGACTTTGAAAACAACAAGATCAGGAAAGAAGATCTTAACAGATTTATCGAATCTTTTTGTGACAGGATAGAGACGATCGAAGTCATGTCTGGAATTCTGCACTAACAAAAATGAGGAGGAAGAAAAGGGATGGAAAATACGGCTACAATTAATATTGAGGAAAAGCAAAATGATGTTGATATTTTATCATTAGATAACGATGTGGATCTGGTATCGACAAGTACAAAGGATGGCAAGGTGGATAAAGAAATCTTAACCAAACAGATTTATAACATAATCAGAAATTCACCTACGTTTAAATGCATTGATGAAGCGGAATCTTCTCGAGCAGGAAGAACTGTCTGTGTCAAATATGCTAAATATATCGAAGCAAAAAAGGTGAGCATGATAAACAAGGAAACTGGTAAGATTCCTCCAGGAAGTGTGATAATTCCACCTGAAAAAGATGTCTGCATGGATGGTCAGAAAATCCTGAAAGATATCATCAAAGACGAACAGAATCCTGCCAGTGAGTTTTACAAGATACTTAGTATCATTGGAAAAATAGATGAACGATACAAAACGGTTTTATATTTATTGTATGTGTTCGATCTTAAGCACCGAGAAGCCTGTCAGGTCATGGGATTAAAATCTAAAGAAGTTAGTGAAATCAAGTTTCAGGCCCATGTACTTGTAGCACATTTAACAGGTAAAACTGTTTTGAAATAGTTTATTTTATTATGACTTTTTCAGATTTTTTTGTTCAATTATCGCAATCATTATGTTAAAATATTTTTTGTCAGTGAAAATCTTTCTATTATTTATATGATAGGTTTTAAATTGAAAACACAAAAAAACTAAATTAACACAATAATCATTTCTAAAAAATAAACACTTAAGACAATACACGATTTAATACCTGTAGATCATAAATTAAAATAATTATAATGCTTAATTATCTTTAAAACATTAGTAAAAGATCCACTGACCTTAGAAAGTACTTCAATTAGCTACTGAAGTACTTTTTTGTTTGTAAAAAAATGACTGTCTAACTATATCATAAAGATGATATAAACGAAACAGTCATTTAGATTATTCCATAATTAATAATAAAATCTTTTAAAACTTTTTTTACAAAATAACGTTAATTTTTTGTGGATATATTTGGGATTTATACAAAAATATGTCATAGAATAATCAATTCTACGACAACAAATATATCACAAATAAATTAGAAAAAAAAGTAAAAATGACAAATTTACCATAATTGAGACATTTATCCTTAGTTTATTATAATGATTGAGTGTTTTAACACCAAAAAATTAATATAAAAAGGAGAATAAGTATCATGACAAACAATAATGAAATTACATTTAAACATTTAACATATGAATGGTTAGAACTGAAAAAGTTATCTGTAAAACAGACTACATATGCAAAATATTCAAATATAATTGATGTTCATTTATCGGATTTATTAGAACAAAGTGAATTATTAAACTGGAGTATAACTGATTATAAAAGTCTATTAAAAGAGCTATCAGAAAAAGGTTTGGCTGCTGCTACGGTAAAGACTATCATATATGTACTGAAATCAATAATTAACCATGGTGAACGTAATTATAATATTGAACATATCAACCTTTCATGTTTGAAAATAGAGACTTATAAACATGAAATACATGTACTAAATGATAATGAGCGTATCAGATTAGCAGAATTTTGTCAATCAGGATACAGACCGGTACAGATAGCTGTTTATATTAGCATGTATTCTGGAATGAGAATTGGCGAAATTTGTGGATTAAAGTGGGAAAATATAAACTTTGATAATAAAACAATAGAAGTCCTTAGAACTGTTCAGAGACTTAAATCTGATAGTGATAGCAATAGTAAAACCAAGTTACTAATTTTTCCCCCTAAAACAGTCTCATCAAAACGTATAGTGGTAATGACAGATTTTTTAGCAGAATACCTCTATAATTATAAGAATTCCTGCGACCCTGTCTCTTCAGAGCATTTTATTCTTACCAACAGTATAACGATCCCAGAACCAAGGAATATTCAGAGAAATTTTAAAAAAGTTTGTAATATATTAGATATTGATATTAATTTTCACATTTTGAGACATACTTTTGCAACTAACTGCATTAAGTATGATATGGATTTAAAAGTTTTAAGTGAGTTGTTGGGTCACGCTAACATAACAACTACAATGAATTTATATGTACATCCTACATTAGAGTTCAAATCTCAACAGATTAATAAAATTCCTAAATAATGAGTCGCAGAATTGATTATTCTGCGATTTTCATTTAATTATGATAAAGAAAGATGTGAAAGAATGTATTGGTATTTTTTACGGTATAAGTCCGATTCTTCGGAAAATTTGATTAATTTCTTCAATAGTCAGCAAAATACTTTTGCTTTTATACCTAAAACTGAAAAATGGTACAGTATAAATGGTGTTAAAAGCTGGGTTGTCAAAAATATGTATCCTGATTATGTATTTGTTAGATGTGATCTTGATGAAATTTCTTTTATGAGAAAATATAAGGAGTTTTTGGAATCTGTTAAAAATTCAGTTACTCTTGTAAATCAGGGGAATTCTTTATCTCTTCAGCAATCTTTATCAGCTATATATGACAAGCTTTTTAATGGTGAAGATACTATAAGGCACTCCGTTGGCAATATTGTCAATTCTAAACTGATTGTTGATACTGGACCAATAATGGGGCTTGAGGATTATGTTATAAAAATTAATCGCCATCATCGTATTGCTATGCTGGATTTTCGTTTAAATAATTCAGTTATTAAGATACCATTGGAAGTAGTCAGCAAAAGCTGACAGGAGAGTCAAGATGTTTGAAATGAAAAATATTTATGGCAAGATGAATAAAGAGCATCAAAAGCTGATGGAAGATAATCAGTCGCATATTGAAAATATGCTTGATTATGCCATCATGGAATTAGTAGAGATTGCTAAAAATAATGATATCTTCTTGGTTGATAATCTTAATCTCTGCAATACATATGAAGAAGTATTTGAGTGTTTAAAACATCGTTCTCAAAAAAGGATAGATTGAAGCAAATAGAATGAATTATTATGTATTGTACTGTCAGACACTTAAAGCTGAAAAAGTCTGTTCTAGGTTAAACAAAAAAGATGGTATTTATGCTTATATTCCAAAAATGGAATATTATTTTCGATTACATGATGAAATAGTTTTGAAAGTCATGTTTCCTGGATATGTTTTTATTAAGACAAAGCTGAATCAACTTGAATTCGATAATTTATTGTATTCACTAAACGAAGAACGTGATGGGATTATTAAGGAACTTAAGAAGACTGATGTTTCAGCACTTACTAAAGATGAAATAAATCTATTTAAAAAACTTCTTGATGACGAAGGTATTCTAAGGATGTCATATGGATATAAAGAAAACGGGATGACGGTTATTACAAGTGGACCACTGATTCATTTTGAAAACTGTATCATCAAGAGCGACAAAAGAGATATGATTGCTGTTTTAGATATCAAATTTTTTGACAGGTATATTAAAGCCGGACTATTTTATAAACAAAGCAAACAGGTAAAATAAATAAGATAATGCGTGTGGCTGTCTCTGCCATTATCTAAATTATTTGAACATAGTTTTTCTGCTCAAGATAGATAATTATCTTGGGTAGGAGAACTATGTTCTTTTTTTGTTTATATAATCACAAATTAATAACAATATTTCTTTCATATTATATAGAAAGGGGAGAGGGTATTAGAATTGATTAATGATTACAGATTCATTAATCAACTAAAAAAACAATGAATAACTATAAGATAAGAGTCAGACAGATAATTCTAATGATTATAGATGTTCTGTGTATTATAGTTTCGCTTTATGGTTCTTTAATACTTAGATTTGAAGGAACGGTTAATCAAAGATACATTAATAATATTAATGAAGTTATTTTAATTATTATTGTATTAAATTTAATCGTTTTTATCTGGGTGAAAATGTACAAAAGCTTATGGCAGTTTGCCTCAATGGTCGAATTATTTAATATCTTATGTGCAACTACTATTGGTAGTTTGATTAATATTGCTGTTTTTGAAATAAGTAATAACGAATTACCAGAATCATGCTATTTTTTATATTTTCTACTAATAACATTATGTTTAGGATTTACAAGATTTACTTATCGATTGCTTAGAATCTATAAATTACATATTCACCAAATGAGTCGTAGAGAATTACAAAAAGTAATGATTATTGGAGCTGGTTTAGCTGGTGAAAAGACTTATCGTGAGATTATTTATAATCCAACGATCTATAAACAAGTTGTCTGTTTTATTGATGATGATAAATCAAAAAAAGGATGTCGAATTCATGGTGTAACTGTTTATGGTGGACGTGAAAAAATCATTGAAGCAGCTAAAAAGTTTGGTGTTGAGGAGATACTACTAGCAGTGCCTTCTGGTAATCGAAAAGAAGTAGCCGATATTTTAAATATTTGTAAAGAAACAAAATGTCAGATAAAAAAATTGCCAGGTATTTATCAGATGATCAACGGTGACATTCATATTAGTGACTTTAAAGATGTAGAAATACAGGATTTGCTTGGTAGAGAGCCTATCAAGGTTAATATTGAAGATATCATTCGTTATGTAACTGGTAAGGTAGTAATGGTAACTGGTGGCGGTGGTTCGATTGGCAGTGAACTATGTCGTCAGATTGCTGCTAGTGGTCCTAAGCAGTTAATTATTGTTGATATTTATGAAAACAATGCCTATGACATTCAATTAGAGTTAAAACATAAATATCCTAACCTTAATTTAGAAACGATCATTGCTTCAGTTAGAAATTCGAAAAAAATAGATAAATTATTTGAAAAATATCAACCTGATATTGTTTACCATGCAGCAGCTCATAAACATGTACCGTTGATGGAAGATAGTCCTAATGAAGCGGTTAAAAATAATGTTTTTGGAACATTGAATTTAGTAAAAGCTGCTGATAAATATAAAATTAAGAAATTTATTTTAATATCAACTGATAAAGCAGTAAATCCAACTAACATCATGGGAGCTACTAAAAGAATCTGTGAGATGATTGTTCAAACTTACAACAAACGATCACAAACAGAATATGTAGCAGTAAGATTTGGTAATGTTTTAGGGTCAAACGGATCAGTCATTCCATTGTTTAAAAAACAGATCAAAGAAAGGGGACCGGTAACGGTAACCCATCCTGATATCATCAGATATTTCATGACGATACCTGAAGCAGTTTCTCTAGTTTTACAGGCTGGAGCCTTTGCTAAAGGCGGTGAAATCTTTATCTTAGATATGGGTAAACCAGTGAAGATAGCCGATATGGCTCGAAATTTGATCAAATTATCAGGTTATGAACCAGATGTTGATATCAAGATCGAATATACAGGACTTAGACCCGGTGAAAAATTATATGAAGAATTATTAATGAAAGAAGAAGGATTACAAGATACACCAAATCATCTGATCCATATTGGTAAACCAATTGAATTGGATGAAGAAACTTTCTTTAATAAACTAACAAACTTAAAAGAAGCGGTTTATAAAGAAACCAGTGATGTTCGATCATTAGTAAAAGACATCGTACCAACTTATAAACCGAAGGAGGATAGATAATATAGCATCTGCTATATTTTTTATTATGGAGAAAGGGGAATATAATGGAACCATTTGAAAAGAAAATATGGTTATCATCACCTACAATGCATGGTGAGGAACTCAAATATATAACACAGGCATATGAGACCAATTGGATGTCTACTGTAGGCGAAAATATTAATGAAGTGGAAAGAACTGCTCAAGAATATATTGGCTGTAAGCATACAGTAGCATTATCTGCTGGAACAGCAGCTTTACATCTGGCAGTAAAATTAGCTGGAGTAAAACATGGTGATTATGTATTTTGTTCGGATATGACTTTTGCAGCAACTGTTAATCCTGTTGTCTATGAAGGCGGTATCCCTATTTTTATTGATAGTGAAAGGGATACTTGGAATATGGATCCTCAAGCGTTAGAAAAAGCATTCGAACTATATCCAGATGTAAAAGTTGTTGTTGTTGCTAATTTGTATGGTACACCAGCTAAACTTGATGAAATAAAGGATATTTGTGATAAGCACCATGCAATATTAATTGAAGATGCAGCTGAATCGTTAGGTGCAATTTATAAAGGAAAACAAACTGGGACTTTTGGTAATTACAATGTTATTTCGTTTAATGGAAATAAAATCATAACTGGTTCTTCTGGAGGAATGCTTTTAACTGATAATGAAGAAGCAGCAAATAAAGCTAGAAAATGGTCAACTCAATCAAGAGAAGCAGCCCCATGGTATCAGCATGAGGAATTAGGGTATAATTATCGGATGTCTAATGTTATTGCAGGAGTAGTTAGAGGTCAATTCAAATATCTTGATGAACATATAGCACAAAAAAAAGCAATCTATCAAAGATATAAAGAAGGATTTAAAGACTTGCCAGTAACCATGAACCCATTTATCGAAGATATCATGGAACCAAATTACTGGTTATCGTGTCTTTTAATAAATAAAAAAGCTATGTGCAAACAGGTAAGATCAGAAAATGAAACATTATATATCGATGAACCAGGTAAAAGTTGTCCTAGTGAAATCCTAGAAACATTGACTAAATATAATGCTGAGGGAAGACCGATATGGAAACCAATGCATATGCAGCCAATCTATGTAACAAATCCATTTGTAACTAGACATGGAAATGGTCGAGCTCAAAGTAATGCTTATATCAAAGGAGAAGTAGTAGATGTAGGGATGGATATTTTTAATCGTGGTCTATGTTTACCATCAGATAACAAAATGACAATAGAAGAACAAGAAGCAATTATTGAAATCGTAAAGGAATGTTTTAAATAATGTATCGGTTATTCATCAAACGATTATTAGATTTTGTTTTATCATTAATTGCTTTAGTTATCTTAAGTCCAGTTATCTTGATAGTAGCAATATTAGTAAAAATAAAACTAGGTTCACCAGTTTTATTTAAACAGGAGCGACCTGGAAAGAATGAAAAGATATTTAGAATGTACAAATTTAGAACGATGACTGACAAAAAAGATGAAAATGGTAATTTATTACCTGATGAAATTAGATTAACTAAGTTTGGAAAATTATTAAGATCAACAAGTCTAGATG
Organism: Erysipelatoclostridium sp. An173; assembly: GCF_963931465.1. Taxonomy (GTDB): domain Bacteria; phylum Bacillota_I; class Bacilli_A; order Erysipelotrichales; family Coprobacillaceae; genus Thomasclavelia; species Thomasclavelia merdavium. Next base: position 1,455,251 of record NZ_OZ007017.1, on the reverse strand, counting down.
AACTTCCTGAACTTTTTAATATTTTAAAAGGAGACATGTCAATAGTAGGGCCAAGGCCATTACTGGTAAAATATCTTCCTTTATATAATGAATATCAAAAACACCGACATGATGTCAGACCTGGATTTACCGGTTGGGCCCAATGTAATGGAAGAAATGCATTAAGTTGGGAAGAAAAGTTTGATTTGGATGTTTATTATACAAAACATGTTTCATTTTTATTGGATTTAAGAATTATTTTTAAAACTATAAAAATTGTTTTGTTTAGGGAAGGGATTTCTAGTGAAACATCAGTGACTATGGAAGAGTTTAGAGGTAGTTCAAATGGCTGAAAAATTGATTATTATTGGTGCTGGAGGACATGGAAAAGTAATTGCAGATATTGCAAAGCTAAATGGGTACAAAGAAATATATTTTTTAGATGACGATATAAATAAACAGTTTAATGGTAAATACAAAGTAGTAGGAACATTAAATGACATTGGAAAATATCTAAATGATTATGATTTTTTTGTTGGAATTGGAGATAATCAAATTAGAAAAACAATTACCAAAAGATTAAATGAATTAAATATTGAACTACCTGTATTAATACATCCAAGTGCAATTATAGATGAAACGGTAAGTATACAACCAGGTACTGTAGTTATGGCAAATGTAGTTATCAATGCAGATTCAAAAATAGGAATTGGATGTATTATTAACACTTCATCATCAGTAGATCATGATTGTTTGATTAATGATTATGCACATATTTCTCCTGGGGTTCATATTGCAGGAAATGTGCATATTGGGGAAGATGTATGGATAGGAACAGGGGCCACTATCATTAATAATACTAATATATATAAAGATTGTATTATAGGTGCTGGTGGAGTTGTAATTTATGATATCAAAGAAAAAGGAATTTTTGTTGGATGTCCTATAAGGAGAATCAGATAATGAAAAAAATGTTAATAGTAGCAACCGTTCCATCGATGATTGGTCAATTTAATATGAATAATATATCGATACTTTTAGAATTGGGATATACAGTTCATGTTGCCTGTGATTGGAATGATAGAAGTGTCTGGACTACTGAAAAAATCAATGCTTTAAAAGAACAACTAAATAATTTGGAAATTAAATATTATCAAATTGATTATTCTCGTTCAATATTTTGTATAACAAAGCATCTTAAATCATATAAACAGACACTAGACTTGGTTAGTAAAAATCAATATGATTTTATTCACTGTCATACACCTATTGCCAGTGTTATTGCAAGATTAGTTTGTAAAAAAACTAATACAAAATGTGTATATACTGCACATGGTTTTCATTTTTTTAAAGGTGCTCCACTGAAAAATTGGATGATTTTCTATCCTATAGAAAAATGGTTATCTAAATATACAGATGTTTTAATCACAATTAATAAAGAAGATTATAAGCGTGCTAAATCTAATTTTAAAATGAAAAAACTGGAATATATTCCCGGAGTAGGAGTCGATGTTGCTAAAATACAATCTATAATTGTTGATAAAGAAAAGAAAAAAGAAGAACTTGGGATAGATAATAATAGAAAAATTTTGATTTCTGTTGGTGAATTAAGTGAAAGAAAAAATCATAAAATTATTATTGAAGCTATAGCAGGTTTAGAAAACATTACATATATAATATGTGGTCAAGGTACATTAAAACAACAATTATTAGATTTTGCCAAAAAAAAGGATGTTGATTTGAAATTATTAGGTTTTAGAGAAGATAGGTTGGAATTAATAAAGATTTCTGATATTTTTGTTTTTCCTTCATTACAAGAAGGATTACCTGTTGCTTTAATGGAAGCTATGGCTTGTGAAACTTTATGTGTTGCAAGTGATATAAGAGGTAACAATGATTTAATAAAAGATAACGAAAATGGTTTTTTATGTAATCGTAATGATTATAAACAATATTCTACTAAAATCGTCCAATTATTTAATGATGCAGAATTAAGGAGACAGTTTATTGATTTTAATAAAGTAAAAATAAAAAAATATGATGGCTGTGAAATAAAAAAATTAATGTTGAATATATATTCTTTATTTTAATAGCTTAGACTATTTGGATAAATTAATAGTAAATATATTAAAAAAGTAAAAAAATATTTTTATAGGAGGAAGAAATGAAGAATGTAACTGTTTTGTTATCTTCATATAATGGAGAAAAATATATATCTGATCAAATCAAAAGTATTTATGCTCAAAAGGAGGTTAATGTGTCTTTAATAGTTAGAGATGATGGTTCTAATGATAATACTATTAAATTATTAAGAATGTTGGGAAAAAAATTAAATTTTAAGTGGTATAGTGGCGATAATATTGGAGCCGCATTTAGCTTTCAAGAATTATTATTTGATTGCAATCTAGATTCTGATTACTATGCTTTTTCTGATCAAGATGATATTTGGAAAGAAGAAAAACTTATTAAAGGTATAAATAAAATGATTAGATTTGAAGATGTTCCTTGTTTATATTACTCTAATTATGAAATTGTTGATAATCAATTAAATAATTTAAAATCTGTTAAACTTAAATTATATACATTAGGTAATACTATTTTAGGGCAAGCACCTTTAGGTTGTACAATGATATTAAATAAAAAAATGATTGAAATAGTTAGAAAGAAAAAATCAGAAAAAATGCGAATGCATGATCATTGGTGCTTATTGACATGTTTGGCTTATGATGGAAAAGTAATTTATGGACATGAAAAAACGTTATTATATAGGCAACATTCAAATAATGTTGTAGGTGGAAATCCTAATATTAATACAAAAATTAAAAGATACTATAGATCTTTTTTTTATGGAAATAATGAAAGATTACAACAAATCTTAGAATTTAAAAAAATACATGGTTCTTATTTATCACAAAATAATATTAATATTATTAATTTGATTTGTTCGTATAAAGAGTGTTTAATCAATAAGATTAGAGTTATATTTAATCGTCAATTAAAAACAGGAAGTTTTTTTAAGGATATCATTTTTATTATTTCTATTATATTTAATAGATTCTGATATTATGTTAGATGCAAAAGTATTAGTATTATTATCAACATACAATGGTGAGAAATATTTATCTGATTTATTAAATAGTATCTTACTTCAAAAAAATGTACATGTTGATATATTGATTAGAGACGATGGTTCAATTGACGATACAATAAATATATTAAATAGTTTTAAATCATATGACAATATTCAAGTAATATATGGTAATAATATTGGATCTAAAAATAGTTTTTATAAACTACTTGAAATTTGTGATACTTCATATGATTATTATGCATTTGCTGATCAAGACGATATATGGTTAGAAGATAAGATTTATAAAGCAATAAAATTATTAAAAAAGAATAATATTTCCCCAGCTTTATATTTAGGAAATTATACCTTAGTAAATAAGCATTTAGATTTTATACGAATCAGTAAAGAAAATAGGGTTTATCCATTTGAAAAAATAATTTTAAAAAACCATATTTTAGGTTGTACAATGGTTTTTAATAAGCAACTACTTAAAGTGATTAAAAATCATCAATATATAAATATAAATAATTTGCCTTTTCATGATCATTGGATATATATACTATGTTCTGCTATAAATGGAAATATTGTTTTAGACAGTCAAAGCTATATATTATATAGGCAACACGAAAATAATGTTGTTGGAAGCATAAAATTTAAAGATAGAATAAAGAGTTCTGCACTATTTAAAAATAAGAAAGTACGATATTTATATATAAATGAGTTGTACAAGAATTATAGAGATTTTATCGATAATGATAAAATTTTATTGTTGAAAGAGTGCATTAATTATACTATGTCATATAAAAATAAATTTAAATTTGCTTTTTTTAATTCATTACAAACTAACAATATATTAGAACGTATTATTTTAATAATAACTATATTATTAGGACGATTTTAATAGGAGTTAATACTATGAATAATAATCTTATTTCATATGGTATATATTTTTCGACTTTTTTATTAAACATGTATTTAGGTAAAAAATTCAAAAAAAGTAAAATAAATGAAAAAAATGGTATAGTCTATAATATCATTTCTACAATTATTATTTTTATGCCTTTAATTATTTTATCTGGTAGAAGAGTTAATGTAGGAACAGATTATTGGTCATATTATTCTTATCCAAATGCTTTGGGAAGTCTAAATGTTATAGAATATATTAACATATATTCATTTAAAGAGATAGGTTTTTTTTTAATATGTAAATTATGCTATCTATTTAATAATAGATATATTATTTATTATTTATTGACATATTTAATATGCTATTTTATTTTCATTTTTTATAAAAAAAATAAAAGAGATTTAGATTTACCAATGGTAATATTTATATTTTGTTTATTCTTTTTTCCTAAATCTTTAAATATTACACGTCAAATTTTAGCAGTTTCTATATTATTAAATGCATTTTATAATATAGGAATTGATATGAAAAAATATATACTTTTTACAATAGGTGCAATATCAATTCATACTACTGCAATTATAAGTTTAGTAGTTCTACCATATTTTCTTATTAAACAAATCAAAGGTAAGTATTTGGAAATATCACTAGTAATTATTTATACAATAATATCTTTTATAGTAATTTATTGTTTTAGATATTATTTTGCCTCTGACTATGTTAATAATTCAGGTCTATATAGTGGTAGTAACTTGTTGCAATTGCTAATTTTATTACTTCAATTTGTTTTTATGATTTTTTATAGATACATATTAAAAATTAGAAATATGGAATATGATAAATGGTTATTAATATTTTTTTATGGAATACTTTTTTTTGTGGTTTATAAAAATTATCAATGGGGATTTAGAATCAGTTATTATTTTTTAATTGCATTAATATATGTTGTTCCTAAGGTGTGGCAACTATTGAAAAGAAATACAATTTTTAATATAGGTAATAAATTTTTAATTATATCATTTTATATATTACAGTTTATTCTGTTATATGGAACTTTAAAGTATGATGAAATATTTCCATTGATTTTTAGATAAGCTTTAATTAGTATATCAATACAAAATTGACATTAAGAAATAGAATTTGTTTTAATTCAGAAAATTTGAGGTATTAAAATCAAATATATTATTAGATTTTATAGTGAACTCTAGCATAAAGGTAATAACAATTAATACATTTGTAGCTATAATTTTCTTTGATTAATAAACATAGAATTAGACAAATTAGTTCATAAAGAGTATTATAATAAATTGGTAAATAATATCATTTTTTTAAGATTTATTGCTTTTGTTGTATACTAGTGACTAAGATCCAGAAAATTTAATATTCATTTTTATGAAATAATATTCTAAAAATTATTATTTATATCTCTAAATGAAAGTTGATGTGGTTTTTATATAAATAGACAAATTGAAAATCACAACTGTTATGAAATAAAGCATATTATAAAACAAAAGCTGATTATTTCAAACCTATAAACAGATGATTATAAAAAAGAAATTATGTTTTGTTTAAAAAAATAAGATATAATGTTTAAAAAGATGTGATAGGAGTGTGATTAAAATAATAAGTATTATAGTACCAACATATAATAGAGGACATGTTATAAAGCGAACTATTGATAATTTATTAAACCAGACTATAGATGATTTTGAAATAATAATAGTTGATGATTGTTCTACAGATGACACACAACATATTATAAAAAATTATAATGATATTAGAATAAGATATTATAAAAATACAGTTAATATGGGAGCTTGTTATTCGAGAAATAGGGGTATAAAATTATCACATGGTGATTATATTGCATTTCAAGACAGTGACGATTTATGGGATAAAAATAAACTAAAAAAGCAACTAGAATTTTTATCGAAATATGATGCTGATGTTGTCTTTTGTAAGATGGAACAACTTGATGAATATGGACAGAATTATAATATTATTCCAGATAGATTGATACATAATAAAAATATAAGTTATGACGATTTATTAAAAGGTAATTTAATAAGTACACAAACAATATTGGCTAAGAAGATATGTTTCAGTACTGTAAAATTTGATGAAAATTTACCCCGTTTTCAAGATTGGGATCTTGCTATTAAGTTATCTATGGAATATACAGTTTTTTTTCAAGATGAATTATTAGTTACCCAATATATACAAAGCGATAGTATTACTAAAAATTACTTTAAGGCAATTACTGCATTGAAAATTATTTATAGTAAGTATTATGTTAAGAATAACGACAGGTATTCACAGTATTATTATTGGAATCTTTTAGCTACATGCCAGTATCAAGTTAAAGATAAAAATGTTATAAATTCGTATTTAAAGGCATTTAAATATAAGAAATCTTTTAAATTATTAATAAAAATATTTTTATGTAGAAGTAATTTATTAAATTTATTCCTAAAAGTTAAACGATAATAAAAATACAAAAATTTATCTTAAAATGAATTTAAGTTATAAATAAAATCTTTTTTTAATAATGATTACAGATCATATGCTTATGTCTTAATTTTCAATTTAAAAAATAATTTATAGTTAGATGATTATTATTTTATATTATTGATTAATGATGATAGATGAAAATAGTGAGGTATATATGAATATAACAATTTCAGGAACAGGATATGTAGGATTAAGTATCGCTACATTATTGGCACAACATAATCATGTTGTAGCTATAGATATTATAGAAGAAAAAGTAAATATGATTAATAATAAAAAGTCTCCTATTAAAGATAAAGAAATAGAAGACTTTTTATTAAACAAAAAATTAGATCTATATGCAACTATTGATGCTAAAGAGGCATACAGTGATGCAGACATCATAGTAGTAGCTGCGCCTACTAACTATGATGACAAAACAAATTCATTTGATACTAGTGCAGTTGAAAGTGTTATTAAATTAGCTTTGGAATATAATTCTAAAGCTTTTATTGTTATCAAAAGTACGATACCTGTTGGATATACTAAACAGGTAAATAAGATGTTTGATACAGATAGAATTATCTTTTCACCAGAATTTTTAAGAGAAGGAAAAGCATTATATGATAATCTATATCCTTCAAGGATAGTTGTAGGTGAACAAAGTGAAAGAGCAAAAGTATTTGCAGAATTATTAAAAGAAGGGGCTATCAAAGAAGATATCCCTGTTTTATATACTGACAGTACTGAAGCAGAAGCAATAAAATTATTTGCTAATACATATCTAGCATTAAGAGTAGCATATTTTAATGAATTGGATACTTATGCTGAGATTAAAGGATTAAATACAAAACAAATAATAGAAGGAGTATGTTTAGATCCAAGAATAGGTAATCATTATAATAATCCATCATTTGGATATGGAGGATATTGTTTACCAAAAGATACAAAACAATTAAAAGCAAACTATAAAGATGTACCAGAGAATCTAATATCCGCAATAGTAGCATCAAATACAACAAGAAAAGACCATATTGCTCAGGAGATATTTGATAGAAAACCAAACATTGTTGGCATTTATAGATTAACGATGAAAAGTGGTTCGGATAACTTTAGAGCAAGTGCAATTCAAGGAATAATGAAAAGGATAAAAGCAAAAGGAATAGAAGTAATAGTATATGAACCAACACTTAAAGAAGAAACCTTCTTTAATAGTAAGGTCATTACTGATCTAAATAAATTTAAAGAAATAAGTGATGTGATAGTAGTAAACAGAATTACAGAAGAAATCAAAGATGTAAGAGATAAAGTATATACAAGAGACTTATATGAAAGGGATTAGATATGTCCAGTAGTATAAAAAAAAATTTTTTATATAATGCTTTTTATAATGTGTTGACACTCATACTTCCATTGATAACAACCCCATATATATCAAGAGTAATGGGAGCAGAAAGGATAGGAATTTATTCTTATGCTTATTCAGTTGCTTATTATTTTGGTTTGTTTATACTTTTAGGTTTAAATAATTACGGGAATCGAACGATAGCAGGTGTCAGAGAAGATAAGGAACAATTATCTAAAGCATTTTGGAGCATATATGCTATGCAAATAATGATGACAATCATTATTATTATTGTATATATAGGATATGTTTTATTTTTTGCTGAAAATAAACTGATGGCATGGATACAAATCATATATTTGATTTCTGTAGCTTTTGATATTAACTGGTTTTTTTATGGAATGGAACAGTTTAAGATGACTGTTACAAGAAATTCGATAATTAAAATATTGAATTTGATATTGATATTATTATTAGTAAAAGGTCAAAATGATTTGTATATATATGCAATAATCATGGTTACGGGAATGCTGGTCAGTCAATTGGCATTATGGATGTTTTTAAAAAGGTTTATAATACTAGTAAAGATAGAAATAACCGATGTCCTTCAACATATAAAACCAAATTTAGTGTTATTTATTCCAGTACTGGCAATAAGTCTTTACACAACTATGAGCAAGATCATATTAGGGGCATTAAGCACTATGGAAGCAGTTGGATTTTATGAAAATTCAAATAAGCTGACACAAATACCATCTATGGCTATAACATCACTAGGAACTGTTATGCTTCCAAGAATGTCAAACTTGGTTGCAAATGGAAAACATAACGAAGCAACAAAATACATTCAAAAATCATTAATAGTTTCAGTATTTTTATCATGTGCTATGGCATTTGGAATATGTGCTGTATCTAAAAAATTTGTGCCTATATTTTATGGTGAGGGATATGATCCATGTGTGGAAATCATATCGATATTAGTATTATCATCAATATTTATATCATGGGCAAATGTTATCAGAACGCAATATCTTATTCCTAATAAGCAGGATAAGATATATATTATTTCAGTATTTTTAGGTGCAGGTATTAATATTGTTACTAATTTGATACTCATTCCATACTTGGATGCATTAGGAGCTGCAATAGCTACTTTTTTTGCAGAGTTATCTGTCTGTGCTTATCAGACATATAGAGTAAGAAAGGAAATAAAGGTAATCAAATATATGCTTCAATGTACACCTTTTTTAATAAGTGGAATAGTAATGTATATTTTAGTTAGTCTGATACCATTCGTGACAAATAATCTTATTACTTTGTGCATCAAAGTTATAACAGGTGCAATCATTTATTTAACAATGATTGGTATATATTACAAATTGGGTTTAAAGAAAACAATTAACTCTTAACAAAGATAAGATTTAATTTAAATTTAGCATGATACGTAGTGATTAATATATAAACCTGTTAGATGATATTAAAAATTTTATATGCTATTTATATCAGGAAAGGATATATTTATATGAGTAATATAACATTAGTTGTTATGGCTGCGGGGATAGGCAGTCGTTTTGGTGGAGGAATTAAACAATTGGAACCAGTAGGGATAAATGGAGAAGTGATTGTTGATTTTTCGGTTTATGATGCTATTGAGGCAGGATTTAATAAAGTTGTTTTTGTAATTAGAAAAGAATTGCAAAAAGATTTTGATGGGACTATAGGTAGCCGGTTAAAAGGTAAAGTTGATGTAAAATATGTATATCAGGATGTAAATGATATTCCTGATAAATATAGATATAAATTTAAAGAAAGAAATAAACCATGGGGAACAGGGCAAGCAATTCTAGTTTGTAAAGATGTAGTAAAAGAACCTTTTTTAGTGATAAATGCTGATGATTATTATGGCAAGGAAGCATTTAAAAAAGCTTATGAGTACTTAAGTAATGAGATTGATGAAAAGAAAATTTTACCGATCTGTATGGTTGGATTTGTTTTAAAGAATACTTTAAGTGATAATGGTACAGTTACTAGAGGTATATGTAAGGAAGAAAATGGAAAACTAGTTGATATTAAAGAAACTCATAATATTGAAAAATCTGGTGATAAAGTTATTTGTGGTGACAGGGAACTAGACAAAGATGCCCTTGTTTCTATGAATATGTGGGGATTGTACCCTGAGTTTATTGATTTATTATTAGTTGGGTTTTTAGATTTCTTAGAAAGATTGAATAAAGACGATTTGAAATCTGAGTTTTTGTTACCTATTTATATTGATGATTTATTAAAGCAAAAAAAAGTAACTGTTGATGTACTTAAGTCAGATGACAAATGGTTTGGGGTGACTTATCAAGCGGATAAAGAGATGGTTATTAATAATATAAGATTATTAATAGAACAGGGAGCTTATCCGCAAATGAAAAAAAATGTTAAATGTGGTTTAATGAAATAAATACATAAAAGAAATATTTTTTCCGATTGTGTTTGTAGGAATACAGATAGTGTTTACAATCGTATTTCTATATTATTTATTTAATTTTGCAGTATTACCAAACATATATATGTATGGAATTATTGCGTCAGTTATCATACTATGTTTGATAACTTTTTATTACAGTTTAAATCTAAAAATATCAGTATTAGAAGTGTTATTTCAAGGATACTTGCAGTTGTGGTGAGTATCGTTTTAATTTTAGTAAGTATTGAAATCAATAGAGGTATTACTTTTATTGATGGTTTTTCCAGTACTTATTATGAAATAAATGCTATATCGGTTATTGTACTGAATAACAGTGACTATGAAAAATTAAATGAACTTGAAGGAAAATCACTTGGTATCAATCAAAATGAAGATCAAGAAAATTTAACAAATGCTTTAACTGATATTAGAGAACAGTTGAATTCAGATACTGAGTATAAAGATTATAATGACTGGAATTCGTTAGCTGATTCACTATATAACTCTGACTGTGATGCTATTGTTGTTAATGAAGCATATAGAAGCATGCTTGAAGAAAATCATCAAGATTTTGATACGGAAACAAAAGTAATCTATCAATTTGAAATTAAAACTGAAACTGAAAATATAGCTAATGATGGAGCAATCAATGATGGCGTATTCGATATCTGTATTACAGGAATTGATACATACGGACCAGTATCAACTAGATCAAGAAGTGATGTCAATATGGTCATGACAGTTAATATGAATACTCATAAAATATTGTTGACAGGTATACCAAGAGATTATTATGTAACACTTGATTCAAAAGGTGCTAAAGATAAGCTGACTCATTCAGGAATCTATGGTGTAAATGAAACGGTAAATACTATTGGAAATTTATTAGAAACAGAAATGGATTATTATTATCGAATCAATTTTAGTTCTTTAGTAAATGTAGTTGATGTCTTAGGTGGTATTGATGTTTATAGTGATAAAACATTTGTTCCTCATACTAATAAATCAATCACTATTCAAGAAGGAATTAATCATATGGATGGAGAAATGTCATTAGCATTTTCAAGAGAAAGATATGCTTACGAAAGTGGTGATAATCATCGTATTAAAAATCAACAGGATGTAATGAAGGCTATCATCAATAAATTGTTAACACCATCGGTATTATCAAATTACCAAGAAGTTTTAGAAAAAGTTGAAGGAACATTTGAAACAAATATGAGTAGTGATGACATTATGTCATTGATAAAAAAACAATTATCAGATATGCAAGGATATGAGATAGAAAATCAGTATTTAGGTGGAAGTGGTAAAAGGATGTCAGGTGGCTATTCGATGCCAAATAGTAATCTTTATTATATGATTCCAGATCAAGATACAATAGATAGTGCGATAGTAAAAATTAGAGAAACTGAAGGTACTGGAAATTAAATAACAAGTTAATGAAAGTGGTTTAACTAATAGTTAGCCACTTTTTGATGATAAAAAATTAGTTTAATTCTAAAATAACTTATAAAATAATATTTGTAAGTTTAGGATAATTCTAATTTTTCTATACAGCTTTTTTTAAAATATTTTTTTTCCTTAAATCATATTATATAAATATACAATAATCTATAAAAAATTAGTGATTTACACTTGTTATTTTGAATTATAGGATTTATCAATATTTAGAAATAGTACTTTACAATTCCTATTTGAATAAGAAAATATTTTAAAAAAAAATTTGTAATAGATAATAGTAGATAGAGATTTTAAATTTTTCTCTAATCTAATGAATAAAAATTGATATTTATTACATGATAATGACAATTTATTACTTAGTTCTTTATATTTGTTAAATATAATAGTAAATTTATTATATAAAGTAGGAACAAAAGAGCTGATATTTAATATATTGTTTAAAAATTATTAAATTTTGATATATTTAAATTTTCATTTTTGATATAAATAAATTTTTACAGCAATAAAAAAATTTTACACTTTTAAAAGTGAATATTGTTATAAAAATTGTAATTTCTACTTATAAATAATGTAAAAAAGTGTGCTATTCTTAATTACATTTTTTATAAACATTCATATCACAATTATGATTTTTATCATTTTATATTCAACGAGTAGGTTCGAAAACTTATAGATTATTTCAAAAAAAATCATGTCCATAGTGATGTGATGAAAATGATTATATTTACGAAGCTAAAAAAGGATATGATATTGTTATCAGGTAAAAAAAAGAGGAGAGGGAAATGATGGTAGATAAAATCAATGTAAAAAATTTTACAACCGACACTAACAATAAAAGGTGGGATAATAAGCTATGGGAGAATTAATTAATAAAGTAACTTTATATGATATTATTTCATTTACAATACCAGGTAGTTTAGTACTTTTTTGTATGATGATTGTAAATGAGTGTATTTATAAACAAATTTATTTAATTGTAAATAATGATTTGATAATATTAATATTATTTTTGTTAGTTAGTTATTGCATTGGATGGATTTTATCAGAATTAATGAATTCTATATATACAAAAATTATATTCAATAAAAAAATATGTGAGCATTTATCGATACTAAATATTTGTATATATACAATAGTTATTTCAATATTACTTTTAGTGTTTGTATACTATTTTATTTACAAAAACAAGCAAGAACACATATTATGTTTTGTTCCTCAAAAAATATTTCTAGTTATCATATTTATTATAATATTTTTCTTTGAAATTAAAATATTATATAAAAATAAAAGCGACAATGAGAATAAAGATGAAATAAAATTATTAAGGCATCAATGTTCAGAACATCTTAAAAATATATATGAATTTGATTTAGATTATCTAGATATAAATACGGATGATATTATCAAAAAATTCAATAAAAGAGGATATATGATGATTCAAACTGTGTCTAAATACGGAAGAATGCATAATTATAATTCCTCTAAATCTTTTTCAAAAAATCTATCAGGAGCATGCTTACTTATATTTTTTTTAACAGGATACTTTATTATATTTGATACTTATAAAGATAATACTAGTATGCTGCTAATAATTATGTTTATTAGTAATATTTCTTTTTACCTTTTAGCTTTGCGATATCTTGATTTTTCATTGAAATTGAATATCTGCACTATGAGTTTTTGGTTAGACTATATTGAAAATAGAACTAATGGAAATCACTATGATGAATGATATGTTATTAATAATGTTTTTATTTAGAACTTTGTAGCTACTTATTTATATCGTAATAATCTTTCTAAAGAATTATGAAACAACTTATAGATATTCATTATTTAAAAAGTGTAATCATATGCTATACAATTTTAATAACTTTAGAAGGTTATTTATGAAGATTATTATAATATTTTTACAATGGAAAATTCAGAAATACTTTTAAAAAAAGAGGTTTAATAATAAAATTATATTTATGCTTGATGGAGGGGAAATGGAAATGAATAATATTACGATTCAAAGAAAAGGGGTTCATCATGGGGCCAGATATATAAGCTCTAACTCGATAATTAAAATTCTTCCTGGTATTGAGAATATAAAAGATGATATTGATCAATTTAGAAGAGTTGCTTTTGATTATAACAAAAACATGTCTAAAGAACAAAAAGAAAGAGAGTATCATAACTATTTTTTGGCTACTGAAAAGTTCAATAATACTATTTCTATTCTTGGTCAACGTGGAACAGGAAAAACTTCGGCAATGATGACGCTGTTCGATCAAATTCATAAAGGCTCATATTTTAGAAATAAAGATTCGGAAGATAATAAATATGATATTATTAATAGGATTATTGATCCCGAGGAAATGGGTGATGGATCTGATTCATTAGGTTGGATTATTACAGCATTAGATAAGTATATTGGCTCTTTTTCAAATATGTATAAAAATAATAGTGATTTGCTTGATACTGATTGTTTGCGTATAGGTAGTAACAGACATCAGGTGGAAATACTTAAGGATTTAATTACGCAACTTAGAGTGAGTTATATTTCTTCTAAAAAAGAATATTCTAATTTGATGAATGCAAATAGTAGTACTTTAGCTGAGTACAATGATAAGGTAACTCGCATGTTAAGCGAAGATTACGATTTTCATGAGAAGTTTAATAATTTTATTACCAGTCTAGTTGATTTTAAAAGGAAATTAAACGGAAATGAAGATTTTACTGATTTTAATAAAGAACCACTAATTTACTTCTTTTTCGATGATGTAGATACTTCTGCTAAACACTGTCCAAATATATTAATAAATATTCTCAATTTTTTATGTCATCCTAATATTGTAGTGTGTATTAGTGGCAATTATGATGTTTTTGAAAGATGTATGATAAAATATTTTTTAAAGATGACTAATTATCCACAAAGAGAATTAACTGAAGATGAAATAGATAATGCTCATGGCAGAAGTGAGTTTTTCTTGAAAAAGGTCTTACCTGCAACATATAGATATAGGATAATTTGGTATACCAATGAGGTTTTATTCGGGTTAAGATATAATGAAGAAAAAACAAATGATGAAAGTATTGAATCAAAATTAGAAGAATTAAATATTTTACAGCTCATTAGCTATGTTTTTGAATATGGATTTACAAATAGCGAGATAGAAGGAGAATATTTAGATTTTTTTACAATACCCAAATATGGTAAATCAAGGGAAGATATTGTTTTAAAAAATAACAGATATCTTTATGCATATCTTTCTGTTTTTGGTAAAAATGTTAGAAGTTTTATGAATGTATATAGTTATTTATATACTGAAGCAATATCAGTATATACTTTGAGAGCAATAAATAACTCAAAAATTGAAAAAAATAAGTACTGGAACAATCAAAGATTTAGTGAATTTGTAAATGTTTTATTAGAATCAAAGTTCACTTACTCAAGATTTCGCAAGAAAATTGATAGATTTTTAAAATTCAAATATGATCTCGTTAAAGACTCTAAGGTTTTGAATAATGATGATATTAGAAATTTACGAATTGATTGTGAAGAATTGAATAATATTGTGATTGATATATTGAGTGATGACTCAAATAAGGATATTGATAAAAAGGGGATAATAGAATCATTAATCATGTTGGCGATATTTGTTAATGAGATTTTTTATGTTATACATAAGGATGAATATCTGGAAAGATATAATAGTGTTCAAGAAAGATTAAAACAAATTCTATGTAATACTTTCATTAATAGTTTAAATAGTAATCTCCAAATATTACCTGTAAATTTGAATATGGGTAGCACGTTATGCTTTTATTATCGACTTACATCAAGGCTAACTTTGAAAAATCTAAAGGATTTAGGTGAGTCATCCTTGATACTAACTACAAATGATTTTTATCTTTTAAATGTAAAAAAATATATAAGACAATTGCTATATGCGACTTGCTTAATATACTCCTCTAAATCACATGATGATTTATCTGTTGGAGATGTTTTGTATGATAAAGATGAAATGATTATTACAAATGAAATAAAAAAGCAAGAAATTAAGTATTTATATGATATATATGAAAAAAGTACTTATAGCAAAGATAACAATAACAATAATAATTATGATAAAATGAGCTATGAGAGGGTAATATTTAATCTCTTAGAAAATTATTTTTATCAATATGATAAAGAATGGTTTAATAATTTACAATTCTTTTTAAACAAGCAGATACTTACTGTCGATCAAGTATTCAAACATACTATTGACAAATTAGAAATCAATATTTCTATTCCTTCGATAGAAAGAAAGATAGAAAGCGTTTATGCATTGATTAAAAGATATTCTGGAAGAAATGATGTTGATCACAAGAATTTGCAGATCTATTTTAAATTATTAAATATAATTTTAAAAAATAAAAATCTAGGTAATCACCAATATAATAATGAAAATAGTACATCAACGGATATTATCATTAAGAATAATGATTTAATGGAGTTATCTAAATACGATGAAAATGTTAGATTAATAAAATTGTTATATGATGAGATGAAAAATTTAAAATCATCTATTGAAAGTCAATGTGATACTAACAAAAAAGATGATTATTTTCAATACTTTCAACATCTTAATAAAATATTTAAAATATTTAAAGAAAGTTATGATAGTTATTATGATTTTTACAATGGTGTGTTATGGAAGATTAATAGTGAACAAATATCTAGAGTTTTTAAAGAATACTTTGATGTTTATTTAATGGTCAATTATATTATTGAGTATCAAAAATGGTATACAAGTAAAAATAATAAATTTTTATTGAATATACTACAATTATCTCAGGAAGATTTATAATATGAATAATACTTACCTGAGAATGGCGGTTTTATTATTGCCTTTTATTGATTATCATTTTTGTAATCAATTCGAGTACGAAAAAAATGGACTTGAAATGAAAATATTATTGTGTTTGAAACATCATGGTAATATTGAAAATATCGATGAGGTTCGAAATATTATTGGTTTCTATTTTGTTAAAGATAGATATCAGACTAATGATTTTTTTGAACTACTTGAAAGATTATCATCTTCTTTATTAACTTACCATAACGAGCAATTAGTGGTAGATGTGTTCCATTCAGAAATTAATAACAATGATATTTTAGCACCATTTCATAATAAAATTATTCCATTTGTTGAGATAAATAAGTTAATTTCAGATAATTTACTAATGGTTATTTACAATTATAATCACGATTATGATTTAGAATATGTATTAGAAAACAATTTAATTAAACCAATATCTGTTGTCAATTATCAATTACAAAAAATCTTAGATAAAGGTATGGCCGAAACACACACTCATCTTTTTGGAAGCACTCCATTTGAAGTTCAATGGGGTTGGATGATGAATAAATTATATAGTGATAATTATCCGATTATCAAAAGTATGTTAGATAAACTTGATAGTACCAAGAGAAATCTAGGAATACAATATCATAAACAAACTCTTGGAATAGAGGGCAGTTTAAAGGAAATTATACTGACATCTTCTATTATGAGAGTATTAATGATGAATTATTTAGTAATATTAAATAATCAAAATATATTCGTGGGTTTTAAGAATTATATTAGCAATATTGTAAATGGTCAAGATGTATCGGATGATGATAGAAATTATCTAATTAGAATTATCAATAATTTTCATCATTGTAGGTTTAAAAATAAAGATTCTGATTATATAACTCATTTTAGATTGATGTCATTGTTTACTGGGAATTTAGAGAAATACTATGAAACGATGATGAAAAGTACTTTATCTATAAAAGAAGCAAGCTATTTTGATGATAATAGCATTAATAAACAATCTGGAATGGTAGATTATTACTTATATGAATATATTTTCTTATTTAAATGTTATGAGTCTATTAAATTGAATAGTGATGTGTATTTTCAGGAGATGTTTTTTCAATATATTAGATATAAAAATGTTTTTAATTCATTGATCAATCAATCATCTGAAATAAAAGGCTTTTTTGAATTTCAAATGTATTTTAAGAGTCAGCATTCTTTGATGAATACATCATCAGTGATGTTTACTCCTATATTTCAAACATATGCATATGAAAATATCAAATATTTAGAAATAAGAATAGGACATATAAGGCCTTCTGAAAAAGATAATTTGATACCATCAGATGTTTTGAGGACAATGGCCAATACTTTTTTAAAGTTTATAAATTCATATCGAGTACATCTTCAATGTTTGAATCAAAATGAAGATGTTGTTAAAGCAGGGATCATATTACATTTTAATAAACAAAGCGATCAATATCGAAATAAATGCTGGTATGAATATATAACATATGGTGATAGAAAAATGTTAAATTATGAAGCTTACCGTGAGGAATGTTTCATTAATCTTGTAGCACTTGCATATTTAAGGGGAAGGGTCAAAAATGCAGATAAATTTATTATTGGAATTGATGCTGCAAGTAATGAACTATTGACGGAACCTTGGGTTTTAGCTCCAGTATTTAGAAGTATCAGAGATCGTTGGCAGTATATATTAAATGAAAAAATGAAATATTACGACATGAAGTCATATAGAAGATCATCACCTTTAGGAGTTACTTATCATGTAGGGGAAGTATTTAATAGTATAATTAGTGGATTAAGACATGTTGATGAAGTTGTTGATCATTATGGATTTCAAAGTGGAGAACGATTAGGACATGCAACTATTTTAGGAATTGATACGAATAAATATTCTCGAGAAAAAAAAGTAGTAACTCTTCCAGTACTTGAACTTTTGGATAATTGGTTATGGTTATACCATCTGAAATCTGAATATAATCTTTTAAAAGATGTTTCACAAATATTTATTGAAAATAGAATATATAAGTATGCACGATTAATATATGAAAATGTTAAGGGTCACATTTCAGGTAATATAACAATTCATAATTTATATGAAGCTTATTTGATGCAATTTGATGAAACTAAGATTGATCATGATTTTTTTATAGATTGTAATCTTGGTGAAAAAGATTATCCTTGCTATTTTGCCAAAGAACAAAATTCATGGAGTTCTAAGATGCTTTTTTATTCTAGACATTGCAATTGTTATTTGAAAAGAATGAATAAAATGATTCAAATAGAAATAGATGATGATTTGTTAAGAGATATCTATATAGAAACTCAACAATATGTATTAAAGAAGATAGCTAATAAAGGTATCATTGTTGAAGTTAATCCGTTATCTAATGTTTTCATAGGAGAAATATCTGATGTTTTTAATCACCCTATATATAAAATGAATGATACATATAAAGATGACGGAATATTAAGTCATGTTATTACGACAATTAATACTGATAATCCTGGTGTTTTCTCAACAACATTAAGTAATCAATTTGGTTTTATTGAACAAATGATATCGGATAAAGGTTATTCAAAAGAACAAGCGCTAAACTGGATTGATAAGTTAAGAGAAAATGGGTTGAATTCTACTTTCATCAAGTATAAGAGATTGTCACGAGATGAAATACTGGCTGTTTTAGACGAATTAGATAATGGAATAAAAAAATTAATAAGTTAATATTGCTTTCTTTAAAGAATATATAGATTAAAGTATTTTGACAATACAATAAAACTATGGTTGTAAAAACATGATTGGTTTTATTGTTGTACATATGTGACTAACAACTGTGAATTAACATTTTTTAACGTAGAAATCCATCTATTTTGTACAGTATATTCTCTGTTAAAACGTATTATTTGTGAGTTGACTTTGATAATTATTTCGGTACTCCACAATAACGTGTGGTAAGAGTTACCCTATATCATGTAAAGGACAGAAGTGACAGCTGATTTATCGGCTTAACTTCTGTTTTTAAATGTGACTTGCTTTTTTCATGTTAAAATTCTATTCATGATGTTGGTCTTTTCGGCAACCTTACAAAAATTCTTAAAATATGTATAATGCAGTTCACCAACATTATCTTTTTTGTTTTTGTATAAAATTATCGTATTTCTGTCATCCTCCCACGGTTAAAACCGTGGGGTTCCTTATATTCACTCAGTATCACCATACCATATAGATATGGATATAACTGATTCTTTCAGGATTTATCGACTATTGGAGTTCGGACCAGTGTCCTATGTTCCAGCCGAAAGGTCATGTCTTGACCTGTGTTTTTATTTTTGTTAATTTACTTGTTATTTTGTATCATTTAGCCAATTTGTTTAAAATCCGAAACATTGTTTCATGCTTGTTCCCATTTTCTTCATACTGTCAATCAATTTATCATGCATCACTATAAAATTATCAAATCCTCTTATACATTTTTCTCGGTCGGTAAAGTTCAGTTCTTCATTGGTATTTCTGATCAAAAAGGCACTGTACAGATCTCTCTGTACCTTATGATTGCCTATAATCTTTATCCTTTCATTGATGGAACATTTTATACAGGTGTCATTTATATGATCATACTGACTGGCTTTGAATTCTTTCGTGTCGATGTAGTCAAAAGTTGCACCATATAGATTGCATTTTCTTTTGAGTATCGTCAGCAGTGAAGCAGGGGCTCTGTTGTTCATGCTCTTGCCATAGCGCTTTTTCTTCTTATACTTGCGGATCATGATGATCGTACCATCATTCTTTTTGAATGGTGTGTATTCCTGCTTTTTCTTGGTTTTCTTTGTTTTCTTTTGCAGTACCTTGAAATTCATTTTTTCAACGATGAATTCATCAGCAGATATTATCAGTCTGTTGGCCAGTATCTCATGACACTGCTTGATATATGCTGCTTTCTGCCTGTATACTGCCGTCAGCAGTCTTTTCTTCTTCAGACAGGTTTTGGAAAATATCCACTTGTCTTTATTTCCTTCTTTGAATGTACCATCAGATTTATATTTGTTGGGATTGGTTATCCTCTGCGAAATATCGATGCTACGTTGCAGCTTGACGATCTTTTTGTTGTACTCTTTACAGCGAGGTGCAAGTTCCTCAAGGATCATGACATCATCACCAACGCATGCTATCATAGAAACACCAGGATCGATTCCCATACGTCTTTTACCGGTATTTGTTATTTTCTTAGGTGCTTCACCATCAAGATATATGATGACATAATAATGCCAGCCATCCGAAAACATCTTTCTGGAGATCTCACAGTATTTGATCTTATGATCAAGGCTCTGTTCGATATAGGCAAGGTTCTTTTCGTTCTGTCTGATTTTGCATTTAAGTTCCAGACCAAGCCAGCTGACTGTCATCGTTTCTTTATCGAACTTAGCACCATTAGCATTGCTTTTGCCACCAATATTGAGATATCTGCTGTTAGCTTTAAAATGCAGTTCTTCACCACTGTTGAAAAGGATGTTTTCGACACCCTTCCATACTCTGGTTGCTATCTTTTGGAGCTGCTGTGAAGAAAGGCATTTTCTATACTTTGGACCGCTTTTTTTGATGTATGCCTGCAATGCATGTTCGGTCAGCCCATAGTTTTTTCTGATGACGTTCATCTCTCTGGCAAGTGTTCTTTTAAGCTTCTCTTCATCCTTTGAAAGTTTACGATTAGGATCGATGAGTTTGATATAACTGTCACGCAGTTCCTGATACTCTTTATCATGATCGAGCTGAATCAGCAGTTTTCTTGCATGCTTGACGATCGTATTATGGACTTTACTTGCAGCATAGAACCTTTTGATCATAATCTGTCTGTCATATTTTGTTGTTTTTAGTGGAATCGTCAAAGTATGCATTATTACACCTGCCTTTCTATCATTTGTTTTTCTGATTTTCAATATACCGTTTGATAGTTGATGAACTTACATCACCAGCTGTACTGACAAAATAAGATTTTGTTCAAAGCGATGGCATTTTCCTCAGCTGTTTGAATTCTTTTCTTAATTTTATGGAAGTACAGCCTTTTAAGATCTTTACTATTTCTGATACCCTGATGTTTGGAGATGCATTAACAAATAAATGAATATGATCCCTATCACATTCCATTGCAATTATTTTAATATCATTATTATTGCAGACTTCAATAATAATTTCTTTCAAACGTGATTCAACATCAGGTATATCAAATATCTTTCTTCTATATCGAGGGCAGAAGATAATATGATAATTGATCATTGAAATACATGTATTAGATCTTCTATATTTATCTATCATAAATTTAGAGTATCATGTTTGATCAAATATCCGAATAGTTGTAGGAATTTTTGATAAAAACAATCATCATGTAGACAGTATATAATAAACAGAAAACGATCCGAATAATTGTAGAACATATTAGAAAATATTTTCTATAACTGTTTTCTTAAATGTTCGCTTTCATCCCACGGTTGAAACCGTGGGCTTTCCCGCTCATTTTTTTGTAAAACCAAAATAATGGAAACTACTAAAAATAAAAACTTTAATATGAAAAATAAGGAAGCGAATCATAATCTCTTCCTTTGAATTATAAATCAATTTTTACTATTTTTGTGATTGGAATAATTTTGTCAACTACACGTATCTGTTTTTTGTATTTAAGATCTATTACAGCAACGATTCCTTCTTTCATGACATAGTCATCTTCATCTTCGTATACAACAGTAATCATCATTCCAGGTTTTATCGCCTGTATTTTCCAGTTTAACTGATAGTCATCATCTCTTTGTACATGTTTTTTTCTACAACTAAACGTTTTTTTTCTGCAATAATTCCGCAAACCCCTCATAAGGATCAAACATTTTAAACAAAGCAGCACGATTGTCTCTTTTTGTTTTGTTTTGTGCCATATTATTCAACTCCTATCTCAATCTGCTTTCATATTGATATTTTATTTGCAGCATTTAACACAATCAATAAAATTATGCACATTAATTTTAAGTTTTAATTTAAAAGTTAAAATATAGGATTCAAAGTAGCTTTTATTTTGATTTCCAATCATTCGGAATTCTGTTATAAATTGCTAAAATAGATTTGTAAAGATAAGGAATGAAAGACCAAAAAGGAGACACAAAGATGAAAACAAAAAAAGACAAACGCTACAACATTGTAATAAGAGGAAATAAATATGCACCTGAAACAATTTGTATCTATAATAATGGTATTAAGGTTAATATCAATAATGCAAATACCATGCTTCAACAATGGGCAGCCACTAGTAATAAGAAATTTCTTCCTGAATTAAAACGATTAATCAGACAAAATCAAAAGAAAACAGAAACCTATTATACGATTGGATTTAAAACAGAAGATGGTCATATGCTCTACCCTTATTATTTCCATACGTCAGATAGATTTAATTTAAAGGAAATGTACGAAATATACAAATCTATGAAAGAAACATGTCAAAAAAGAGATTGGGAATATAATAATATAATGATTGAAAAAGGCAAACTGGATATTAATGGCGAGAAAGCAGTTGAAAGAAAGTTTGTTAAAAATACTATTAGCAAAAAACCAATTTTAATTAAATTGTCATATTAATTGGGATTCAGCAAAATATTGCTGATTCTTTTTTGAATATTCGCATATTATCAAATATAATGTAAAATATATCTATAAGGAGGATTATTTTTATGATAAGTCATAATATTATTCATAAAAAACCTATTTTCATTCTAATTGGTCCATCAGCTTCTGGAAAAACTACGCTTATCAAAAAGTCTAAAGATGCACTTAATTATGGTGTTATCATCTCTACTACAACGAGAAAACCTAGAACAGGAGAAAAAGATGGCATTGATTATTATTTTGTAACAAGAGATGAATTCCAAAAGTTAAATATGATAGAGAGCGATGAATATTCTGGTAATTTGTATGGTATTTCATTAGAAAGTATTTTGTCGATAACAGATAACAAAGATGGAGCAATGACAGCAATGACACTGGAGGGTGCTGAAATAATCAGAAATTATATTGAAAATTCAGAGCTTCCATTTGTTGTTAAAACAATTTTTGTCAATACACCTATAGCAGTATTGAAACAGAGAATGACTGATAGGGGAGATTCATCAGAAGAAATAGCAAGAAGGATGAAAAATATTGAAGATAGAAGAGAATATGATAATCGATATAAAACCGATTTTGTCTATGAACCAATTATCACTAGTTCTGAAGATGATGTGATAAATTTTATAAAATTTATAAAAAATATTTCAGAAAAAATAATGTAATAAAAGGAGCAGTCTAAAATGCAGTACTTTCAAAATCCATGGTCAAAAAAAGAAAAAACAGCTATTTTTTAAAGAAGCAACAACCTATCCAGATATGACTTTAATAACTACGAGGAGATATGATATAATTTGATTGATAAATTGGAAGTTGTGGAGGACAACTATTATGAATAAGATTGTAATTTATATACATGGAAAAGGTGGTAATACAGAAGAATCAGTACATTACAAGTCTCTTTTTAGTGATTGTGATGTAGTTGGTCTTAACTATACCGCAAAATTTCCATGGGAAGCAAAAAAAGAATTTCCACCGCTTTTTGATTCGATTTGTAAAAATTACAAATCTGTTCAGGTAATTGCAAATAGTATAGGTGCCTATTTGGCTATGAATGCCTTATCAGATAAGCAAATAGAGAAAGCATATTTTATTTCTCCTGTTGTAAATATGCAAAAACTAATTACAGATATGATGTTTTGGGCAAATGTTACAGAAGATGAACTTCGAGATAAAAAAGAAATTAAAACAAGTTTTGGAGAGACACTTTCATGGGATTATCTCTGTTATGTGAAAGAAAATCCAATTACATGGAAAATTCCAACACATATTTTATTTGGCGAAAAAGATAATTTGACTTCTTATTCGACTATATCTGAATTTGCAAAACAAGTCAACGCAACACTTACTGTTATGAAAAATGGAGAGCATTGGTTTCATACAGATGAGCAAATGAAATTTCTTGATGATTGGATAAACAATCTTCTCGATAAATCCTAAGTTGTAGAGCAAAAATGAAATTTGAAAGTGGGAAAATATTATGAAAAATAAAAAAGTTAATCAGCAAGAAATTAAAGATGAAACAAAAACATATATGTTAGAGGGAATGTCAATAGGAATGTGTATTGGAACATCATTAGGAGTGATCATAGGAGTGCTTACTGATAATATTCCTGTCTGTATATGTTTTGGAATAAGTATAGGCTTATGTATTGGTTTAGGAATAGGAGCTTTAATTAAAAAAGATAAATCCTAATTTGAAAGTGAGATGATAATATGGTTAATAAAAATAAAAAAAATTTTAATGGTATTATGAAAACAATAATCATACTAATCATTGTTTCTTTATTAATATATAATATAAGACCAATAAGTAGTGTCATATTTCCTATTATTGCTGATTATCTATTTATGATAGATTTGTGGTTTATCAATCCACTATATGCATTAATAAGTTCTATTATAATGTCCAAAAAGTATGGATTTAAGATATTGATAGTTCTATTAATATCAATTTTATTCATTCCAACAATACTACTCTATTATAATACAACAGCATTAATATATGTGATTATATATTTTCTACTAGCATTTATTGGAGGTTTTATAGGTGGATTTATATATAAAAAGAGAAGTAAATAAATCCTAATTTATAAAGGAGTTAAATAGACATATTCTAAGTTATCAAATTGGAGATTAATGAGGTGAGAATAAATGGATAAAGAATAAAAGAGAAAGTTCCGTTTGATATTATATGGAATAGCTATTCCTGTTAGTTTATTTGCTTTATGTAGATTTATTTTTGTTTTTGATAAAGGTAATGGGTGGAAAATTGCACTAATTATTATAGGTTTGGGCTGGTTTATATCTGCTATCTCTGGATTTATAGAAAATTTAAAGAAATAGAATATTTTAAATTTGAGGATGTGATATTGTGATTAGAATTGAAAAAATCAATGCGAAAAATATATGGGATATACTAAAACTGCATGTAAGTAAAGAACAGGAACCGTTTGTTGCACCTAATGATTTAAGTATCATAGAAGCATATATAGCAATAACAGGAAACGGGCATGCTTTTCCATTTGGTATTTTTGAAGATGAAATTCCTGTTGGTTTCTTGATGATAGGATTTGATGTAGATGAATCATTTGATAATCCACCACAGATAGCTTATGGTAACTATAGTATTTGGCGATTGATGATTGACGAAAAATATCAAGGCAATGGATATGGAAAAGAAGCAATTCGTTTAGCTTTGGAGTTTATTAAATCATTTCCATGTGGTAAAGCAGAATTTTGTTACCTGTCTTTTGAACCTGAAAATGTAAATGCAAAAAGACTTTATTCAAAGTTTGGATTTATAGAAAATGGTGAAATGGATGGTGAGGAAATAGTTGCTGTTTTAAAATTGTGATATTTTGATAATAAGGAGATGAGTAAAACTTGTGAACGAGACTCATGATTGATTTTATTCTGGTTTCAAAAGGCTTATTAATATGTTAAATTCTAATCGGTAAAGGAGCTAGTAATTATGAGAAAATGTATAAGATGTAATATAGAAATGATTGAAAATTTGGATGTTAAGGTTGAGGGAGGAGCATATGGAGTTAAGGTTACACAACAAGGAATTTTCAAAGATAATTTAGGTAAACTTAAATGTGCAGTTTGCCCAGAGTGTGGTTATACAGAAACTTATATCCAAGATACTTCCAAAATAAAAAAATTAGTTTTGAATAATAAATAAAAGTAATGTAAATTGGAATTTTGTGCAAGAAAGGTTGAGTAATGCAACGAAAAAGGTGTCAATCTGAAACAGAATTTAAAAGTAATATGTTAAATACTGAGAATGAAACAAATCAAGCACAACAAATTATAGATAGTTTGAAAATTATTACTGAATATTTTTCTATACAAGTTCGATTAGATAACGATTGACAAATGGATAAGTTACACTTTAAAAAAATCTTCTTTGCAATACCAAGAGGAAGAAACGGAAATTACGATATTTTTTCTAATATATTAATGTAGGTCAGGGTTAGAAACCTGATCTTTTTTTGTCTGAATATTCGGATTTTGTTTATAAAATGATACTATCAAAATATAGAAAAGGTGATATGAACATGTCGATATATTAGTGAAGAAACTAAAAATTAAGATAAAACAATTATATTTTGCTTTGCTATAAACGATGATTAGGAAATAAGGAGGTAAAACATTATGACAATAGCAGAAAAGATTGTCGCTGAAAAAGACAAGATAAGCTTATTAATTATTATTATTAAAAAAGAAAATGAAAATAGAGCCATTTTTAAAGGGACAATTGAACAATTTACTAAAAATACTAAGATTATTCAGTATATCAATAATCTGGATTTAAATGAATTTTCTATAAAATTTCATGTTGCTGAAAATAAAGGTTATGTTGTGATAAAGCATAGAGATGATTCAGATAATAGTACAGATACCAATTCACATCAAGTTAGAAATATTGATCCTAGAGAATGTTTAAGTATTGTTCGTGATCAGACTTTGATTTTGGAGAATAAATTGACAAAGGCATCTTTTGAACTTGGTAATGAACCGTTGAAACTGTATCATAATGCTTTTGCAAGATTTAATTTTGTCATTATCAACTCCAACAAAAAACCAGCCAGTGCAAGCATAAAAGTCAATGAGATTCCATATATTATGACAGCCTCTGATTATGCTGCAAAAAAGGAACTGGACTTAAGTTTAACAAAAAGCGATGATGAAAAACTGGATGTTGCATATACAACTAAAATTATTACTGGCAAACATGCGGGAAAAACACCGGCACAATTATTGTTAGATGTTGATAATATCGAAGAAAATAAACAGTTTCTTGTAAGCCATTATAACTGGTTAAAAGAAAATATGTCTAAATATCCTAACAATAAACATCTTATGCAGGCTATCTCTAACGCTACTAATCTGTATAAGGAAGGAAAACTTAAAGATATCAAGGTAGATAATGCAGATGAAATGATGATCTACAATTCAGGATATCGATTCAATATCCGAAAACAACGTGAGGATGGAAAAACACTTATCAAAGAACTCAGCATTAAATGGATCTTTAAAAGAAACTATCCTGTACAGATCTGTATAAAAAACTATTACGCACCTGTTAAGCGCAATGATGATGGTACTGTTAACGTTTTAGCTAAAGAAAGCAGTGACCATTTGATCAATACTATGAACCTGTCATTTGCTGAATGGGAAAATATGAAATATATGATCAAAACAAGCATGAGATTATTCGAAAACAGTATTAGTGAAGAATGTCTTGAATATGCATTGAAAACGGAAAAGAAAATTATACAGGCGATAAAAATGACTTAAAGAGGGGTTACTATGAGGAGATATGATTTGTATATATCAAAAGTACATTGGATTGATTCGATTTATGATGAAAATGATACACTGATTGAACATATATACAGATATGACAAATTTGTACATATCGGATATTCTATCGGTGTTAGACCGCTAGTCAATTATCTTGGCAATCCTAAGTATGTTAATTGTGCTGATTCATTTTATTCAGATGATAAAGCCACATTATCAACAAAATGTTCATGCAATATTAAAGATATGTATCTAATCATTGACGATAAAGGAAGAATAAGAAATTACAGCGAACTAGCAAAAGGTGTATATAAAGAAAAATATACACATATATACAAATTTCATTGTGATCCTGTACCTAATACAGGTAAATGTTCTAAGTACAAGATGATCAGAAAAATCAGAACTGCAAATAAAAAAAGAAATTCTATCAGCGTTGAAGATATCAACGAATTAAGACAATATCCTCATGCAAAAATTAAAGCTGGCAGACTGAAGCGACAATCGCTCCCTAGTTATTTTGATGATGTCAGCAGAGAATATCAAAGAAACTGGAAAGAAAGTTTCAAATGTAAAAAACAGTATATGAAAAATCAAAAATAATCAGACTAAAATCACAGAATTATTTGAAAATTAAATATGTTGTGCTATAATACCAGTAAACAAAAATATAAACAGCTTGTACACATTTTTGAGTCGCAGCATACTTCTAATGTTGATCTATGGAATCAAATAATTAACCCAGAAAATACACAAATGCTACTAGCTGGTTCAAGCTGGTTGTTGAAAAATGACAGGTACGTCCTCAGCAAAATTAGTACGACATACTTTTAAGAAAATGAATATAGTGGGTATAATCTTTTGCTGAGAATTCAAATGTCGTAAACTAGTTCCTGTCTTTGGCATAAATTTTCTTTCTGCCAGTTTTGACTTGTACAGTTTCCTGGCGATTAAATTGCAACATACTTTTAACTTGGTATAAGCGACAGAAGAATTCTATTCTTGTCAGGGAAAAACAACTGTTGCAAAATGGTTCGAGTCAAAACATATACAAATTTGAGCTGGAAACGGCTCTTTTTTGTTCTATCGTATCCCGAATATTCGATTATGTTGATTAAAAAGGTAAAATATAAGCAGAAAAATAATAGGAGGACTTATTGTAGTATGAAAAACGTTCAAGAATATAAAGAAGTATTGTTTAATGAGATGAGAATTTATCCTATTGAAATCATTGCTAAAAAAGAACTAAATGAAGAATCGATGATTAAAGCTATGACTGTCAGAGAAAACTTGAGCACCGGATTAGGTATCGGACTTACACCTGCTGATGTTATCAAATTAGCTAAAAATAATGATATTGATAATTTATATGATGATATCAAAGAGGCAATTGGTCAGGTTAAGGCAAAACCTATGTATCCAGATTTTCCTAATACAGTAATGGAAATTGACGAAAGTGTATTCAGATTCCATCAATTGCTGCATTATTTTTCTACTTATGGTATCGAAGAATTAACAGGAAACGAAGTATTAAAGGGATGGATGCCAGCTGAAAGTGGTACTATACCAGATACAGAAAAAACTGAAAAAGATGATAAATTATTGCCTGATAAACTGATTGAACTTATCGATATTAGAAATATGTTTGTCATTCCAGTAAAAAAGGTATTATCAAAACGCAATCGTGCTTCTTTACCTGAAAAAGATATTATCAAATTTGCAGTAGCAAATATGACAGAAGATGAATTGAAATCTTTGGTAAAATCAGATATTCCATTCAAGGAAAACTTGTATCCTTTGTTCTTCAGTATCTTTAATCTGCTGGATCCTGAAAAAAAGAATCAAAATATGGTAAGAGAACTGTTAAATGATCTTTGCCAGCATACAGGTGATGTCTTCGATTGTATAAGATATGTTTCGGTTCGTTATCACCGTTTAAAAGTATCACAGCAGAGATTGCTGGTACGTTTACTGGAATCATATCCGATTACTGATTTCAAAGCTAATATGATAATTTCATTGAAGAAATCTGAAAATACAAAATTTGTATTAAATTACTTATCTTTCAATAAATACTCTAGAAGCAAGGACCACTTTGATGCTGTAAATGATTTACGTGATGGGAAACTTCATTCATGGGAATCAAAGATGAAATTTCTGTTAGAAAAAAATGATAAAGAAAATGCTTTGGATTTTATTGGAAAACGACCAGGTATGCTTTTGCGTATGATAGCGTGGTTGACTAGGCTTGGATATGATAAAAAAATGATTGCTGAAAAATTACTTGAAAATGTAAATTCATTGTCAATTCAAACAATCGTTTCAATACTAAATTATTTTGGAAACTATGGTAATATCGATCAATCAAAAGAAGCTGAAAAGACAAAAGAATTCGATTCAGTATATTATGTTTGTACCAGAGTATTGGAGGAAAGATTGAAAAGTGTAGCATTTCCGTTTAAAGATAAAAAAGTCTATATTAAGGAAGGAATATACAGTTTTGCTGATTCACAGATTGAATTCAATAGTGCTTCATCAGAAGGCGGTTATCTCCGTAGCGGTTTAGCTGTTAAGATTCCTCACGATGTCAATGTGCTAAGATTTTTCGTATACTGGAATGATTATGAAAAACGTGTAGACATTGATCTTCATAGTTATGTTTATACAAATCTTGGAGAAAGATTTATGGTTGGATGGAATTCAAGTTTCAGAAATAATGGAATCGTGCATAGTGGCGATATCGTAAACAATAATGCTGCTGAGTATATCGATATTGATTTAAATCGGAAAAGCAATGTGGAGTATAATAAGTATGCTGTCATGAACATTAATATATATACTGGAAAGCCAAATTTTGGTGCTATTGATGAATGTTTTGCTGGATTGATGGCTGTAAAACAAACCAAAGAAACAGTAAATTTATATGATCCCAAAAATTGCATTATTACTCATAATCTTAAATCAAATGAACATAACATTAATTATGGTTTTATCGATATTCCTAAACGTCTACTTCATATTGTGGTTAAAGGAAAAGATGCACCAGTATACGAACATGATGTTTCAGCATTTTCCAGAAAAATTGAAGAAAGAAGATTTTCTTTGAAAACATATGTTGAAATACTGCTAAAAGCACAAAAATGTACTATTGTTGAAAAAGAAGATGAAGCCGATAATATTCTGATTCTTGATAAACCAAACAGTGAAAAAGAAATATCACTTATCGATAATAACTATTTCGCTGATAATTAATATACTGGCCCTTGTCTATTGATAGGGGCTCTTTTTATTTTTTAGCTAAATCAAATTATATGTTTTAAGCAATTCTTTTTTACACGGGGTTCATTATTTGATATATTATATCTGAGAATAACATGAAAGAGTGATTATATGACAATACACACAAAAATATTTAAAGTGGGAAATATCATAGAATTTGATGATAAGATATTTGAAGAATTACCTGTGCAGCTGAAAAAGAAATATGAAAATATAAGGAAATATAACCTGTTCATCGTCTTGAGCAGTTATAAAAATGCCAGTATCGTAATGCCTATTGCTGATAAAAAAGAACGCAGTACAATCATGATAAATATACACGGAAAGAATCGTTATTTTAAATATAAGACGAGGAAATATGTTATCAACAGCTGTTTTAAAAAAGTTTTTAAGTACAACAAAACAGATAATATAGAACTGATAAAGAAACAAAATATAAGATTATATAATGAACATATGAAAATCTACATAACCCAATACCTGAAAAACAGTATCAAATTTAAAGGTATAAGATACAGTGACGATCAAAGAACCTTAACTGTTTTTAATAATGAAGGTCGAGAAATAATAAGAAGGATCAATGAAAGTGTTATATTTTATGTACATACATACCAGGACCTGCTGGATATCATCAATACTAAGATTCTTAGATATGATAATGTGTCTTTATCAGCTGATATACCTGATAATATTTTTGAACTTCCAAATAATATAACTGCTTATCCGCTTTATTTTGAAGATAAACAGGCCATAACCATTAAAATTGGTGGCAGCATAGTATTAACTGATGATACACTGATCTTTAATAATGTTTCTGTTGAAAGCATTTCACTGGAAAAACTGTTTCGACAGATACATCCTGTAACTGAAATTGAAAAGATAGTAAAAAAGAAAAATAAATATGGTAATATCAATATTTTTGATGATGGTGAAACTGTCAAAAAAATATATCTTCTTAACAGCCAGATGGAATATGATATCGTTACTAACGGTTTTGATATTGAAAATAAGTTTGTTCCAATTTCATATTATGATCGTGAAAAAGATAAGTATAACATACTTGATATTAAAATCAGCTATATGAAAGAACGTGATATGTATCTTGAGCTGAAAGAAAAATTTAAAAATACATTATCACTGATAGGTGTAAAACTTGATGATGTTACCACACCATTATTTGACAGCAATGACAAAGAAATAACTAATTATGATCCTAAGTTCAAAGCGCAATCTATAATGGGAAAAATGGGGTATCGAACTGGTGAAAATGGGTTATCTATTGAAGACAGGAGGAAGATAATTAATTATCTTCTTGAAAATGAAATCATGTCAGCAGATGAAATCATGAATCACTTGAATTTTTTGATCAATTATGTTGGTGCTTCTCAAGGTAAAGGAAAATCTGTAAGAGACTGGAAAGCAGATCTGAAGTTTGTTGAGCAAAAAAAGAAATAATCATTAAAAGGCATCGTTTATTGATGCTTTTTTTTAATCAAAAAAGAGGCATGGGGTATTTCCCTATTTCTACAAGTCGATACAAAATCTTCCTTTAATTGTTACAATTTCATATTTATACAGTAAACAATAACTCTCAATAATTATAGTATCGAGTAATATCATTACATTGACAGCGCTTCCAAATGAGTGGTATAATTTTTTGTGATTAATATGTGATTTATGTGTAAAATCAGTAATATCAAGGAAAGAAGAATAACTCACAAAACTTCGTTAAAAAGTTTTTTTTCTGTTATTTCTCTAAATATTCGGTTTTCTATTTTTAACTTATATAATGAAACTGTAAATTAAGAAAAGGAGCTGATGTTAAAACAGATAAGGAAAAAGTTAAGAGAAAGAGGGAACAAAATAATTTAGAAAGGAGATCATTTAAAATTGAATAAAAACATTAAAAGACTATGGAAAGTACTAATGACTATTGTTGTAACTGTAGGAATGGTATTTTCATACGGTATGCCTGTTTTTGCTGTTGATTCAGCAACTGACGATCCAATTCAAACTAAATTACAACAGGTATACGATGAGATTACATCTGATGAAACATTACATGGTGCTGATTTAGCAGAGGCTTTCATCGATTATATAGCTGATACTACTGATTATAGTGCTAGATATTCATCATTAAATGGTATCTTGACTACTAATTCAGGTGACTGCTGGGCGAGTGTTGCTTACTTCAATGCGCTATGCGAAATGGCAGGATTTGAAGTTAGAACAAGAAACGCTACTGCTGATACAGGGGCTGGAAGCGGCCACAGAAACTCTGTAGTAAAAGTTGATGGAAAATATTATATAGCTGATTCCGGCTATAGTGGTACAGCACCTAGATATCGTAGCTTTAAAGAAGAGGTAGATGGTTTATACCTGAACAATAGAGGTGTTCTAATTCAATACGATGCTTTTGATGTTAAAGACGTTGTAATTCCTTCAATTAGCAATGGAATCACTATTACTGATATTGGTGTTGATTCATTGGATAGAACTGTATTTGGATTATATGATAATGTTACATCAGTAACTTTACCTGATACTATTACTCATATTACTGACGTAGCTTTCAATAGCTGTCCTGACCTTCAGAATATTTATGTTGATGATGGAAACACGACATATTATGATGTTGATGGTGTATTATATGCTTATGATGGTAGATTGATGAAAGTTCCAGAAGCTAGATCTGAAGTAGTAATCGAACCGGGAACTACTTCAATTGAGGATTTTGCTTTTTATGGTACTGGTAAAATTGCAATTACTATTCCAAGTTCTGTAACTTCATTTGAAAAATTTACTTTCAATAATTGTACACCAACGATTTATGCTGAAGAAGGTTCTTATGCTGCTGCTTATGCTGCTGAGCATGGTATAACTTTCGTAGCTACACATTTAGATCACACTGCTGGAGAGCCTAAACAAGAAAACTACGTGGCTCCAACATGTACTGAAGATGGATACTATGATTCAGTTATTCGTTGTACAGTGTGTGGTGAACCTATGTTCAGTAGCAGAGTAACATTACCGGCTACAGGACATACTCCTGGTGAATTACAACATGAAAATGAAGTTCCTCCTACATGTACAGAGGCTGGTTCTTACGATGAAGTTATTCGCTGTACAGTATGCGGTGATGTGATTTCTTCTAATCAAGTATCAGTGGATGCCACAGGACATACTCCTGGAGAACCGGTTCAGGAAATAACAAAAGCTCCTACATGTGAAGAATCAGGAACTTATGATATGGTTACTTATTGTGAGACATGTGGTGATGAAATTAATAGAGTTTCAAATCCTGATTATGTAATTGCTCCAACAGGACATACAGCTAATGACCCTGTAAGAGAAAATGTTGTAAATCCAACCTGTACGAAAGAAGGTTCTTATGATGAAATAGTTTACTGTGGTATTTGCGGTAAAGAAATGTCTAGAGAACATAAGGTAATAGATGCTCTAGGACATACTCCTGGTGAACCTGTTATTGAAAACGAAAACTTACCTAGCTGTGATGAAGGCGGATCTTATCAGGAAGTTGTTTACTGCGATACATGTGGTGAAGAATTAAGCCGTGTTGATCATTCAGTTGATCCTACAGCTCATACACCATCTGAAGCAGTTAAAATCAACATTGTAGAACCTACTTGTACTGAGGAAGGATCTTATGATGAGGTAGTTTACTGCTCAGTATGTGATAATGTTATTTCAAGTAAACACGTTATCGTGGATGCCAAAGGACATACTCCTGATGAAGAAAAGGGAATAACTGATATCATTGAACCAACATGTACTGAAAGTGGTTCTTATGTGGAAATTACTTACTGTGCAGATTGCGGTATCGAATTAGAACGTAAAACTGTTTTAGTCGATCCAACTGGACATCCTGAAGAAAGCTATGAAATCAGAGGAGATTATAAACCTACTTGTACAGAATTAGGATATACTGGAGATACTTATTGCGGTATCTGTGGTGATTTAGTATCTCATGGTGAATACATCGATATGATTCCTCATAACTATGTAGATGATATCTGTACTGAATGTGGTGCTTATAACTATAGAATTACTGATGAATCTGCTGACTGGGTTGCAGGTAGCGATGAATCTTTAGTAATCAATACTAATGGTGATGTCGATACATTATTAGCAGTCTATATTGATGGTAAATTATTAGATGAAGATTCTTATATCATCTCAGGAGACAATGCAAGCATTGAATTATCTGTCGAATTCTTAAAAACTCTTGCTACTGGTACTCATACAATTGAAGTACAATGGGAAGCTGGAGCTGCAAAATCTGATTTTACAGTAAGTCCCGAACAGGTTGTAGATGATAATCCAGGTAAAGTAGATGAGGTAACTGGAACTAAACCATCTGATACACAAACCGGTGCTAAAGATACTGGTAATAGTAATGCATCTACTAGTGCTGTTGCTACAGGTGATGATGTATTCGTTGGATACAGCTTATTAGGATTATTACTAAGTGGTGCTTTTGCTGCATACATTAGTCGTAAGAGAAAACAAATTTAATTAAATAGCTAAGACGATTATAACATTGAAAACGATGCTATATCGTCTTTTTTTATTGTTAATATATGTGATAATAAGTATATAAAAATATTTATTCGATGATTAATTTTATATAAATTGGAATTGCGAAACTCCATACCTTTATTGTGTGGAGATACGCAATTCCTTTCTTTTTGAAAAAATTCAAGTAAAAATGCATAAATCAAAAGGACAATGATGAAATTAAAATGGAAATTTTAATTAATTTTCCATTTTTTTCTTTATCCTTTTTTCAATTATTCGGAAAATAGCTATAGTTTTGTAAACTATTTATGAAATAAAAAATAGGAGGTGAAATAACTAATGAGCGATTCAACAATCTTGAATGTAGAAAAAAACAAGGAGATATTTATCGAACAGTGCAATAAGCATATCAAACGTGAGGGTATCAATGATTTATTGGACTATCTTCAAAATGAAACTGACTTTTTTGAAGCACCTGCTTCAACTAGATTTCATTTATGCTGTAGAGGTGGTTTAGCTATGCACTCTTTAAATGTATTCAAAAGACTAATTTATGAATATAAAATAGAACATCAAATCAGTAACCTGCCTGAACTAGATGATAGTGTTTATGAGACATTGACGATCATTTCGCTGTTTCATGATATTTGCAAAGCTAACTACTATAAAATAGATGTACGCAATGTAAAAGAAAAAGGATTGTGGGTGAAAAAGCCATATTATGCAGTAAATGAAAAGTTTGCATTAGGACATGGTGAAAAATCAGTAATAATGTTAATGAAGTTCATGAAACTAACCGATGAAGAAATAGTAGCTATTAATACTCATATGGGTTTTTCTGATAAAAGAGTTATTGGCGGAGACTATTCCATTCTTAATGAATGGGAAAATTATCCAGTAGCTGCATTGCTACACGTAGCTGATTTAAAAGCAACTAAGATTGATGAAAGGGATATATAACTGAGAAAGGAAAAAGAAGAAATGGGAAAGAGCATGAAACAATGTTTCGGATTTTAAACAAATTGGCTAAATGATACAAAATAACAAGTAAATCAACAAAAATAAAAACACAGGTCAAGACATGACCTTTCGGCTGGAACATAGGGCACTGGTCCGAACTCCAATAGTCGATAAATCCTGAAGAAGATACTACAGCTACTGATACATCTGACAAAACAGTTGCTGATAAAAACACTTCTGAAGTTTCTGATACTGCATCAAATGATACTAGTAAAGAAAATTATACATCAGTATCTACAGGTGATGATGTCAGCTTTATTTGTTTTCTAACTCTTGCTTCAATTGCAGGTGCCGGAATCATATTGACTATCAAAAGAAAAGTATCTAATTAAAATCAAATGTACAATTAATTAATAAATTGTATTTCAAAAAAAGCAAATCTCTTTAGCTAATAAGTTAGAGAGATTTTTTTCAATTATTCGGTCTTTGATTCGTTTTTGCTACGATATTTATAGAAAATAAAAAGGAGGTTTATCTTTTGAAGAAAATAGAAGAAGTTTTTTGTATGCGCTCGGAAGACGAATATTCTGAAAAATTAAATAAGCTGACTAAAAAAGGGTATAAAGTTTCAAACAAAAAAATAGTACGTTCTGAAAAACTGGGATATTATTTTATAATATCAATCGATTATCGTAATCAAAAGTATGTCGAAGAATAATCTTAAATATCTAGCGATAATTGCAATGACATTGGATCATGTAACTGTCCTTATACCTGACATGATTATAATGAACTATATATTTCATTTTATCGGTAGAATAACAGCTCCTCTCATGTGCTTTTTCATATGTGAGGGATATCATCATACATCAAATTTGAATATGTATGCACTTAGATTGATGTTGTTTTCACTAATATCGTGGATTCCATATTCAATATTTAAATATGAACTGATAACAATAGAATTTAGCATAATAACTAATCTTTTGCTGGGATTAATGATGATATATGTATTTGACCATGAAAAAGAGATATTAAATAAGATAATATACATGCTAGTTTTTCTAGCATTATCAATTTACTGTGATTGGTTTTTATTCGTACCATCTTGGATATTGATATTTCATGTTTATAGAAAAGATGTTCACAAACGAAATGTTGCTTATACTATTATCTCTATATTCTATTGCCTGTTTGTTATAATTAATGGCAATGGTTTAACAGAACTCCTATGGGCAGGTGGTGTATTTGTAGTTCCGTTTATTTTAACCCTTTATGATGAAAAGAAAGCCAGTAATAGTAAATACAAAATTTCTGTTTATAATAAATGGTTTTTCTATATATACTATCCACTTCATTTAATGATATTGCAATTATTAAAATAATATAGGAGGTTTTTAAATGAGAATCAAGTTTTTGTTTGGATGTTTGTCAATTGTTCTTGGCTTGCTTACCATAGCTATATTTAT
This sequence comes from Erysipelatoclostridium sp. An173, assembly GCF_963931465.1. Lineage (GTDB taxonomy): Bacteria > Bacillota_I > Bacilli_A > Erysipelotrichales > Coprobacillaceae > Thomasclavelia > Thomasclavelia merdavium. Next base: position 1,416,986 of record NZ_OZ007017.1, on the reverse strand, counting down.
ACGATTTATTGTTTGGATGATTTTTAAAAAATGAATTTAAAAGAGGTGAAATGTTGTGGAAAATGAAGAAAATATTAAAATAAATTTGCATGTTAAAACTAATGTCAATGGTCATTATTATATCAACGGTACATGCAATGCATATACAGAAGGTTTGGAAAAATATTATGGACATCCTGATATTCAGATTGTATTATGGTTTTCTGATGATGAGAGATTTTTTCCTTACTTTTTTGGTGAATTTATCAGCAGAATAGCGATTGGGGAAGTGTTTGAAGATGGAAAAATTATTAAGAGCAAAATTATTTCCAACGATTTGCGTGTAGAATCTCATATACAGGATGGCAAAAAATACATGCGTATTGTTATTGCTGATAAGAATGGAAAATTTCCTGAAGATGATGACTGTGATTCTTTGTATAAGCTTCAGGCATTTGAATTGAATGATTTATTTGAAGATGCTTTAATCAATTAATGATGATGTTATTTAAAAAATAATATGATTTTGAGCCTGCTTGAAATAGCAGGTTTCTTTGTATATTTGTTTCAATTATTCGGCATTATACGTGTTTTCTGTATCATATATGTATATTAATTCGAAAGGAGAAGACTGATGAAATATTATGCTGTAGCAAAGGGAAGAAAAACAGGAATCTTCACGACCTGCTTTCGGCATGGCTGCCGGAGGCGGAAAAGTTTACACGGGAGATCGGGAAACAGAGCGCCTATATCGACAGCCTGAAAAAGAAAATCGGGCAGGAAAGCGACTATGCGGGGCGGCTGCGTGACGAGAAATACGCAGAGGAATTAAAGGTGCAGAAAGCCAACCAGAAGATATTTGAGTTACAGCGCACCAATCAGCAGTTGGAACGCCTGCTTAGGAAAATCCCGCCCGAAGTATTGGAAGAATTGCAGAAATCGAATAGAAATAAGTCAAGAGAAAGGTAGGAAAGCCATTGAAAAAACAGGATTTTACCGTATTGAAGATTGCGGATTTACACCCGTTCCCCGATAACCCGTTCCATCTGGTGGAGGACGAACTGCTGATGGAACTTTCTGAGAGTATCAAGGAGTTTGGTGTGGTAACGCCCATCATAATCCGCCCGAAAGAGGACGGGAACGGGTACGAAGTCATCGCAGGGCAGCGGCGTGTCCGTGCCTCACAGCTTGCAGGGATAGAGACAATCCCTGCTTTTGTTTTGCCCTTAGACCGTGACCGGGCGATTATTACCCTTGTGGACAGCAATATCCAGAGGGAAAATATCCTGCCAAGCGAACGGGCTTTCGCTTACAAGATGAAGTTGGAGGCGATGAAAAGGCAGGGATACCGCACGGATTTAACTTCTGACCAAGTTGGGCAGAAGTTGACTTCCGTGGAGACAGTGGCAACAGCAAAGCAATCGGGAGACAGCCGCACACAGGTACAGCGATATATCCGCCTGACCGAGTTAATCCCGCCGATTTTGCAGATGGTGGACGAGGGGCAGATTGCCCTTACCCCTGCGGTGGAACTGTCCTTTTTGAAGAAAGACGAGCAGGAAAACCTGCGGATTACGATAGAGAGTGAGGACGCTACCCCCTCTCTTTCGCAGGCGCAGCGCATGAAAAAGTTAAGCCAGATGGGGCGGCTTGATATGGATACCATCTTTGCGATTATGACCGAGGAAAAGGCAAACCAGAGGGAAACCGTGAAAATCGGTATGGACAAACTGCGGAAATATTTCCCCAGAGGCACAACGCCAAAGCAGATGGAGAATTATATTATCCGCTTATTAGAGCGTGAATTACAGAGGAAACGAAACCGTGACAGCCGATAATCTTCTATTCTCGGCGGGTAACAGACAGAAAGGACGGGGCTTTGATGAAAGAAATCCAGTATGAAATCGTAAAGGAAATCGCTGTCCTCTCCACGGGCGACAGTGGCTATACTAAGGAAATCAACCTGATTGCGTGGAACGGGAACGAGCCGAAGTACGACATCCGCAGCTTTTCCCCTGCCCGTGAGAAATGCGGCAAGGGCATTACACTGACAAAGGCGGAGGCGGAGAAACTCCTTGCGGCTCTGAAAAAGGAATTAAAGCAGTGAGATTTTGAAGGGAGGTATGCCTATGGCAAAGACAGCGGTGCGCCCGAAAATCATCGTGCAGGCGGTTTACACGGGCGGCGCAGATATGCGGGAATTATTTATTTCCCTGCTTGTAAACGAGGTGCGGAGGGGAAAATCCTCTCCCCGCACCTTTGAGATAATCAAACTTCCGCAATACAATGAGGGCAGTACAGATACAAAGGAGGCGAGCTGAATGGCAATGTTAAGTTAAGGGCGGCTCTGTACTGCCGCTTATCAAAGGACTATATGCTGCAGGGCGACAGCGAGAGTATCAAAACGCAAAAAGCCATGCTGACGCAGTACGCAAAGGAACATGGCTTTCTGGTGGTGGAAATCTATGTGGACGATGGGTACAGCGGATTAAATTTTGACCGTCCGAGCTTTAACCGTATGCTCGATGACATCGAGGCGGGCAAGATTGATGTGGTCATTACGAAAGATTTATCCCGTCTGGGGCGTGACCATCTAAAGGTCGGACACTTCACGGAGATTTACTTCCCGATGAAGAATGTGCGGTATATCGCAGTCAATGACGGTGTGGACACCGCCAACAAGAACAACGATATAGCGGCTCTGAAAAATGTGATGAACGAGTTTTACAGCCGGGATAATTCCCGCAAAATCCGTTCCTCAATACGAGCGAGGGCAAAAGCGGGGCTGTACCGTTCTTCCTTTAATCCCATCGGCTACCGCAAATCCCCCGACAACCACAACAGGCTGATCGTGGACGAAGAAACAGCGTGGATTGTGAAACGGATCTTTGAGCTTGCCAACGCAGGCATGGGAACGCACAAAATCGCTGTTGTATTCCGTGAGGAACAAGTACCCTGCCCGTCATGGTGGCTGCACAGCCGGGGCGAAAAGGACTACTCCAAGCGGTTTGAAAATCCAGAGAACAAGTATGAGTGGTCGCACACCGTCATACGAAATATCATCTCCAATCCCCTCTATCTGGGGCATTGCGTGATGTGCAAGACTGAGAGTATCTTCAAGGTCAACGCCTCAAAGAAAGTGCCAAAAGAGGACTGGATTACCGTGGAAAACACCCATGAGCCGCTTGTGACGCAGGAGGTCTTTGACGGGGCAAACGAGAAGATTTTGAGCCGCAGGCGGGATACCACCGATAACTTTGTCTCTCCCTTTGCGGGGCTTGTGAAGTGCGGCACTTGCGGAAAGGCGTTAGACTTGCGCTACTGGACGGGGAAAAGACACAGGATTTATGTGTGTACCACCTACGCCCACGACACCAAAGCCTGCACAGACCACCGCATTTTCTATGAGGATTTATACAAGGCGGTGCTTGCGGATATTCAATACCACGCCCGCCTTGCCTATGAGGACAGAGAAAAAGCGGTGGCTCTGGCAATCAAGATGAACGCCAAAGCGGACGGGAGCAAGGGGAAAAACAACGCCGACAGGCTGAAAGCGGCAAAGAAACGGTATGAGGAAGTGACAAGGCTGTTTGACCGTCTGTATGAGGACAGTGTATCGGGGCGTATCTCCCATGAGAATTTTAACCGTCTGATGGATAAGTACCAGACCGAGCAGGAACAGCTTTTAGGGCAGATACAGGCTTTAGAAACCGCCATGCAGGAGGTTAAGAACAATCAGCAGGACGCTCTCAGGTGGGCGGAACTGATGGCACAGTATGTGGGAATACAGGAGTTGACTGCGGAAAATCTTAATCTCCTTGTAGAGAGGATTGAGGTCTATGACCGCACGGAAACCAATGCCGGGGCAGAACAGATGATTAAAATCTGTTACCGCTTCGGCGGCTACATAGGGGAACGGGTATTTTCCGCAAAGGTGCTGAAACACCCTTGCAGGAAAAAGACCTGCCCTCTCAAAGAAAGGAAAGGCTATGGGAAAATATCACTTGTATCTTAGCGAGGAAGAAAGGCAGCTTGTTCTCCATGCTCTGATTGACTTCCGCAACAAACTGATTGCAGCAGGCAGATATACGGACTGTGTGGACGAGCTGCTGATAAAGGTCATGTACGCAAAGACGAAAAAGATAAAAATACGGTAATGGAGGGAATGACAATGACGAAATCAATCTTTGAACAGTTGGGCGGTGCTTATGAACAGCAGGGGGATTATCTTCTCCCCTGCCTTACCGTGCCAGACGAAAAAGAACAGTCCATAGGCGTATGGGGGCAGCGGCACTTGCGGTATCTGAAAGAGTACCGCAGAGCCACCTACATAACCCTGTTCACAAGCGGCAGGCTGAACGCTTACCTTGCCGACATCGACAGGCAGGCGCAGGAGCGTATGGATGCCATGCTACCCCGCATGATGGAGATGGCGGGTGTTACCGAAGAACTGAAAGCCAGTGACCCCATGCGTTGGGTGCAGATGATGAACACGCTGAAAGCGCAGGCGGAGGAAATTGTGCTAACGGAAACGATTTATCAATATTTTTGACAAATGGAGGCTGTTGTTACAGTCTCCGTTTTACTTAGTAAGTATTGCTTATTTCGTTCTCTCAAAATATAATATATCTAAAAGCGAGGAGGTATGATATGGAATACATGACATTAAAAGAAGCAAGCCGGATTTGGAAGATTTCCCCTCGGATGATCAATTATTATTGTTCCGCAGGGCGTATTCCAGGTGCGGAAAAAATGGGGACAGTCTGGCTTATCCCAAAGAATGCAACAAAACCATTAGACGGACGGAGAAAATCTGCCGGGCAATCAGGAGGAGAACATCATGATTGAAGTTTATTATGCAGAAGATGATGAAATGATTGGCAAATCTGTAAAAGAATATTTGGAGCATCAGAATTGCAAAGTGGCTGTTTTTAATAAAATTGTCGATGTCAGGAAAGCGTTAATCGGTCACTTGCCTACTGTCGTCTTACTAGACTGGAATATGCCTGACGGGCAAGGAAACGAATTATGTCTCTGGATACGGGAAAGATGGAAAGCCCTTCCTATTATCTATTTGACAGTCCGTAGCGATTCCCACGACATTGTTACCGGCTTTCAAAACGGGGCAGATGATTATGTGGTGAAACCTTTTGACCTTGCGGTTTTGTATTTTCGTATTTTGGCACTGTTACGAAGAACTGCAAGCGTAACCGACACAAAGCTATTCTGCGATGACCTAATGTTGGATAAGGAGAAAACGGCTGTCTATGACGGGCAGAAAGAAATCGTTGTAAGCCAGCCGGAGTACCGCATTCTGCTGATTCTGATGGAAAACAAGGGAAAAACGATCACCAGAAACCAGCTATTAGAGCAGGTTTGGGATCGCAGCGGGAATTATGTAAATGATAATACGCTGACGGTCACAATGAAAAGATTGCGGGAAAAGCTGAATCATCCAGCTTGCTTAAAAACGATCCGAAGTTTTGGCTACCGCATGGAGGACACACAATGAGCGAAAAATGGAAACAAAAAATACTTCTGATTTTTCCGTTTGCTGTTCTTGCGGCAGGCATGATATTTACCGCCACTTTCTTCCTGCACACGTATCGGCAGATTGCATTTGAACACACCTCGGCATTATGCGAAACCATATTGGAAAATTCTCCTGAAGCAGAGCCGCAGCTATTAGCGGCTCTGAAAGACTATCATTCATTGACAGAACAAGAACTCAGAGGCAACGATTATCTGGAAAAATACGGATACCGGATCGATGATTTTTGCTATGATTTTCCGCTGGATACAGTGCTTTTCCCGATTCTATTTTCCCTTGCGACCGCTTGTGCTTTTGGGGCTGGAATCTTTCTGTCCCACAGAAAAAATCGAAAGAGGATTGATGATTTGACCGAGTATTTAGAGCAGGTTAATATCGGTGCTGGCGGGACATTGATACAGACGAAGGAAGATGAATATTCCCATTTGCAGGACGAAATATACAAAACTGTCACGATGCTTTATCAAACAAGAGAAACGGCAGTTGCCTCAAAGAAAAATTTTGCAGAGAACCTGGCTAATATCGCACATCAACTGAAAACGCCGATCACAGCGGCCTTTTTGTCGTTGCAGCTTATGGAAAAAGAAATTCCAGGGGCTTACGCAAAACAGGTCAAACAGCAGTTGAAACGATTAAACCGTTTGGAAGAATCGTTGCTTATGCTTTCCAAAATTGATGCTGGAACGCTGCCGCTCAAACGGGAAAAGGTCGATCTTTATACGGTATTAAATTTGGCGGCAGATAATCTGAACGATTTATTGCGGAAAAATCATATTACTGTTGAAATTCCAGAAAATGGATGTATTGAGTTTTTGGGGGATTTAGAGTGGACAATGGAAGCCCTCATCAATCTCATAAAGAATTGTATGGAACATTCCAAACCGGGCGGCGTAGTCCATTGTGACTACTCAGGCAATCCTCTCTATGTAGAAATTCGGGTATGGGATGACGGGGCTGGTTTTGACACAGAGGACTTACCGCATCTTTTTGATCGTTTTTATCGGGGACGGTGTGCGATTGGAGATGGAATTGGAATTGGCCTGGCTCTTGCCCGTTCCATTTTTGAATTGCAGAACGGAACCATAACCGCCTGCAACTTGCAAAATGGCGGTGCTTGTTTTGAAATAAGGATATACAGTCACTGAGATGTCACTTTACTTTGTTATACTGTACGCAAGACCATTTAGTAGAGAGGAGAAAGTGACATGGAAATACTAAAATGTGAAAATGTCCGAAAGGTATATGGCTCTGGAAACAATCAGGTCGTGGCGTTGGATCACATTGACTTGTCCGTACAAAAAGGAGAATTTGTAGCAATCGTAGGGGCATCCGGTTCGGGAAAATCTACACTGTTGCATATTTTGGGAAGTGTGGATAAGCCGACAGAAGGGAAAGTCTTGATAGAGGGGACAGAACTATCTGCCATGAACCGAACACAGGCAGCCATTTTCCGGCGCAGAAAGGTTGGGTTGGTCTATCAGTTTTATAACCTGATCCCCACCCTTACCATCCGAAAAAATATACTCATGCCGCTCCTGTTAGACAAACGCAAACCCAATAAAGAATACTTTGAGCAGATTGTACATTCCCTGGGAATCGAAGATAAACTGGAATCGCTGCCCAGCCAGCTTTCCGGCGGACAGCAGCAGCGAGTTGCTATCGCCCGTTCTTTGATCTATCGCCCGGCGCTGTTGCTTGCTGATGAACCGACCGGCAACCTGGATCGGAAAAACGGAGAGGAAATTATTGACTTGCTAAAATTATCTAACCGTAACCTGAAACAGACGATTCTTTTGATTACCCATGATGAAAAGATCGCATTGGAGGCGGATCGCGTTATTACCATAGAGGACGGGAAAATTGTCGGCGATCAGAAACGGAGGTAAGGATATGTGGAAAGACTATTCGATAGGATTCATCAAAAAGAATCGAGCTTCCAGCGTATCCGTTCTGGTTGCGGCGTTTATTTCTGCTCTATTTCTTTCTTTGCTGTGCGGTTTGTTTTATAACTTCTGGAATTATGAAATAGAATCTGTTGTTTCAGAAGAAGGAAATTGGCAGGGACGCATCAGCGGGGCGTTCGAAGAAGATGAAGTGTCTGAAATTGAAAATTTCGCCAATGTAAAAACGGCAATAATCAATGAGGATTTGTCAGGCGATCAAACTCTTGTAGTTGATATTTGCTTTGATAACATGAGGGCTGTGTATCAGGATATGCCTCTTATCGCCCAGCAGTTAGGTATTCCTGAAACTTCCGTATCGTATCATGAATCACTGTTGTCAAGTTATTTCATCAACGATCCGCAGGACAGCAATCCGCCCTTATTGATGGCTTTTTATCTCTTTGTACTCCTGCTTGTGTCGGTGTCTTTGATTTTAATCATTCATAACTCGTTTGCTGTATCTATGAATGCCCGTGTACATCAGTTTGGTATCTTTTCCAGCATTGGGGCAACGCCGGGGCAAATTCGCACCTGTCTTTTACAGGAAGCGGCGATGCTTTGCGTGATTCCTGTTTTGATCGGAAGTTTTGTCGGAATCGCTTTGACCTTCGGAGCCATCCAGGCAGTCAATATTCTCGCCGATGGTATTGTCGGCAGACATGAAGCTGCCTTTGCCTATCATCCGCTGGTGTTTGCAGTCACGATTCTGACCTCGTTTTTGACGGTGCTGATTTCTGCTTGGCTGCCAGCCAGGAAATTGAGCAAGATGACCCCACTGGAAGCCATAAAAAATACGGGAGAATTACAGCTAAAACGGAGAAAAAAATCCCGTATTCTTGCGCTTTTATTTGGAACCGAAGGGGAACTTGCCGGGAATGCGCTGAAAGCACAGAAAAAATCTCTGCGAACCGCCACGCTGTCGTTGACCCTTTCCTTTCTGGGCTTTGCTCTCATGCTGAGTTTTTTTACTCTCTCTGGAATCAGTACAAACCATACCTATTTTGAACGCTACCAGGATGCCTGGGATGTGATGGCAACGCTTGAGGACACAAGGATTGAGGACTTCTCTCATACGGATGAAATCCATGCTTTGGCTGATACAGACAGTGTGATTTATCAAAAGGCAAACGCCGTTTGTTCTATTGGGGCGGACGCTGTCAGCGAAGAAGTAAAAAGTCTGGGTGGTCTTGAAACAATCGCCGGAAGCGATGTCAGTATGGCAGATGGGATTTATACCATTCAGGCTCCTATTGTAATCATGGACGACAGCAGCTTTGCCACGTATTGTGAGCAGATTGGCGTTTCCTCAGCGGAAAACGGGAGCGTTGTTTTGAACCGTATTTGGGACAACATAAACAGCAATTTCAGATACAAAGAATATGTTCCGTTTCTGTCAGAGAACCAGGACACGATGACTTTACAAAACCTGGAAGATGCGGCTGCAACTGTGGAGATTCCGGTTTTGGGCTTTACAAAGGAGCCGCCGGTTTTGAGAGAAGAATATGATAACTATGCTTTAGTCCAATTTGTGTCGCTTTCCACCTGGAAACAAATCGAAGAGACGATTGGAAATGCTGAACCAGACACCTATATCCGCATTCTTTCAGAAAAAGAAAGAACCCTGACAGAACTGAGTATGATTGAAACCGAGCTGACGAATGTGCTGGGGCATGACATTTCTTTCGAGGTAGAAAACCGGATTCAGGAAAAGATAGACAATGATGCCATGCTGAACGGATACAAACTGATAATTGGGGCGCTGTGTGTGTTGCTGGCCTTCATCGGGATTGCTAATGTATTTTCCAACACGTTGGGATTTATCCGGCAAAGGAAAAGAGAATTTGCGAGATATATGTCCATTGGCATGACGCCAGAAGGTATGCGAAAAATGTTTTGGATCGAAGCCCTCGTTATAGCGGGTCGCCCCGTTCTGATCACGTTGCCGATTACGGTTGTGTTTGTGTGGTTGATGATAACGGCAAGCTACCTGAATCCAATGGAATTTTTGTCAGTGGCCCCCATTGTTCCCATCCTACTTTTTATCGTGGCACTTTTGGGCTTTGTCGCACTGGCATATTACCTGGGTGGCAGGCAAATCTTGAAGTGCGATCTGGTAGAAGCTTTGCGAAGCGACTATATGATATAAATCAATATGAATATTGCCCTGCCGGACGACGGCAAAAGAAAAAAAGCCGTCATGCAGCAGACAATCGTCACGCCCAAAAGGATACGGCGGCTTTGAAGAATATTTCAAGGCCGCCGCTTTTGATATTTATCCCTATTTTATGGCGGTTTGGGAGAAAACCGTTATGAGGATTACAAGAATCAGAGAAAAGTTAAGAATTATCGTACTAGAGTTAAAAAAAGTGTATCTGACATAAGAAGAGTTTTTACTTATAACGACCTGGGATGAATGCAAAACTCAAGTAATTGGCTTTTCAGGGGCTAAATTCAAATCATTTCAAACCAGGGAAGAAGCTGAGAAGTTCATTGGGAATGGTAAAAAGAAATATGCTGTAATTAACAATACTGATTTTGATGCTGATTCTATCAAAGACGAAGAAAAGGTATTCGCTTATGTTGATGGAAGCTATGTTCCGGGTTTCTATGGTAGCGGAATTATCATGATCAATTTAGATGGAGAAGAAGTGTCAACGTTAAGCTGTAAAGGAAGCGAACCGCCTTATCTGGAAATGAATAATGTAGGTGGAGAAGTTAATGCCAGTATGATTGCCGTTAAATCAGCAATCAGTATGGGATACAAGCTGATTACAATTCACTATGATTATGCTGGGATTGAATGCTGGGCAACTGGCGAGTGGAAAAGAAATAAAGAAGGCACAAAAGCTTATAAGAAATTTATTGATGAAAATTCGAAAGATATTATTATTGAGTTTAAAAAAGTTAAGGCTCATGCTGGAAACAAGTACAACGAAATTGCTGATGATCTAGCTAAACAAGCCGTTGGTATCTACTGATTAATATCTTAAATCAAATTATAATTAAAGAAAGATGGTGATAACAAATGATTTTAAACTTTATCTGTTTAGCGATTGGAACTGTCATCGGATGGCTTGTCTGCTGTATTATGACGACATCCAAAAAGCCAGATAGAAAATAATTAATGTTTTAACCGGTGCAACATAAGCACCTTTTATTCTTTTTTTGTTTCAATTATTCGGTTAAATAATTAAATTTTGTAATATCAAGATCTGACATCCTCCCACAGTTAAAACCGTGGGGTTCCTTATATTCACTCAGTATCACCATACCATATAGATATGGATATAACTGATTCTTTCAGGATTTATCGACTATTGTAGTTCGAACCAGTGTCCTACACTCCAGTCGAAAGGTCATGTCTTGACCTGTGTTTTTATTTTTGTTGATTTACTTGTTATTTTGTATCATTTAGCCAATTTGTTTAAAATCCGAAACATTGTTTCATGCTTGTTCCCATTTTCTTCATACTGTCAATCAATTTATCATGCATCACTATAAAATTATCAAATCTGTTAATAGTAAAATAAAGATAACCAAAAAGGTTGGTATAATAATTACCAGTTTCGGTAATGAAAAACTATCCTAAGGTTATCTTTTTTGATAGAATCTTCTGTATTCAAATACAGGAGATTATTATGGAAAGAAATATTATAGGAGATTTATTAATTTTGAAACAAATGAATATTAAACCAAACTTTAGCGAACTTGCCAGAATCTACGATATGGATAGACATACAGTAGCTAAATACTGGCGTGAAGGAGGAATAAAAAAAGTGGAACGTAAACCTAGAAAAAGTATTCTGGATAAATATAGCGATGAAATCACTAGATTGTTTGAGAAGCCTGGTGTTCATAAACGTGCTGCATATGAGTATCTTCTAGACAGGTATGGTGAGGACAATATCGGAACTTACAATAATTTTAAATATTACACTTGGAAACGTGATATGAAGCCACAAAAAACTGTCAAGCCTCATGTCAGATATGAAACAAGGCCTGGCCAACAATTGCAGGTAGACTGGAAAGAAAATCTTAGAATGACGACCATTCATGGTGAAGTCATAGAATTCAATCTCATGACATCTACACTTGGCTATTCACGTGAACATATATTTGTCTATACCAAAGGAAAAACAACTGAAGACTTCCTTAGATGCATCATCGATACCTTATACAGGCTTGGAGGAACCCCTGAACATATACTTACTGACAATATGACAGCTGTAGTGAGCATTACTAATGGCTCTAAAAGAAAGCATCAGAAAATCAGAGCCTTTGAAAAGGATAGCGGCATGAAGATAAGGCTATGCAAAACAAGAAGTCCACAGACAAAAGGAAAAGATGAATCAGCCAACAGATTCATTTCCTGGCTGAATGCATATGATGGCGAGATTGAAAATGAAGAAGAACTTATCCATCTTATTGAAAAGATCAATAGACGAGTCAATAACACCATCAATCAGACAACGAATATGCCGCCGCATGTTCTCTTTGAAAAAGAAAAGGAATATCTCAGACCCTTACCAAACAAAGTGATGCTCGATAGCTATGTAGATAATGTCATTACGCAGATAGTGCCACCAACACTACTGGTTACCTACAATGGATCTGGATATTCCGTTCCTACAAAGTTTATCAACAAAAGAGTCAAGCTAGTACCAATTGAAAATAAACTTTATGTATATTTTAACACAGAACTTGTGACAGTACATCAAATAAACAAAAATAAATTCAACTACAAACACGATCATTATCAGGAGGCACTGCATCATACAATCTGCAACAAGGATATAGATATCGATGCAATTGCAGAAGAAAATTTAAAACTGCTTGAAAGGATAGGTAAATAAGGATGGCAACAAACTATAACAGGCTCATGAACAATCTGGAAACATTGAAGCTCGATCGCATAAGAGAATATTTAGATACATATATAAGCATGGTAAATGAAGGAAAGAAGGATATGGTGGAAGCACTATATGAACTGACTAATTTTGAAATGGAACTTAGGAATGAACGAGCGATGAACGCATGCGTGAAGGTGGCCAATTTCCCATATATAAAAACATTTGAGGATTTTGATTTTTCATATCAGCCTTCGATCAGCAAGGAGCAGATACTTGATTTTAGAAATCTCAGATTTATGGAAAAAACAGAAAATATTCTTCTCATTGGAACCCCAGGTGTAGGAAAAACACATCTGGCGACATCAATTGGAATAGAAGCAGCGAAAAACAGAAACAGTACATATTTCATAAACTGCAATGATCTCATCCTACAGCTAAAAAGAGCCCATCTAGAAAACAGACTAGAAACACGATTGAAATTCTTTGCAAAATATAAGCTACTTATCATAGATGAGGTAGGGTTTCTTCCGCTGGATAGCGAATCATCGAATCTTCTTTTTCAATTGATAACAAAAAGGTATGAGAAACATTCAACAATCATAACAACCAACAAATCACTGTCACGATGGGGAGAGGTTTTTGGTGATAATGTATTAGCGAATGCAATCTTAGACAGACTTATTCATCATTCACATATCATAAATATCACAGGAAGGTCATATCGAACAAAGGATAAGATATCCATGATTGAGGATGATGATCATAACAACCAGAACTGGTGAAAATTAAACTAACACTTTTGGTAAATTTTATATTGACATTAACAAAATCCTCTTATACACTTATCGCGATCGGTGAAGTTAAGCTCTTCATTGGTATTTTTTATCAGATAGGCACTGTACAGATCCCGCTGCACTTTATGATCTCCAATTATTTTTATCCTTTGATTGATGGAACATTTTATGCAGGTATCACTTATATGATCATACTGACTGGCTTTGAATTCTTTTGTATCGATATATTCAAAGGCAGCACTATATAATTCGCATTTTCTTTTAAGTATCGTCAGCAGTGAGGCAGGTGCTCTATTATTCATGCTCTTGCCATAGCGCTTTTTTTTTCTTTAATTTGCGGATCATGATGATCGTACCATCATTCTTTTTGAATGGTGTGTATTCCTGCTTTTTCTTGGTTTTCTTTGTTTTCTTTTGCAGTGCCTTGAAATTCATCTTTTCAACGATGAATTCATCAGCAGTCATTATCAGTCTGTTGGCCAGTATCTCATGACACTGCTTGATATATGCTGCTTTCTGCCTGTATACTGCCGTCAGCAGTCTTTTCTTCTTCAGACAGGTTTTGGAAAATATCCACTTGTCTTTATTTCCTTCTTTGAATGTACCATCAGATTTATATTTGTTGGGATTGGTTATCCTCTGCGAAATATCGATGCTACGTTGCAGCTTGACGATCTTTTCATTATATTCCTTACAGCGAGGTGCCAGTTCCTCAAGGATCATGACATCATCACCAACGCATGCCATCGTAGAAACACCAGGATCGATTCCCATACGTCCTTTACCAGTTTTACTGATCTTTTTAGGTGCTTCACCATCAAGATAGATGATGACATAATAATGCCAGCCATCCGAAAACATCTTTCTTGAGATCTCACAGTATTTGATCTTATGATCAAGGCTCTGTTCGATATAGGCAGGATTCTTTTTATTTTGTTTAATCTTGCATTTCATTTCAAGGCCAAGCCAGCTGACTGTCATCGTTTCTTTATCGAACTTAGCACCATTAGCATTGCTTTTGCCACCAATATTGAGATATCTGCTGTTAGGTTTAAAATGCAGTTCTTCACCACTGTTGAAAAGGATGTTTTCGACACCCTTCCATACTCTGGTTGCTATCTTCTGGAGCTGCTGTGAAGAAAGGCATTTTCTATATTTTGGACCGCTTTTTTTGATGTATGCCTGTAATGCATGTTCGGTCAAACAATAGTTTTTTCTGATGATGTTCATCTGTCTGGCTAGTGATTTTTTAAGTTTCTCTTCATCCTTTGACAGTTTATGATCAGGATCGTTGAACCCGATATAACTGTCACGCAGTTCCTGATATTCTTTATCATGATCGAGCTGAATCAGCAGTTTTCTTGCATGCTTGACGATCGTATTATGGACTTTACTTGCAGCATAGAATCTTTTGATCATAATCTGTCTGTCATATTTTGTTGTTTTTAGTGGAATCGTCAAAGTATGCATTATTACACCTGCCTTTCTATCATTTGTTTTTCTGATTTTCAATATACCGTTTGATAGTTGATGAACTTACATCACCAGCTGTACTGACAAAATAAGATTTTGTTCAAAGCGATGGCATTTTCCTCAGCTGTTTGAATTCTTTTCTTAATTTTATGGAAGTACAGCCTTTTAAGATCTTTACTATTTCTGATACCCTGATGTTTGGAGATGCATTAACAAATAAATGAATATGATCCCTATCACATTCCATTGCAATTATTTTAATATCATTATTATTGCAGACTTCAATAATAATTTCTTTCAAACGTGATTCAACATCAGGTATATCAAATATCTTTCTTCTATATCGAGGGCAGAAGATAATATGATAATTGATCATTGAAATACATGTATTAGATCTTCTATATTTATCTATCATAAATTTAGAGTATCATGTTTGATCAAATATCCGAATAGTTGTAGGAATTTTTGATAAAAACAATCATCATGTAGACAGTATATAATAAACAGAAAACGATCCGAATAATTGTAGAACATATTAGAAAATATTTTCTATAACTGTTTTCTTAAATGTTCGCTTTCATCCCACGGTTGAAACCGTGGGCTTTCCCGCTCATTTTTTTGTAATTCTATATTTAAGGAGGAAAAAACAAATGAAATTATTAAATTTAAATCCTGGTATTATTGCTGGTGCGATAATACTTGTGGCAATCATTGTATTGATTATTATTATTTTGCTCACTGGATATGTTAAAGCATCTCCAAATAGAGCGTACATTATTTCAGGTTTTAAAAAGAAGCCTAGAGTGTTAATTGGTACTGCTGGTATTAAAATACCATTCTTCGAAAAGAAAGACGAGTTGATGTTGGATCTGGTTTCAATTGAAGTTAAAACATCTTCTGCGGTACCAACAGCGGATTACATTAACATTAATGTAGATGCTGCTGTTAATGTTAAAATTTCTGATGATCCAGAAAAAATTGCTTTAGCAGCTCAAAACTTTTTGAATCGTTCTATCGATTATATTGCATCTGTTGCAAGAGAAGTACTAGAAGGAAATATGAGAGAGATCGTCCCTTTTGATAATCTTCACCTTCAGGTAGTTCTTCTCCTTTTTGGATAGCGGCTAATCGCTGTGTATCAAACGCACCAATTTCAAAGGTTGCACTAGTAACCGGACCTAAATACAATCTCGAAACATTGAGAGAGGCTGTATTTACCAGAGATCAATACACATGTCAGATATGTAATAAAGGTATCAAAGATGGCGCTATATTACGTGTTCATCATGCGTTGTATTGGCAAGGACGACATGGTAGCCAGCTGGACGAGCTTATAACATGCTGTACAGAATGTCACACACAGGCAAACCATGAAAAAGGTGGTAAGCTGTATGGCTATGAACCTAAAGAATTTCATGATCTTACTGGTGCAGCAGTAATGAATCAGATACGTTGGCGTATATATAGTGGTGCAAAAGAGATAGCACCTGGTCTTGATATTCATCTCACTTATGGAGCCTATACTAAAGCAAAACGAAAATTTTTAGGATTGGAAAAATCACATGTCAATGATGCCTATGCTATGGGTGATGTTCATCCATCGATACGAGCTGAAATACGTGTATACCAGAAAATGCGTAGAAACAATCGTATTCTTGAAAAATTATATGATGCCACTTACATCGATAAACGTGATGGCAAGAAACAAAAAGGAGCACAGCTAAGTTCTGGCAGGGTATCACGAAACAAAAATCTATCAGGAGAAAATTTACGTCAATATCGTGGTAATAAGATCAAAAAAGGAAGGCGAACCATAAGAAAGGACAGATATGAGTATCGTCCTGGTGATATGATATTCTACAAAGGTTTATTATATCGAGTTAAAGGTTGTGTAAATTATGGTAGGTATATTGTATTGGAAGACTTATCAAAAGGGGTGAAAACAAATGCAATCAAAAGAGCAAGATATTGTGGTGGTTATAAACAATTATAAAAAGAGTTGGCAATTCACCTCCGACTGATCCAGTTGGTCAGACGGAGTACTCTTGCTGGTAAATAGAAAAGTTCAAATACAAGGAAAAATACGATTTTTGCGAGGATTTTTCTAATGTATATAATGGAATACCTGAAGGCAAAATAATCTGAAAACAATGTAAAGATAATCAAAAAAATGACCAACCAATCAAAAAGGAAAAAGGTAAATATAGCGTATTGAATCAATAATTTTTAACTGATATAATAAACTCGGAGCAATAAAATTTAATATGTCCTTTAATATTTGTTCTGAATACTTGACCAAACAGTAGAGCTTTCCTAACTGCTTCTACTGTTTTTTTGTATTCCATAATTATTGCATGATGATTTAGGATTTTGTATAATCAGCATAAGCTTAAATAGTATGTAGAGGATAGGAGAATAATAATGAAAAAGTACAAAATATATCGTGCAGGAAAAGATGTATACAAAAATATAAAAAAACATGTATTGATTGGTGTTGAACTTGGAGAGAATATAGAAGATGTATTTGAAGATATTCAGGATTGTATTACAGCCGATATGGTTGAAGATGCTAACTGTCCATATGATAGTTTTGTAAATAAGTATATAGAAATAATGCCACCTGTTGAAGGAAAATATGATTATGTTGCCTTAGGAATAGCTGTACCAACAGGTAGCGCCCCAGAAAATATTGTTGTTGATTATGGTATCATTGAAGAAGATGCAATTGAATTTTAAAAATCTGAATATACTTATTAAACTACAGATCGTTCTGTAGTTTTTTTTGTGACTTATTCTCCAAATATTCGGAAATTAATCAACTATTGCTAACATATAATTGTAAAAATAAAAGACATTGATTCAATTAAAAAAGAGGTGAAAAAATTGTATAAAGTAGATCAAGAAAATAAATTTTCATTGCGTTTCAACGATTTAATCAAAGCACAAGGATTATCTGTCATACAGGTTGCTGAAAATACTGGAATCTCAAAATCATCATTGTATGATTATTTGGCAGGGAGACATACTCCGTTGTCAAACCATATCGTTATATTGAGTAGATATTTTGGTGTGACTACAAATTGGCTTATGGGTGAAACCGACGGAGAAAATATTAATGATAATAGAAGTATCATTAAATTAGTAGATGACTTTCTAAGTAAAAAGGGTTTTGAAAAAGGTGTATACGATGATAATAAGATGGCTAATTCTTATTATGACAACAAAACAAATAATGTTGTTTTAATATCACTCATCAATCCCAGCAATCCTTTATATGGACCATATAAATCATTACATGAAAAAAATTAAAAACAATTTCCAAAAAATTTTCCAATAGTTCGGTAAATATTGGGCAGATGATAAAATATAATTGTATAAAGTAAGAAATCTAAAAAAGAAAAGGAGAAACAAATTATGAACAGTGTAACATTAAGTGGAAGATTAACTAGAGATCCTGAATTAAGAACAACAGGCAAAGGTAAACCGGTAACAAGTTTTACAGTAGCAGTAAATAAAGATTTTGGAGAAGAAGGTGCATACTTCATTCGATGTATTGCGTGGAACAAAACAGCTGAATTTGTAGAAAAATACTTTAAAAAAGGTTCAATGATTGGTGTAGTTGGAAGAATCACTACAGGAAGCTATACTAAAGACAGTGGTGAAACAGTATATACTACTGATGTTGTAGCTGATAGAGTCGAATTCATGGAAAGCAGAAAAGCTGCTGCTCATGTAGAAAAAGCTGAAACTGAAGATGATACAGAAATTAAGATTGATTTTGATACTGATCAATTGGATAATGATATTGTGTTTTAAGAGCCTCTACAAAATAGGGGTTCTTTTCTGAAAATATATATATTGTACAAAACTTTAAAAGGAGAACATTAAATTATGGCAGTTAGTGAATTTGATTTAAATACCTTCGTTGCAATGGTCGGGACCGATTATTTCAATGATAAGGTAGTTAGTTATGATGGAAAAGAATATACCTTAGATGAAGCATTTAGAGAAAGACTTGAACTTTTTGCAAAACACATCAGATATGATCCTGAGACCGGTATCCAGAGCAAAGTCATTGAACTTGTTGATTATTAAATATGAAACAAGTTGTTGCTGGATGTCGAGATTATAATGATTATGATAGAACTAAAAAAATACTTGATCAGTTCTATAATAAGTTTAAAAATGATCTTATAATCTTATCAGGTGGAGCCAAGGGTACTGACAGCATTGGCGAAAGATATGCTAAAGAAAACAATCTTTAGCTACAGGTTTTTCCTGCCAATTGGACCAGGTATGGGAAAAAGGCCAGACCAATTCGTAATGAACAGATGGCCAAAGCCTGCAATGCTGTTCTTGCATTTTGGGATGGCAAATCTAAAGGTACAAGATCCATGCTAAAACTTGCTAAAAAGTATAATAAAAAAAAATATATAATCAAAATATAAGGATAAGATACCAAAATTTTAATGGTATCTTTTTTTCTTAACGAATTCTCCTATCATTCGGAAAAACGTACTATTTTTGTACAATATGCTTGTAAAGATAATACGAGGAGGGAAACACATGAAAGTAAAATTATCAACAAAAACATTTGTAAAAGAACTAGATAAAGTAAATCTTGCTATTGATGCAATGGTACCATTACCAGCATTAAAATCTATCAAAATGACAGTTGATGAAGATAGCATTACATTACTTTCAAGCAATACAGATATAACAATTCAGTCAGTGTATGAAAGTGATGACCTGGAAGTAATTGAAACAGGAGAAGTATTAGTACCTGCATTAATTTTTAGTAATATTATTAAGAAATTAAATGACGAAAATATTACTGTAACGATGGAAGGAACAGTTCTTACTGTAAAAGGTAAAAAATCTAAATATCAGGTCAATACCATTAGAGTAGATGATTATCCTAATATTGATATTTCAAATGATGGAACGGCATTCGATATTGATTCTAAACTTCTGTCATCAATTCTGGGAGAAACATCATATGCTGTATCAAAAAGTGAAATAAAACCGATTTTGACAGGAGTAAACCTGGTGTATTCTAAACCCAATAAAAGACTTATCACTGCTGCTACAGATGGATATCGATTAGCTAAAATCAAAACAGATATTACATCAGATGGTGATGATTTTAATATCATCATTCCGGAAAAAGCAGTTAAGAAAGTGTTAAAGATCATTAAAAATCTTGATGATGATAAAAATTTCAAAATGACGGTATCATTAAAAAAAGTATCGATTCAGACCGGAAATATCTTAATAATTTTCAGACTTGTTGATGGAAGTTATCCTGATACCAACCGGCTTGTTCCTAATTCATTTAATACAGTGGTCGAAGTTGATAAAGGATCATTGATTGAATCTATAAAACGTGTTTCACTGATTGCTAATGATCAAAATGAAAATTATGTAAAAATTACACTAAAAAATAATACACTAATCCTTGAAACACGTACATTGGAAGTGGGTAACGCACAGGACTTCATTTCTGATGTAAAGGTTTCTGGAAAAGAAAAAGAATTTGAAGAAACATTCAGTGTCAGATTCATCCTTGATGCTTTAGCTAATATTAGTTCTGATGGTACGGTACACCTCTATAGAGTTGGAGCACTAAAACCTTATGTATTTAATGCTCCTGAAAAAAAAGGTATTCATCTTATTCTTCCTGTGAGGGCACATTAAGAATGTATTCATTTGAAGAAATAATCGGACATCTCATAAACAAAGTACCTGAAGAATTAACAGGACACTCTAAATTTCTGAGTGTCCTTGCTTATATAGTTGCTAAGCAATTAAAAGAAGACCATCCCGAATTAAAACTGGATGACCTGTTTGCTGACCACATGAAAATTGCATCAAAATTACACGATTTAGGTAAAATAAATATCGATAAAAATATTCTTAATAAACCAGATAAACTTACAACGGAAGAATACAGGATAATGAAAATGCATACTGTTTATGGTCTGATGGTTCTTACCGAAATGACAAAAGGAATCAGCTTGGATATAAATGAAAGAAAACTGTTTACCATATGCAAAGAAGTAATTCTTTTACATCATGAACGAGAAGATGGAAGCGGCTATCCAATAGGTATCAATAGAATTCCGCTTTCTGCTCAAATTATGGCTGTAGTTGATACTTATGATGCTTTAACTACCAACAGAGTCTATCATAACAAAGTAACAAAGGAAGAAGCACTAGAAATTCTGGACCATGATGACGATAAATATAATCCAATGGTCGTTGATTCGCTAAAAAGAGTTCTTGCAAAAAAAGATTTTGCTGAGATAGTCAATAACCCACCACTTAAAGAAGTGGGGCTATCCTGCTCATATTGTAGATGAACTAATTTTGATATAATCAGCAAAAATTTTTAAAACTTTTTTCGAGAATGTCTTATGTTATTTTTTTAATCCTGATACGCTATACTTGGATAGGATGACTACTATCCAATACTGGCCAGTAACTCATTATAATGTCATTAATGATGTGTTCCTGTAGCGTAAGAACACAACTTTCTCCGAACTGCTTTAACATATAATACTTTTTGTCAATATAATCATGATTGTGTCCATTTGTTAGATATTGCATTTTTCTTTAATATGCTGATTATCTAATTATTTTGTATCATAATAATTACTGGCTGGTTTTTTAAATATAAAAAAAGGAGTGTATATCTATATATGTCAAAAAAACACAAAATCTTAAGAAAAATAGTTATGATTGCTGGGACAGCATTTACGATTGCTGGTTGTTCAGGAAACAGTACATCTAATTATCTTGATGATACCAAAACATATGATCTAACAGCACCTTCCTATACGATGGAGGTTCCAGCTGATGCAGAAGTGTCAAAATCATATAATGCAGATTATTATATTCTAAAAGAAAATGATAAAGAATATGGTGTCATTGTAAGTACAAACACTAATCCTGATACAGTGGCAGAGCTTATAAATCTAAATAATATTTCAGGTTATTATCGCAGTGACAGAACAAATGCCATCGCTACTGTCTATGGTTCAGGAAGTGACCTTGAATTCAGTGATAAATATACAGAAACTACAGCTGGAGGATATGATGCTATGAAATCATCAGGAAAAACATCAACTGATAATAATATCACAATCAGTTATGTATCATATGATTTTTTCTTAGATAGTGATGGTAAAGTACCAGCTGAAGTATTTGTTTTTTCTCAGGAAAATGATACTGATGCTTTGGATGATCTTGCTAATGAAGTTATCGATAGTATCGAATACAACGATTAAAGGTGGTGCAAAGGTTGAGTAAAATATTATCCAAAAAGAAAATTATTGCTGGTGTGTTAGGACTATTCGTTATTGTAATCTTAATTTGTATAATTGTTTCAGTATTTACAGGAAAGCCCGAATTATCATATGCAGACTTCAAAAAAGATGTGGAAACTACATTATATACACAATCAGTAGAGTTCAATGTAGAGAAGACATCTAATAGTGATGGGACATATACATATACGCTATCACCAGCAAATGATCAAGGTGCTGAGTTCACTGTTGAAACCGAACAGGATTATAGCGAGACTACGATAACAGGAACAAGATATGAGTTTGAAATGGTCTATGATGATTATACACCGTTCACAGATTATATTTATGTTACTGAACTAGGTAATTCTGATAATGATGAACACTACAGCAAGATCATTGGAATGGATTATTCTAAAGAAATGCGTGATTATTATGACCGTTATTTTAAGGAAGTCGAATAGAATTGGGCTTTATTCTTTCTGAATAAGCCCTTTGTTTTTGCTAAAAAAATAATAAATATCGAGAGGAGAGTTTGATAATAAGTGACAAAGCACAAAACTTATAACAAGAACAGAAATAACTATTCAAGCTATACATATGAAAAAATGGATAGGTTACACTAAATTGGACAGTTTCTAAGAGAACTGTTACAATTTAGAAAGTAAAAGTGAGGTAAACTAAAATGGCAAGAGAAAGAAGAACCTATAGTGATGAATTTAAACAAAAAATTGTAGAATTATATAATAGTGGTAAACCTAGAGCTGAATTGATTCGTGAATATGAATTAACTCCTTCTGCTCTATCTTCATGGATTAATAAGTTTAACTCTACCGGTTCATTTAATATCGAAGATAATCGCAGCGATGCAGAAAAAGAACTTATTAAACTTCGTAAAGAAAATCAGCGATTAAAAATGGAAAATGATATTTTAAAGCAGGCAGCGCTGATTATGGGACGAAAATAAATATTATCATTTCCAACGCAGATAAATATCCAATCAGCGCTATGTGCAAATTATTAGATATACCTAGATCGTCGTTATATTATAATCGCAATAATAATTTAAAAAAGAAAAAATCCAATGATCATGATTTAACTGATTTAATAAAAGAAATATTTAAAAATAGTCGAAACAATTATGGTTCAAGGAAGATCAAAGTGGAATTAGCCAAGCGCGGCCATATCGTCAGCAGAAGAAGAATCAGACGTATCATGAAGAAAAATGGCCTGGTATCCAGCTATACAGTAAAGCAGTATAAACTACACAAAACAAAATGTAATAATGACAGTATAGATAATAAGCTTAATCGGAATTTTAAACAGGAAAAAAGAATGAAAGTAGTTGTCAGTGATCTGACATATGTTAATGTAGGTGGCAAATGGAATTATATATGTCTTATGTTAGACTTGTATAACAGAGAGATTGTAGGATATGCAGCTGGAAAAAATAAAAATGCCGAACTGGTTGAAAAGGCACTTTATTCAATAAAATATGATTTAAGTAAGATAGAATTGTTTCATTCGGATCGCGGAAGTGAATTTAAAAATGAAGAAATTGAAAAAGCACTAAAAACATTTAATATAACCAGATCACTAAGTACAAAAGGATGTCCGTATGATAATGCGGTAGCTGAAGCAACATATAAAATTATAAAAACGGAATTTGCATTTAATAAAAGGTTTGATAGTTTAGAAGAGCTGGAACTGGAATTATTTGATTATGTAAACTGGTATAATAATATCAGGATACATGGTTCACTTGATTATAAAACACCTGTTGAATTTAGAATGTTCTCATAGAAATTGTCCAAAAAAGTGTTGACAATCCAAAAGCCATACTGATGAAAAAACAATTAAAAAAATTAATGAACTAACAAAAAATAATAAATATAAAAGAGGAGATGTATATTATGCAGATCTTTCACCTGGTATCGGTAGCGAACAAAGCGGTATGAGACCTGTTGTCATCATTCAAAACGATATCGGTAATACAAATAGTCCAACTCTGATTATAGCTCCAGTATCGTCTACGATAAAAGCATATATGCCTACTCATGTTGATATTCCTGAAATAAAAAAAAGAAAAAGCTGCTGTCTGCTTGAACAGATAAGAACTATTGACAAGAGCCGTATTCGTTCGAGACTGATATGTCGTCTTAAAAAGGATACGTTGCACAAGCTCGATGAAGCTATTGGAATCAGTATTGGGATAAAAAATAGTAATTAATTCATTTTAATCTAAAAATATTTCTAATTATTCGGTTTCAGTTTTTTTAATGCTACGATAATTATGATCAGAGAAAGGAGACAATATCATGCAGACTATGTTCAGAAATGAATCCAATTATAACAGCAATACATATGTCTACAAAGGAACTGTAAAATACAGGATCTTTGAAGCAAAAGACAGTAGTTATCGTGTGCTAAGTGTAAAGACTATTGATAAAAAGACGATTACAGTTACCGGCAATATTGGTGATATCAGTTCAGGGGTGCTTTATGCATTCACTGGTAACTGGGAAAAAAGCAAATATGGTTTACAGTTCAGATGTTTAGATGCCAGTGTCGCTTATGATGACATCAAGTCAAAAGAACAGATAATTGCATATCTGTCATCAAGACTGTTCGAAGGTATCGGTGAGGTCATGGCAAGAAAGATATATGATAAATTTGGTAGTGATTCTGTACATATCATCGAAACTGAACCTGAAAAATTGATTGAAATCAAAGGAATCACAAAAAAGAAGGTAGAAAAAATAAAAGAATCTTTTAAAAAGAATATGCAATACCGTGAACTCACCATCCTGCTTAGAAAAGAAGGTGTTACTGATAACATGATAGACCGTATCTATGAAAAATATGGTACTAACTCTATGTATGTTGTCAAAGAAGAGCCTTATCGTATTGCTTATGATGTAGATGGATTCGGATTTAAACGTGCTGATAAGATTGCTCTTGCAATTGATGAAAAGAAATATACCAGTTCACAAAGATTACAGGCAGGTATATATTATGCGCTTAGTCAGATTTGCTCAGCTACCGGTAGTCTATATGTAAAATTTACCCAACTTGCAGATGAATCAAAAAAACTTCTAGATACTAATTATAGTCTTGGATATATTACTGATAAGATGATAGATGAATGTATCAGTGATCTATGCCGTGATAAGAAGATTATCTTAAGAGATGGAGGTTTTTATCCTGCTAAACTTTATTACAATGAGAGAGAATCGACCAAAGCACTTGTAAGATTGCTTAAGGCTAGACCTTTTCATGAATTTACTCGTGAGCAAGTAAAACAGGAAATCAATCTTGTTGAAACAGAAATAGGAATCACATATGAAACCGAACAGGTCAAAGCAATCATAAATTCGCTTGTGAACAATGTCAGCGTAATTACAGGTGGTCCAGGAACTGGTAAAAGTACCATCATCAATTGTATCCTGAAAATATATAAAAGATTGACAAAAGTGCATAACAATGAAATCGGACAATGTGCTTTTGCCGGTGTTGCCGTAAACAGAATTACTGAAGTTACTGGAATGGAAGCTAAAACTATTCATCGTACATTGATGATTGATGGCAGAACACATAAATTCAAATATAATCGTGAAAATAAATTACCATATAAACTTCTTATCGTAGATGAAATGTCAATGGTAGATCTTAATATCTTCACATCACTGATTACTGCGGTCAAAGAGGGATGTAAGGTTATCTTTATTGGTGATGTCGATCAGCTTCCTTCGATCGGACCAGGCAATGTATTAAAAGATATGATAACATCGGAAAAGATTCCTACTGTTATGCTCAAAACGATATTCAGACAAAGCAAAAATTCTAACATCATTAATAATGCGCATATAATCAATAATAATAATGGAACGATCAAAGCTGGTGATGATTTCCAGATGATACCTGTAAGTGATGATTTGGGAGAAAAAGAGGTTTTCGATATTATCGTAAAAACATATGAAAAATGTATGGAAGATTATAATGATGTAATCGTACTTTGCCCTTGTCGTACCCGTGCTCGTGTTGTCTCATCTGAAAGTTTGAATGATGAACTGTCCAAATCAGCGAATCCTGATAATCAGGATAAGGTCATATTTAAAAAAGGGGATACTGTTTTTCATAATAAAGACAAGATAATTCATATAAAAAACAATTATGATAAAGATGTATTCAATGGTGAAAGAGGCTATATTGATAGATATTACAAAGATGAAGAGGGAACAACTGCATATGTAAAATTCGATGATAAAAATGTAACTTATGATAGCCCACTAGAACTGGAACTATCTTATGCAATGTCTATACACAAATCTCAGGGCACGGAAAGCCAGTGTGTCATAATCCCTATCATCAAACAAAATATATTCCTGCTCAATCGAAATCTTATATATACAGCGGTTACAAGAGCTAAAGCTAAAGTAGTAATCATTTGTCATAAACAGGCTTTTGTATTGGGTTGCCAAAAGACTAATCAGAATTGCCGTTTGACTAATATGGAAAATGATATTCGCATTTTCTATAATACTGGTGATCTTAAGGATTATGCTGAATTTTCTGAAAAAGAACTGAATGATGTAATTAACGGAAAGATGGAAGAGGTTTATTAGCTTTTTCCTGTTTTCCGTTTCCTATGTATTATATATAGATATTAATAAGGAAGAGAAGTGATAGTAATGGAATTTAAAACAGTATATGAAACAATAATTGAAACCAGAACCGGAAGACCTTCTGATGAAGAGAAAATGCTTATTGGTCAACTTTGCATGAAGTATGATACCAGCAATCAAATAGCACGTTCAAGAAAATATATCTATATTATCAATGATATTCTTGATCAGATTAACACCTGTGATGATGAAGATAGAAGATCTTTACTTGAATCGGCTAAAAATCGTGTATCAAAATGTCTTAAAGAATACCGAAACAAATCATATTATCATTATATGGATCTTATTGAACCGGGTGTAAATAAGTTCATCGACAAATACTATGGTGTTCGCCCAGATGATGATGTTTTCGTATGCATCTATCTTATCTTTTTGAGAGATAAATATAAAATCGAAGGTGAATTAAAACATTCAGAAATCAATGAATCTGATATTGCCTATCGGTATATGAAAAGAATAGTTAGCGGCCAGGAAAATATCATGTTAAATGTTCCTGTATCAGAGCTATCAAAAAAAGATAAAGTCGTTTACGATGACTTCAAAAACAAGTATTCACTGATATTTGATGAAATGCCATTTTTCAATAAAGACCTTATTCTGAATAATTATTTCGAAAAAAATAATGGTATATAGTTCCAATTATTCGGATAAAAGAACAAACATGTTAATATCATTAACGTGGAAAGGAGTAGTTAATATGGACAATGTATCGATAAGACTTGTTAAAGAACGAACACTGGTTTCTAAAAAGAAAATACGAACCCCAAAAGATGCAGTAGAAATTATTGCACAGGAATACAAATATCTGGATCGTGAAGCATTATTTTCGGTCAACCTTAATACACACAACCAGCCGATTAATTTTATAAAAATTGGAATTGCAAAACCCCATTCCTTTATGGTGTGGGGATACGCAATTCCTTTCTTTTTAAAAAAAATATTTTTGTGTTTCAAATATTCGATATTAAAACTCAATTTTGTAAAATATGTATGATGATAAGAGAAGGAGGTGAAACCAAATGTATCAGACCATAAAACAGCAGCTGAAACACCTGACAAAAAAAGAATTCACTTCATTATGCGAACTGGCTCATTATTCAAAGAACCTGTATAACCAGGCCTTATATAATGTCAGACAGAAATACTTTGAAGATGAATCATTTCTTAGATATGAAGATAACTATAGGCTGATTAAAGACAGCCCTAATTATAAGATTCTTAACTCAAACATGGCTCAGCAGATACTGAAAAAAGTTGATGGTTCAATGAAGTCTTTCCTTGAACTGAAAAAGCTGGCTGTCAAAGGTGAATATGATCCCAAAAAGGTCAAACTGCCTCATTATCTGGAAAAGGACAGTTTCTTTACACTGATCATCGGTTTTATTCGTTTCAAAGATAATAAGCTGATCGTTCCATATTCAAGGGAATATGCCAAAGATCATGACAAGATAACTATCACAGTACCACCTGTACTGAAAGATAAGAAGGTCAAAGAAATCAAGATTGTACCAAGATATGATGCAAGGTACTTTGAAATACATTATTCATATGAATCTGAATGTATTCAAAGGGAACTGGACAGAACAAAAGCACTTGCAATCGACCTTGGTGTAAATAATCTGATGACCTGCGTAACCAGTGAAGGCAGATCATTCATCATCGATGGAAGAAAGCTAAAATCTTATAATCAGTGGTACAACAAGGAAAATGCCAGATTACAGGGCATCAAGGATAAACAGAAATATGGTGACAAGCTGACAAAAAGACAGGTTCAATTAGCCAAAAAACGTAATAATCGAGTCAATGATTACATCTATAAGGCATTATGGAAAGTAATCAGATTCTGTGATGTTCAAAACATCGGAAGGATCATTCTGGGTTATAATGATGATTTTCAATTGAATTCAAATATCGGCAAACAGAACAATCAGGCTTTTGTCAATATCCCATATGGAAAACTAAAAGAAAGACTGGAATATCTATGCGAACTGAATGGTATCGAACTAATCATTCAGGAAGAAAGCTATACATCAGATTCATCATTCTGGGACAAGGATTATCTTCCAGTGTTTGGAGAAGAAGGTAACTGCAATATGCGATTCAGTGGCAAAAGGATAAAAAGAGGCGTATACAGACGCTGGAACGGAGATGAGCATAATGCTGATGTCAATGGGGCATTGAATATCATGCGTAAAAGTAGAGTTGTGGACATGAGTGTCCTATACAGTAGAGGCAAAGTGGACGTGCCTGTAAGAATAAGGGTTGCCTAGCAATAGGTGGAAACTCAAATACCAGACTTCTTAAATGGGATGCATTGCACCCTAGAAGCCCCATACCTTTATGGTCTGGGGTAGTTCACAACTGCTTCTCTTGGAGATATTGAAAAAGTAGAATTTAATCCAAAATCTATTTTGAAAGCTGCGCTGCTTTCTAATGCAAATTCTATACTACTGATACATAATCATCCTACCGGTGACAGTAAGCCATCTAAAGATGATATAGAAGCAACTCAATTGGTAGAGATGGCCTGTAAAATTGTCGGAATTAAAATGTTTGATCATATAGTAATTGGACATGACAGCTACTATTCGATTGTAGGTAATGAAGAATTCAAATATAGAAAGGACTTATAATATTGACTTGTATTGAAACGTTGAAAAACAATAAGAATCTTATGCTGATAAAATACTTAATTATGATGATAGCACTTCAAGTGATTTACATTATGCTGTCTTCAATGATACCACAGATGGAACAGGCAGAATATATTATCAGTTTTGACAGGATAATAATATCTGTGCTGACTGTATTTGCTGAAGAATTTCTGTTCAGATATCTAATTATTGGCAAAATAGGGAGATATTCTAAATTATCACTTATAACATCAAGCTTGTTATTTGCTCTTATGCATACTGATATCAGCAATCTTGTTTTATACTTCATTGCGGGAATGATAATCGGTAAGCTGTATGAAGATACAAAAGATATCAAATATCCTATAATTTTACACTTGCTTAATAATTTTCTGGTAATCATAATGACAAATTTCTAAAAAGGAGAGTGGAATACATATGACAAAGATCAATCTTGCTTCGTATTTTCAAGCACAGGGATATGGAAAAGAACAATATCAATACATAAAAAATCCGCCTGAAATGAATGATAAATGGCGACTTAATGATATCAAAAAAGCTATCCAGCTTATTGATAAAGCTAGTAAAATCACTATCATTGGTGATTACGATACTGATGGTATCACTGCAACTACTATAGCTTATCTGGGGCTTAAAAAAGCTGGTAAAAATGTTGAATTCTACGTTCCAAATCGTTTTACCGACGGTTACGGATTAAATATCAATCTAGTGAAAAAAGCTCATGTAAATGGTTCTGATACGATTCTAACGGTCGATAATGGAATCGCTGCGTATGATGCAATAAAAGCAGCAAAAGATGAATATAATATGACAGTTATCGTTACCGATCATCATAATATTAAAAGAATTCCACCAGCAGATGCAATCGTTCATCCTGCAATGGGAAATTATCCGTTTGCAAACATCAGCGGCTGTCAGGTTGCATATAAGCTTATTATGGCTTTATTTGAAACTCATGATATCAGCGACGAAGACCTTGAGCGTTATTTTCTTCAGCTTTCATCTATTTCGATCGTAAGTGATGTCATGCCTGTCGCCAGTATCAATATGGATGTCAATGAAAACAGAAAATGGCTTATTGATGGACTTAATTCGCTAAATACAGCTCCTGACCAACATTTTGTTCGCCTCGCACGTCATTTTGATTTCATGATATTTGATGAGACAGTGCTTGGATTCTATATCATCCCTTGTATCAATGCTGTAGGCCGTCTTGCAGATGCTACTTTTGCAGTAAATTATTTTATCTGTAATGACCGGGGAAAGATTTATGCCATGGCTTCTAAGATGTATGCTCTTAACGAAAAGAGGAAAGAGCTTGTTGATGTACAGCTGAGACATTATAATCCTGTATATTCTCCAGAGAAAAAAGCAGTTTTCGTTGTTGGTGATGATATTCATGAAGGAATAGCTGGATTAATTGCAGGTAAACACTCTTCAGGACTCGGTACAGTTTCATTCTGTTTTACCAGGGTAAAACAGCCTAATGGTGATGTATTTTACAAAGGAAGCGGTAGAAATGATACAAGTGCTCATCTTATTGAGGATATACTTAATTGTATCCCTGAAGGTATCATAATAGGATATGGAGGTCATAAGGATGCCTGCGGTTTATCAATCAAAGCAGATAGAATGAATGATTTTATCAGATATGCTGGTAAATTTGCTGATGAAAAAGCTGTTTCTAATGTACCTTATATAATCGACACTGATGATGAAAGCTTTCTTCAGGTAAGCAAACTAGTAAGATCTTTCAAGCCTTTTGGTAACGGATTTACAGCACCAGTAATCAATACTGATGTTCGTCTTAAAAACATTATGACGACGCTGAGCGGCTGTGTAAAAGTAACAGGGGTTATCGGTGATACTAGAATAGATATCTGGTTAAGAGAGGCTAATTCTAAGTTATATGAACGGCTAGAATCTATTAAGGACACAAAGACTTTTCCTTCAGGTGCTGTAACTTATTATCTTA
Source organism: Erysipelatoclostridium sp. An173 (assembly GCF_963931465.1). Taxonomy (GTDB): domain Bacteria; phylum Bacillota_I; class Bacilli_A; order Erysipelotrichales; family Coprobacillaceae; genus Thomasclavelia; species Thomasclavelia merdavium. The sequence continues at coordinate 1,385,775 of NZ_OZ007017.1, read as the reverse complement.
AAAATGAGCATATGAATGTAACTATGGAATTAGCTTATACACCTAAAAAAACAGAGCAAAAATTTGAAATGTCATATAATGGATTAAAAGCGGATTTTGCTTAATATACAATAACATTGGCTAGAAAGTAGACATCGGAACATAATACATCAAAAACGTTTTCCAAGCTTCGTATAGTAAATATTGTTCTAGTTGTCTGGCAATGTCCGGGATTGTCATGTACTTTCAGATGACGGCGTGTGCTGGGGCTATGTCATCATAACTTTTAAAGAAAATGAACCTTGTAACAAAACAGATTTTTTGTCAAATACAGAATTAGGGAGCATTTTATACTATGAAAAAATTTGAAAAGAAATATTCATCAAAAATGGTATTTGAATTCAATGAGAAAATTCTAAAGGAAACATCTGGATTAACAGTGGGTGAAGCATATGAAATTATTGAACATGAAATGAATTTTTCTCGCTTCCCAGATATGGTCAAAAGAATAGAACAGGGAATATACGTCACAACAACTGATGATATTGGAATGCTGGGAAGAGTGTGCAGTCGAATGCCTATGTTCCATGACTGGTTCCTGCCATCTTTAACAAAATGGTTGTGGATATTTGATGATCATACAGAAGATTGTTTGCAGGAGAGTCTAATTGAAACCCCGAAGATCAAACAATGATTACCTAAGAGATAAAACCAGAACACATAGGCGAGCAATCGCATTTGACCTTGATACAAATTATCTAAAAGAGCTGTTTTGTAGAAACTATACTAAAGCGTATCGAGATATCCAGAAAATCATGCTGGATGCTGGATTCTCTAATAAGGAACATAGTGTATACGAAACAGCCTTTTTGTGTTCCAATTATAAAGTTGCATGTACTCTCAATACTTTGCTGACAAAACTTCCTTATCTAAATAAAGCAATAAAAGATATTCGTGTCTATGACATAGATGACAGAGTGCATGTATTTAACTCTTTGCTGGACGAGAATGATAAATCATTGAAAAAATTCGAAAATACATTGATGATAAATAATAATGAAAAAGATATCTCAGAAGATTATTTCTAGTTAAGCTGTTCGTGCAGATGATTGCAGGAGCAGTTTTTTTATAAAAATTGGAATTGCAAAACCCCATTCCTTTATGGTGTGGGGTAGTTCACGCATTATATTGCATACTATCAAAAGCTTTGAACGATGAATTCTCGAACTGGTATGAAATATAATGCTTTTTATTTTTTGATTCAAAAATCTGTAATTATGTCTGTCGATTTATTTTTTGACAGACATATTTTTTGCCTGCTCCCGGAATTAGCAGGCATTATTTTTTTACAAAAAGGAGCTGATAATTTAATGATCATTCATGATAGAAATGTACTTCGATTAATAGCAAATGAGATCAAAGTAAACAACAGAGAATTTAATCTGCGTTTACCTGAAATTACTTCTTACATCGTGCCACAGGAGTACCCGGATATATTTATAAAAAAAATTCGTGAATTTGTTGTTGATATCAATACCTCAAGATTAGATGATGCTGAACTTAACCATATGATAAATGATCTTTCTATCTTTTTGCAGGAAGCTGACAGGATTGACAGCTTTGGACTTATTACATCTAACGATGATTCCAATAAAGGAAATATCTGCATGAAATTATTGAGACATCTCAATACTACTGTATCAAACATATATATCAGAAATGTAGAAATAAATAACACAAAAGGTATTTTTGAAAGATTCAATGAACTTTGCTCTCTTTCACTAATTAACAATAATCTTAATGACGTTGATTTTTTGAATGATATTCCTAAAGAAGTTTCAATCAATATATACAAGAACGGTCGTATTTATCACACTTGCAATGAAAAATTAACATCTTATATCATTGATACCAATCACAAAATCAAATCTGATATCCTGGAGCTGAATGAAATAAAAGGTCTTGCTAAGGGCGAAAAAATTAGCCTCGATATATTTGCTGAGTGTTATGAATCGATTAAGAACAGTAATCTGGAAAAGATAAGAGTAGAGGTACTTGATAAACCTGATGAAGCACTGTTAAGACGTTTGAGCAGGATATCTAGCGATATGGCATTGCATAAAAATATATTTATCAGAGGCAATTATGAGGATATAAAAAAACTGGTTAATAGATGCAACATAACCAACAACTGCTATATAAATATTAACAAGATAAGTGATGTATCCAATATGTTTCTTTTTACCAATAAAAATATTAAAGGTATATATATCAATAATCCTTCAGGTGGCAATTCTCAAAAAGCAATGTACAGGGTAGGGGATTTTATCAGAATAAAGGATAAGATCAATGAAATAAAAAATGATATCCTGCCTTTGTTTAAAAGTTCTCTAAATGAAAAGGAAATATTTACCAGATTGTACTTTAAACTGGCAAAAGAAATCGAATATGATTTTGATGCAGTTGCTCTGGAAAATAATAATGATTATACTCGTTCATTAATCAGCAGAAATATGATTGGAGGTCTTTTTGAAAATAAAGCTGTATGTGCCGGATATGCTGATATCCTAAAAAATGTGTGCAGTGAACTGGGAATAGAGTGTCACTATGTACAGGGGTTTAAAAAAGACGGCATAGAGGGTCACAGCTGGAATATTGTTAAACTTGATAACAAGTATTATAACGTAGATCTAACATGGGATAGAAATTATATCATTAATAATCAAAGACCAAAATTCTTTCTTAAGTCTGATGCTGATTTTGATCATGAAAGTTACAGCGAAGCATTGACCGTCACCAATATCTGTTGTGAAGGATCGCTTGATACAAAAGAACAGGCTCTTTTATATGATTCTTTAAATCTGAATATGAAACAGATATTTGGTCGTCAGATAAATAAGATAGGTGCTATCGTTGAAAGGTATATCGCAAAAAACAAAGACATAGTTGCATGCAGTTATGACAAACAAGTTATTGAACATAAACAAAATTCAAGGTACAATAATTGTAAGGAATTTGAAAACAACGTTGATAACTCTAGGGAAGGATATTTTAATGATGAAAAAGGACATGAACTCGATATCTGATAAAATAAGCCCTGAAGCGTTTCGAGAAGCATATATCATCCTTACTGAAACAGGTCTGATCCATTTGTTGCCTCGTAATGAAAGACGGTTGATTGATGCCAATATGGAGCAGTCACATACCATTGATTTTGATTTTACCAGTTTCAATGAAACTGACTGTGAAAAAGACAGCGAGGAACTGGTAAAAGTGATAATGCCTGAAACAGTCGAGCTTCTAGCTTATTATTATGTAACTTACCTTTCTTAGTTTTTGTTAATTATAGAATCATGCTGAAATGCACTCTGTATATAGCTTACAGGGTGTTTTTTTCTTTTTTCGAATGATAAATCTGTGATATTTATGTTATTAAAATTTTTCAAACTTTTTTTTAGTTTGTACAGACAGAATTTAACTTTATGAATAAAATCTTACTTAGATAGTGATTTTATGCTAATTATTTTATAAATAATTTTACATAAAAAACTATCTATGTCAAAAAAAAACTGAAAATTGAGGTGACGTTATCAATGAAAAGAAATTCAAAATTAATTTATAAAAAAAATAGAAGAAAACTCATTTTGAAAACAAAAAAAAAGATTGATTACAATGACCAAAATACAAATTATTGTGTCATCTGTGGTACAGAAATACCGGAAGGTAAACACATATGTTCATATTGTGCTGATAAAGTATATTAATACTTACTGATCATCTCTTATAATTTGTAAAAATAACATAATTATCACAACTAAGAATACAATTGTTCGTTAACTTTTTGCTCTTTGGTAGAATAAAAGGTGTCGAAAGGAATGTGCTCATTATTTCATTATCTGCCAAATAATGAAGTAATAAAATTGATTTAAAAAAATTAAATTTATCCAATAAACAATCGTACCAATCAAAAAAGCGACATTCCATATCGACATACTTTGATTATAAACCTAAATAGATGGGTCAATCAATGCTATCAGCAAAAATAAACGAATAATTGTAATATAAAAAGGAGATGTTTATAAATAATGTTTGTTTTTACTGATTATCCATTTACTACCATTGACCCTGAAACTAATAGGATTGTAAAACTTGAAAGAATTTATCCACGCTTTGCCAGATATGAACATCCTGAAGGATATAGTATCTGTTTCTTTCCTGAAGATCTTGGACTATCTCGTTTGCAAAACGTTGAAAAAGAAAGAGTTAAATATCTTGAACTGATAAAGAAAATCGCAGAAAAAGATCTTTAAACTATTTAATAAATAAATTTGCAAATTAAAGGAGATAAATGATATGAGCGTTAATATTAATGATAATTTTTTTTGTAATGGACAAAATAGTGGAAATGATAACACTCAAAAATTCAGATTTCATGACAACTATGAAAGAAAAAATTCAGAATATTTGCTAATTAATCGAAATGGAGATGTAGTTAAAAGAATGACCGCATATGAAATCAAAAAGGAGTATGGTATCAACAATTTAAGATTATACATTAGAACTTATGGACCAACTCCTATATTAGATGGCTTGATTCTGATTGAAGCAGATGTAACTCAAACTAATTATAAGACATTTTTTGAAACAGATAAGTATATCTATTACATCTGTACAAATGGTAAGTTCTTAAGATATACAAAAGAAAACATGGAACGTGAAATAATCGAACCTGAATATTCGGCTAAACTGGATGCATTTTTTACTGTAATCGAAGGTAGATTTTTCATCAATGCGTATGAAGTGGCAAAAGCTTTTAGACTTATCAAAGAACATCAGGATTTTAAAGATGTATGTTTCAGCTATATGGACGGTGACAAAAGTAACACTTCTCTGTCCAATCTAGTTGCAAGAAAAAAAGATTAAAATCTATTGTTGTACATAAGTTTTGAGAATATTAATACACATACTTCTTAAAATTGCTAAATGATGGCTCTTGTTTTTGGCAGGAATAACTCTTCTCTAAATAGAAGAGCTGTCATTACGATTGTTTTAAAAGAAAAAGAGGAAAAAAGGAGGTTTGAATCTGCATATATTGCAGAAAAAGAAAGTGAAAAAATTTTTTGAATTTATAAAAAAAGATACGACCAAAAAAGTGTTATATACACTAGCTATGTTGTTCATCTTTAGACTGGGCAACAATATCACGGTATCCAGTGTAGATAGTACATTTATAGAGGCTATCGGTGGATTTGAAATACTGAGTCTGCTTACAGGAGCAGACTTTACCAGCTTTTCAATTTTTGCATTGGGTCTTTCACCATTTATCACAGGTTCAATCGTTTACGAACTTCTTAGCAATGATGTAATACCTGTATTTTCAAGGTGGAAGAAAGAAAATGATACAAATAAAAAAGTTATTGCCTCAAATTCAATTGGTCTAGCAATAGGTATCATTCAGGCTCTTAGTATTACAGCCATGTTTGATAACCAACACGGAATCTTAAGAGCTGGTAACATTTACAGTTATATCTATACAACTGGTGTGCTCGTTGCAGGTAGCTGCTTCCTTTTATGGATAACTAAAATGATTGACATCAAGGGTATAGGTAATGGTTCCTCTCTGATTATCGCTGCCGGTATCTTATACAACTTGCCTGGTATCATTCTTGATGCATTTGATGTTACAGTAACTTACAATAATTGGACAACATTTATCATGTTCGGTTTATTGATGTTACTATACCTGGCTATCATTGGATATGTAGTGTTTATAGAAAAAAGTGAGAGACATATTCCTATTGTATTCTCTAATTACAGTACCTATGTTTCAGGTAAAAAGAAAGACTATCTACCTATGAAAGTAAATGTTTCAGGTGTTATTCCTGTTATCTTTGCTAGTTCGGTGCTTTCAGTCCCTTCAATTATCTGTAATATCGGTGGTTGGAATCCCGAATGGATTAACCGGTTTTCGCTAAACAATATCTTTGGAATTACTATATATGGTTTACTGATAATATTTTTTACATTCTATTATTCACATACGCTCATAGTTCCAAAGGATATAAACAGGAACTTTCAGAAAAGTGGTTGCAGTATTGTATCTGTGAGACTGGGTAAAGATACTATCAGTTATCTTAACAGGATTCTTAATAGAATATGTGTTTTTGGTTCGGTTTCACTGCTGATCATAGCACTCGTACCTGTTGTTACACCTCTAGTTTGGGATGTTGCAGCACAAACTAATCTTACTATCGGTGGTACTTCACTGATCATCGTCAGCAGTACTATGATCACTATCTATCAGAAATTAAAAAGTGAAAGCACAAGAGCCAAATATGTTAAACAGACTTCAATCTGGAAAGATCGTTAATCAGGAGGGATAGTTTTGAGAAAAGACAAGAAAAAGAATAAAAGAAAGCTGTTAAGTAAATGTTTCAGCTCAATCAAGATTATTATCGATGAATTCAGACTTATCAAATGGTGTAGACCTAAAAACTGGTTAAAAAGTTTTTTGACCGTTATATTATTAGGCTCACTGATTGCTATTATATTATATTTGTTCGATATTGGACTGGAATTGGTATTATCGATTATTTTGTCTTATTCGCTTTCTTTGAGCGGAGTATTAAGAACCGTAATGCAGATAATAGTATTTATATTATGTATAGCTTTGATTATACTGTGTTTTCTGCAATCAAATAAGGGAGACAGTGTATTAAATGCTTTCACAGCTAAGAATAGTCCATTATTTGAGTCGGGTTCAGTTAAAGAATATGGAGCCGATAAACTGATTACTAAAATCATTTCAGTATTGTTTATGGTGGTTGTTGTACTTACCATAATAGAAGGTTATCTTGGTTAATTTCAGAAGAAGGAGTGTGCAGAAATCAGCCTAATATTTGGTTTCTGCACTAATTTTTTAATATGAACGAAAATATCAATGATGAAAGAATCATAAATCAGACAATGGTTTTTGAAAAGACAGATAAGCTAAATGTTCCATTATGGCATAAACCACTTCTTACAATTGAAGAAGCCTCAAAGTATTTTGGTATTGGTAAAAATAAGTTATATGAGATAACTGATCGGAATGATTGTGATTTTGTGGTTTTCAATAATAGCAAGAGACTAATAAAAAGAGAAAAAATGGAACAGTGGCTGAATGAACAAATTTATATTTAAAAATGAAATTAATCTGTCTGATATTTGCCAATATGATATAATACTGGTGGATATCAGCTGATTAATTTCTTTTTCGTAAAAAAAGGAAAGGGGATTAAAACCGTGGGAAAAAATTTACAAGGTAAAGAACTTGGAAAAGGAATAAATCAGATGAAGGACGGCAGATATAGAGGACGTTATACGGATGAGCACGGTAAAAGAATTGCTCTATATGATAAAAATTTACAAAAACTGAAAAGAGAATTAAAACTGAAGCAAAAGAAAGCTTTTATAAAAAAGGAAACAGGAGATTTTGATAATCCAATAAAATCCAATCTGACATTAAACGAAATTTACGAGATGTGGAGAGATAACGAACTGATCCCAAGCAATCGAAAAGAAAGTACAAAAAATTCATATATATCTGTTTATTCAAAACATGTTTATAAGACTTTTGGTAAAATTAAAATAACTGAATTTGATTATGATTTATTATTAAGATATCTTAATAAAGTCGAACAAAAAGACAAAATCACTATAGTATTAAAACAGATTTTTGAATATGCTGTCAAAAGTAAAATTATAACAGATAATTGTGCAAAGCAAATAAGTACAAAAAATAACACTAAATCAAAAATTATATATTTGACTGATGATGAACAGAAAACACTTATTAAGTATAGTAGAAAGAAAAATGAATACTTTAGTAAGATAATAATAATTGCGCTTAATACTGGTATGAGAATAGGAGAAATATCAGGTTTATCATTAGATGAATTAGACTTTGATAATAATCTAATTTATATAAAACATCAGGTTATAAAATATTATTATAATCATGAATATAATATGGATAAAGTTATTATGATTTATAAAAAAACAGTTTTCAATTTAGATACGCCTAAATCAAAGTCATCAATGAGAATTGTTCCAATGAATAAAGATTGTAAAGAAGCACTTATGTGGCTACTTGATCATAAAAATTATGTAACCAGAGAAGGGTACATAAAACATAGAAAAGTAATATATCAAAATGATGAACTAATGAAAAAACTAATTATGACCTATAACGGAATTCCAATCACAACTGATAGTTTGAATGCACATCTTAATTTTGTAATAGATGCTATTTTAAAAGACAATCCTGATTTTAGAATAAAACATATAAGTATGCACGGTCTAAGACACAGTTTTGCAACCAGGTGTCTTGATAAAAATATTAATACTCGAGTCATCCAAAAATTACTAGGACATAATACTGACCGGATAACTGAATTATATGCGCATGTTACAGATACAAAAATTATTGAAGATTTTAAAAAATATTTTTAAACAAAAAAAGAAATGGGTTAAAAAAGGGTTAAAAAAATAAAAAAATCTTTTAAAACCATTGATATAGCAGGAAATTTTAAATAATTTAATATAAATTCCAGTAATGCAGACGACTTTAGGAGGTGTAAAAGTTGCTAATGCGACAATCCAAATTGAAAAGGGATATAAAAATGGATTAGGTATCTTTGAAAGTGACTATATCGTTGTTTCTTTATGGCGTGGTATTGCAGAAATGATTATTGATTGTGCTAAACCAGGTAGTATGATAGCTATTAAAGGACGACTTCACTCTCGAAATTTGGAATGTGGTGATTCAAAGCAAATTACAACGATTGAAGTAGTGGCTGAAAGAGTTTCTTTACTTGATAAATATTTTAAATACTAGTAAGAAATACTGATTGTCTTTGGTATATATTTTTGCTATAATTACTAAACGAAAGTGGGTGATTAAATGGCTATTGACCAAAGTAAAATTAGAAATTTCTCAATCATTGCCCATATTGATCATGGTAAGAGTACTTTAGCTGATCGAATTTTACAAATCACAGGTGCTGTGGCTGATCGTGAAATGAAAGCACAATTACTTGATAGTATGGATTTAGAACGTGAAAGAGGAATTACAATTAAGTTAAATGCAGTACAGTTAAATTATACTGCAAAAGACGGCCAAACATATTTGTTACATTTGATCGACACTCCCGGTCACGTAGATTTTACTTATGAGGTATCAAGATCGCTTGCTGCCTGTGAAGGTGCTGTTTTAGTTGTCGATGCTGTTCAAGGTGTTGAAGCGCAGACATTGGCAAATGTTTATTTGGCTTTAGATAGTAATCTGGAAATTTTACCAGTAATAAATAAAATTGATTTACCTAGTGCAAATCCTGAACGGGCAATAAAAGAAATTGAGGATGTTATCGGTTTACCAGCTGATCATGCTCCTTTGATTTCTGCTAAAAGTGGTTTGAATGTTGAAGAAGTTTTAGAAAAAATCGTTCATGAGTTCCCGGCTCCAGGAGGTAGTATCGATAATCCAACACAAGCTTTAATTTTTGATTCTTATTATGATAGTTATCGCGGAGTAATTGTTTTTGTAAGAATTAAAGAAGGAAAAATAAAAATAGGTGATACGGTTAGATTCATGGCTACTGGTGCTACTTATGAAGTAACAGAATTAGGGGTACGGACACCTCGTGAAGTTAAAAAAGATGAATTGGTTACTGGTGAAGTAGGCTGGTTTGCTGCATCGATTAAGTCAATTCAGGATATTCATGTAGGTGATACAGTAACTACTTTAGAAAATGAATCATTTACCCAATTACCTGGTTATCGTCAATTAAACCCAATGGTTTATTGTGGATTATATCCAATTGATAATGCGAAGTATAAAGATTTAAGAGAAGCTTTAGAAAAGATGAAATTAAGTGATTCATCATTAATGTTTGAACCAGAAACATCACAAGCGTTAGGTTTTGGTTTTAGATGCGGTTTTTTAGGATTATTACATATGGATGTTATTCAAGAAAGATTAGAACGTGAGTTTAATCTTGATTTAATAGCAACTGCTCCTTCAGTAATTTATCATTGTTATTTAACAGATAAAACTGAGGTTATCGTTGATAATCCAGCAAAAATGCCAGAACCACAAGTAATAGATCATATTGAAGAGCCATATGTAAAAGCTTCGATTATGACACCTAATGAGTTTGTTGGAGCAATTATGGAGTTATGCCAGGCTAAACGTGGGGAATATCAAAATATTGAATATATTGATGATACTCGACAAAATATTATTTATGAAATTCCTTTATCAGAAATCGTTTATGATTTTTTTGATAAATTAAAATCTAGCACTAAAGGTTATGCTTCTTTAGATTATGAAATAATCGGTTATCGTACAAGTAAGCTTCAAAAAATGGATATTTTATTAAATGGTGAAGTTGTCGATGCTCTTTCAACTATTGTTCATAAAGATTTTGCTTATAGTAGAGGAAAAATAATTTGTGAAAAATTAAAAGAATTGATTCCACGCCAGATGTTTGAAGTTCCTGTTCAAGCAGCTTTACAAGGGAAAATCATTGCTCGAACAACAATAAAGGCGATGCGTAAAAATGTTTTAGCAAAATGTTATGGTGGCGATGTTTCACGAAAGAAAAAATTATTAGAAAAACAAAAAGAAGGTAAAAAACGAATGAAAGCAGTTGGTTCAGTAGAAATACCACAAGAAGCTTTTATGGCGATTCTTTCTGTTGATGATGAATAAAAATAAATATTAAAATTTTAAAATATTAACCGTATGAAAAAATTCGTACGGTTTTATTATATAATTATAAACAATTATGGGTGGATTCTAAATTTTATGGTAATTATCGGTTTTAATTTACTTAATATCTAAATTAGTCTATAATAAGTTCGTAATATGGAGGTATCTAGATGAGATTAAATTTTAAAAAGAAAATACCTAAAGTACGTTTTTATGGCGCTTTGGAACAAGAGCGTGATCAAAAAAATAAACAAGATAATATCGTAAGTCGTCGTTTGATAGGATTACTTTGTGTAGTGCTTGCATTTACATCTATCATGGCTTTTCGATTAGGATATATCCAATTTGTTCAAGCAGATGAATTAGAAGTCAAATTAGAACAATATGGAACAACTACTTATTCTACTGATGCTCCTCGTGGTGAAATTGTTGATCGAAATTACACTAAATTAGTAGATAATGTCAATGTAATAAGTGCTACATATTATGCACCTAAAAAAATATCTGATGATGTTTTAAAAGAGTCAGCAAATTTTTTGGCTAAAACTATTAATTTAGATGTTAATAATACTGATATAATTAGTGAACGTGCAAAAAAAGATTATTTTATTATGTTTCATGAAGATGTGGCAGATTCATTAATAACTGATGAAGAAAGAAAACAGGCTCAAGGTCAAGATAACTCTAGTAAAGTAATCTATAATTTACAGATTGAACGAATTACACCAGAGTTAATTAATCAATATATGGATGCAAATGATATTAAATATGCTCATTTTTATTATCTAATGAATAACTGTACTAGTGGTTCTACAGTTTTAGCTGAAGGATTAACAGATGAAGAAGCTAGTATAATTGGTGAAAATTCAGGAATTTTGCCGGGTATTACAATTACTACTGACTGGTCAAGACAAAAATTATATGGCTCTTCATTTTCTCAAGTTTTAGGAAGTGTAACAACTAAAAAACAAGGGTTACCAGCTGAGCTAAGAAATGAACTATTAGCACTTGGATATCAAAATGATGCTCGTGTTGGTGTTTCTGGATTAGAACAACAATATGAAGATATTTTAAGAGGTAATGATAGTAGTTATACTTTAGATTATGATAGTGACGGTAATCCCGTTATTACTAACGTTACTTCTGGAACGGCAGGAGCTAATATTCGTCTTTCAATCGATTGGGAATTGCAACAATTTGCTGATCAGGTAATTGAAAATGAATTAAAGGCTTGTAATGCCAATAATAAACATTTTAATAAGATGTTTTTAACACTAATGGATCCTCAAACTGGTGAAATTATTGTTATGTCTGGTAAAACTATAAATAAAGAAACCGGTGAAGTATCAGACTACGCCGCTGGAAATTATTTAGATGCCAATTTGATAGGATCTACTATCAAGGGCGGTTCTTTATATGTTGGTTTTAAAAATAATTTAATTACTCCAAATACGTATTTTATGGATGAACCGATTAAGATAAAAAATACTGCAGAAAAAAAATCATGGAAATCATTTGGAAATATTAATGAAGTTGATGCAATTGCTTATTCATCAAACGTTTACATGTTTAGAATTGCTATGTTATTAGGTGGTGCTGAATATATTTACGATGGACCATTAAAAATTAATCAAGAAGCCTTTGATACGTTACGTCGTGATTTAGGTGAATTAGGTTTAGGGGTAAAAACAGGTCTTGATGTTCCTAATGAAGCTCTTGGATACCGCGGTCATAATCGTGCTAGTGGTCTATTATTAGATGCGATGATTGGTCAATATGATGCTTATACTAATATCCAATTGGCACAATATGCTTGTACTTTAGCTAATGGTGGTAAACGTGTACAACCAAAATTATTTTTAGATTCTTATACTACTGATGATGAAGGTAATGTTGAAACCAATTATTCATCTGATACTACTGTTTTAGATGATGTGAGCAATCAAGCTACAGCATTTAGTCGAATTAAAGAAGGAATGCGTGCTTGTGTAACTCGTGATCAAGGAACATGTCATTCTTATTGGAGTACAAAATCATATATAACTTGGGCTAAAACTGGTACAGCTGAAATATATGATTACCCGGATACTGAAAACGATTATCCAAACCACTTACAAATTGGTTATATTGCAGCTAATGAATCATCAGAACCAGTATTAGTTTTTGCTTGCTTAGCATTTCGTCAAACTTATGCTTCAAATGGTGGAAGTAGCTCGGCACCACTAGTTTCAAGCCAGGTTGTTGATAAATATGTAGAAAAGTATGGCGTAAATTAAAAAAAGTGCTAGTAATTATTAAAAGACTATGATATTATATATGTCGAAAGTTTACTGATGGAGGTGTAAATAATGAGAGAAAATATTATTTATAGATGTACTGAATGTGGTGAAGAAAACTATATTAATACAAAAAATAAACGTAATCATCCAGAAAGAATGGAAATCAACAAATATTGTCCTAGATGTAACAAAAAAACTGTTCATAAGGAAAAGAAATAAGCCCTTGGGCTTTTTTTCTTTATTGGAGCATTAATTATGAAAATAAAAACTTTTGTTTTAGGAGTTATGCAAACTAACTGTTATATTGTTAGCAATGATGAAAATCACTGTATGATAATTGATCCGGGAGCACAAGGAAAAAAAGTAGCTAAATATTTAGAAGAAAATGAATTGGTTTTAGATGCTATTTTATTAACTCATGGGCATTTTGATCATATTGGCGCTGTGGATTATTTGTATGATAAATATCATTGTCCAATTTATATTCATCATGAAGATATTGAAATGCTTACAAATTCGCGTCTAAATTTATCGTATTTAGAAAAACCATTTAGTTTAAGCGCTCCAGTGACTCCAGCTAGTGAGCATATGGAAATTTCCGGTTTTAAAATTTGCTGGTTTCATTTGCCAGGACATTGTCCCGGCGCTTCAATGATTTATCTTGAAGATGAAAATGTTATTTTTTCAGGAGATGTTTTATTCAATGGTTCTATTGGCCGATTTGATTTTCCAAATTCATCTAAATATGATACATTAACTTCAATTGAAAAAATTAAAACATTTAATTTTGATGCAACTTTATATCCAGGACATGGACCTAGTTCCACTTTAAAAAGTGAATTATTATCTAATCCATATTTACAAAAATCGTAATTTTTACGATTTTTTTTATTTTAAGCAAGTAATTTTATAGTTTGGGGTGTAAATGATAAGTAGGAGGTAGAATTTTATGGATGAACTTTTTGAAAAAATTCTAAATCGAGCAATAGAAAGCAAAACAACTGATATCCACTTTTTAAATAAAAATCGATGTACAATTTCTTTTCGACAGCAAGGAGATTTGATTTTGCATGATCAAATTGAAACTAAAATCGGAGCTAAATTATTTAACTATATTCGATTTAAATCGAATATTGACATGAATTATCGTTTACGCCCACAAACAGGTCATTTAAATTATACGTATGAAAATAAAGTCTATTATTTAAGAATTTCTAGTTTACCAGGCAAAGATTTAGATAGTATCGTAATTAGAATTTTAAACAATCATAAAATATTATCGATTGAAGAATTAACTATATTTAATGATGTTATAGAGTTTCTAAAATCAATTACTTTGCAAAATACTGGTTTATTTATTGTAAGTGGGGCAACAGGTTCTGGTAAGTCAACTACACTGTATGCATTGTTAGATACTATTAATCAATATCGACGCAAGAATATAGTTACACTAGAAGATCCTATTGAAATAAAGAAAGACTATTGTTTGCAATTACAAATAAATGAAAAATTGGGAATTACTTATCAAAACTCTTTAAAACAGATTTTAAGACATGATCCCGATATAATTATGATAGGTGAAATTCGTGATGAACAAACGGCTAAATTGGCAATTACGTGTGCATTGACTGGCCATTTAGTTTTAACTACACTTCATTCAAGTGATTGTTTAATGGCAATTAGAAGATTATTGAATTTAGGAGTTTTAAAAATAGATATTGAAGATGTTTTGATTGGTGTTTTGTCACAAAAAATGCTTTATCATAAATATAGTCATAAGCCATTAATTTTACCTGAGTTTATTGATCGTAAAAACGTTTTAAATTATTTAAATAATCAGGATTTTAAATATCATACTTTCAGTGAAAATGTAAAATATTTATTAGAGAAGGATTTGGTTGATTATCGCCAAGTAGCCAGTATCGGATATGAATGATGATTATCGATTATTAGAAAATATAGCGATATTTTTAAATCAGGGTTATTTAATTGAAGATATTTTACAATTATGTCAGGCAGTCTCTAAAAATCCAAATATTAACTCAATAAAAAAGGCTTTAAATGAGGGATATAGTTTAGATGAAGCGATTATCCAAAGCAATTTTAATCATTTATTTATAGAATTTTTTAAGTTCTTTCGTTTAGATAATAATATTTCTAAAGCAATATTACAAAGTTTAAAAATATGGAAGAAAATGAGTGAAACAAAAACAAAACTAAAAAAACAATTAACATATCCATGTATTTTGATTATTTTTTTAGTTGCATTTTCAATTTTTATCGTCTATGGATTATTACCATCGGTTAGTCAGCTCTTTCTTGAATTTGATATCACACCTGGTTTTTTTACAAATCTTATTTTTACCTTATTTAAAATAATTCCCATTTTAATTATTTTTGCAATTTTAATACTTATTATAGCTTCATCAATAACGATATATGCTATTAAAAAACAGTATTATCAATTATTGGATTTTTTAGTTCAACACGTGTTCATAACTAAAGCAACTATCCAAAAGTATTATTCATTAAAATTTGCCCTTTATTACAATGAACTTTTGGAAATTGGTTATGATTCAACTGATATTATTGTTATGCTTTATCAAAAGATAGATGATAGTGATATTAAAATGTTAATCTATGAAATTTATTTAAAAATTTTAGAAGGTGAAGATCTCGAAAAGATAATTAGTGAATTTATCTATTTTGAACCATTATTAGTTACATGTTTTAAGTTATTGTATCACGATAATCGAAAACAAAAATCAATGAGCAATTATTTGACTTTATCACTTGATAATTTAAATCATCATATTAGTAAAATTATTAAAATTGCAGTTGTTTTTGTGTATTGTTTTACTGCGGTATTTGTAATAATGGTTTATGTTTCCATTATTATTCCAATGATGAATGTAGTAAATAATTTATAAAGGGAGCGATGGAAAATGAAAAAGATGCAAAAAGGTTTTACTTTGATTGAATTGATTTTTTGTATTTCAATTATTTTAGTAATTTTGTTATTGGTTATTCCTAATGTAACTAGTAAAAATCGAGTTGTTAAAGAAAAAAGTTGTGACGCTCAAATCGAAGTGGTTAATTCACAGATAATATTGTATGAGATCGAGC
The DNA here is from genome assembly GCF_963931465.1 of Erysipelatoclostridium sp. An173. Classification (GTDB taxonomy): domain Bacteria; phylum Bacillota_I; class Bacilli_A; order Erysipelotrichales; family Coprobacillaceae; genus Thomasclavelia; species Thomasclavelia merdavium. The sequence continues at coordinate 1,369,638 of NZ_OZ007017.1, read as the reverse complement.
ATGGCAGATTACCAACTAGTATTTCTGATTTAACATCAGGTGATCATCCTTACTTAACTCAAAAACAGGCTACTTGTCCTAGTGGTTTATCAATTTATATCAGTGATGGTCAAGCATATGCTAGGTAAAAAAGGATTTACCATGGTTGAGATGTTATTTGTATTAAGTATTATGATTGTCTTAAGTGTCTTTACTTTACATTTTAGTATCTCTAATCGTCCTAAAATTGCAATAGAACAGCAATGTAGTCAGATTATATCTTTATTAGAGGAAGCAAAAACGTTAGCTTTAACTAGTCACGATCAAGTAGATATCAATATTTCATCAAATCAGATATCGTATAGTCAAGGTAACAAAAGTCGTACACTGTTATTAAATTTTTCTTATTACTTTAAATATTACTATGATTTTCATTTTAATAAAAATGGCAATATTAGTTCAGGCGGTCGGATCGAACTAGGCAATACAAATGAAATTAAAACAATTATTTTAAATGTTGGTAGTGGGGCTTTTTATGTTCGTTAAAAAAGGAACTACTTTAGTTGAAACTTTACTTGCGTTTAATATTTTTGTAAGCTGTGTTGTAATTATTTTAAGCTGTTACAATTTGGCTTTAAATCATTATCAAGATAATCAACAAGAATATAAGCAATATATAGAACAGCAAAAAATCAAGGAAAGACAGTTATGGAGTGGCAACGATTTGTACACAATGATAAACGAGGTTTTACCTTAATAGAGGTATTGTTTTCATTATCGATATGCTTGTTGATTATTTTAAATACAGTACCAATTTTAAAAGTTATTACAGTTAAAGATAACCTTGAAATTACTACAAGCAGCTTTTCACTAGGTGCCAATCAAATTAGTAAAATTTTATTTACTGCTAAAGATATTCAAGTATCTGATAGCTTAATCTATACTAATGAAGATGATGAGCAGTTTACAATATCGCTTGATAATGGTCGGGTTGTAAAAGAACCAGGATTTGATATTTTGATTCATAATGTAGATGAGTTATCTTTTTATCAAAATGATAGAAATATTTATATGGAATTAAATCGTGATGATAATAATTATACTTATTTGATTGCCTGTGATTATCAAATAAGCGAGGAAGAAAATGAAACTAGTGCTGAAATCGAAGAAAACTAAGGGAACTATTTTACAAATTGTTTTAATTATCTTTATGGTCATTGTTTTAAATATTACAACATTTTTTTCTAATGTAATAGAAAATAGTCGAGGTATATCAAGAATAAAAGCAATTGATGAAAATCGTCTGATTGAATTGGCAATAATAACTTACTATAAAGAAACGATAGCTAATAGTATTTTATTTAGCGATGAAATTAGTGTTGGTGATTATCAGATTAATTATACTGTTGATGATATGGGGAGTTATTATTATATTGTAACAAAAGTAATTCGAGATAGCGATGAATATGGTTTTGAAATAGAAATTGATTTAGAAAAACTGATTCTAATTTCTTTTGAGTATCAATAATTAGTAAAAATACTTCACTTGAGATAATATTTTTGATATACTTACAAAGTAATTTACATATAAGGAGAATTTTAAAATGATAAGTGTTGGAGATTTAAGACCAGGAGTTACATTTGAATATGATGGAAATTTATTCGTAGTATTAGATTATTCTCATAATAAAACTGCTCGTGCAGCTGCAAATATTAGAATTAAAATGAAAAATTTACGTAGTGGTGCAACTACTGAAATTACTTTTGGTGGAAATGACAAAGTAAAAAAAGCTCATGTTGATAAAAGCAAAATGCAATATTTGTATAATTCTGGAGAAGCTTTAGTATTCATGGATAATGAAACATATGAACAAATTGAAATTCCTGCAGACAATTTAAAATGGGAAATCAATTTCTTAAAAGAAAGTGATGAAGTTGAAGTAACTAGTTACGAAGGTGAAGTTTTAGGAGTTGCTTTACCAATTAACGTACCATTTAAAGTTATTGAAACTGAACCTGCTGTAAGAGGTGATACTGCAACTGGAGCAACAAAAAACGCAGTTATTGAAACTGGTTTCCAAATTAAAGTACCTTTATTTATTTCAGAAGGTGAAGTTGTAATTGTAAATACTGTTGATGGAAAATATCAAGGTAGAGCTTAACACTAGTTTAAAAACTAGTGTTTTTTCATATTTTTTTCTTTTATGCATATAATAAAATAGTGATAAAGGAGAAATAATATGAATAGACAAGCTATTACATTTTTGACATTATTTAGTCTGATTTTAGTACTTTCAATTTATTATGTTCTTCTACCTCCAGAAACAGAAACTAATGAAGTAGCAGTAAATAGTGGTGAATTATCGCAAATTGAAATTTTACAAGAAGAACTTGATCAAAAGCGAGCTGATTTGATTAGTGAAAATAATGCAATCATTGCTTCAAGCGAAAGTAGCAGTGATGAAATTGCAAGTGCTCTAGCATCTATTAGTGAAGCTAAGGAAACAGCAGCTTTAGAAAAAGAAATTACTAAAATAATTAATGATGCTGGTTTTAAAAGTGCTTTTGTAGAAGTAGAAAATAAAACAATTAAAGTTGTTGTTGATAAAAAAGAAGCCAATAGCAGTGATGCCAATAGTATTATTAAAACAATAATGGAAAAAACTAACAATGAATATCAAGTAGAAGTCAAGTTTATTAGTGACACTTGAATTTTGTCTTGATTTTATATACAATTATAGTATATAAAAGGAGTAATTGATATGAATCAAGAATACTATTCAGTAAAAAATGAATCAAATTTAGGAAAATTGAATATCGGATTAAATGTTTTTCAAACTATTGTTGAAAAAGCAGTAGATTCTATCGAAGGTATTCAATTTGAAGGAAATATGATTCCTATTCCTGGAAATGGACCAGTTAATGTAACAATCAATAAAAATAATCATGTTTCAATTACTGTTGCTATATTGGTAAATTATGGTTTAAATGTTACTACATTAACAACAACTCTACAAAACAAAATTGCTCAAAGTTGTTTTGAAATGACAGGAATTAAAAATGTTAAAATTAACATTGATGTTAAAGGAATTAATTTCTAAAGATTATCGATTTGATAATCTTTTTATTTGCTGTAAATTCGTTTATTTTAAATGCCAAATATGTTAAAATCATGATAGATATTTTGGAAGGACGGTTTTAATGAGAAAATATAGAAAAAGATTAATACGTGAAAAAGCTGTGATTGCAACTTATCAAAAGTTGTTAGTTGATACAAGTGAAGAAGAAATTAAAGAATATTTAAATAGTGATAAAGAATTATGTGCTGATCGTAGCGATTATGATTATTGTTTATTAATGATCACTAGTATTGTAAATAAAATTGGCAAGTATCAAGATGAAGTTGCTAAACATTTAAAGAAAAACTGGTCAGTGGATCGCTTGTCAAAAATAGAATTAGCAATATTAATTGTAGCTTGTTATGAGTTATTAGAAACTGATCAAAGTCGTGAAATAATTATCAATGAAGCAGTAGAATTATCAAAGAAATATTGTGATAATGATTCATATAAATTTATTAATGGATTATTAAATAAAGTCGTGAAATAGTGGAAAGAAAATATTTAACGGTTACTGCTTTAAATCGCTATTTAAAAGCAAAAATTGATGCTGATAGTCAATTACAAAAAATTTACATAATGGGTGAGATTTCCAATTTTAAGCATCATAGTTCTGGACATTTGTACTTTACTTTAAAAGATGAAAACTCTCGAGTTAATGCTGTTATGTTTTCTTCAAAGGCTCGAAAATTGCCATTTGAGCCTGCTAACGGTATGAAAGTATTTATTCAAGCAAGTGTTTCAATTTATGATGTTGCCGGAACATATCAGCTTTATGTAGATAAAATGGAACAAGATGGACTAGGAAATCTTTTTTTACGATATGAACAATTAAAAAAACAACTAGCTGGGGAAGGATTATTTTCACCTGAAAATAAAAAACAGATTCCTAAGTTCCCTAGTAGAATTGCTGTATTATCAGGTTATCCAAGTGCAGCGTTGGCTGATGTTGTTAGGACGATCAAGTTAAGATTTCCTGTTGTTAGAATTGTAGCTTTTCCAATACCCGTACAAGGAAAAGATGCATATATAAAAATTTGTCGAATGTTAAAGTATGTCGATAGTTTAAATTTTAATACGATTATTATTGCCCGAGGTGGCGGTTCGTTAGAAGAACTTTGGAATTTTAATGAAGAATTGTTAGCTCGAGCTATTTTTGAATGTAAAACTCCTATTATTAGTGGAGTGGGTCATGAAGTTGATTTTACTATTTGTGATTTTGTTGCTGATTATCGTGCAGCTACACCTACTGCAGCTGCAATTAAAGCAACTCCGGATTTAATGGAATTGAAGCAAAATGTGGCAAACGTTGAGTATACTTTAAGTACATTAATGAAACAAAAAATCAATATATATAAAGAAAATTTTAATCGTTTAAGTTCGTTTTACTTGTTTAAAAATCCAAATAAATTGTATGAGGATAAAAAAGCTAAAGTTGATTATCTATACGATAAACTTTGTTACGCTTTTAATGATAATTTGAATAGTCAAAAAAATAAGACTACTAATTTGATTCAGGTTTTTAATCATCAAACTAACCTTTTTTTGACAAATCAAAAAAATCAATTAAAAGTTATTGATCATACTATGAATATGGAAATAAAGCGAAAATTGCAAATCAATCAAGAAAAATATCGGTTTTTAATTTCAAAACTAAATACTTTATCACCATTAAAAACATTAGAAAGAGGATATGCTATTGTTTTGAAAAATGAACAAGTTGTTGCTTCAAGTAATTCTTTAAGCAGTGGTGATGAAATTGAAATTAAAATGAAAGATGGTTCGAAAAAAGCAGTTATAAAATAGGAGGGATAGAATTGGAAAATATTACTTTTGAAGAAGCAATGAAAAGATTAGAAGAAATAGTTGCAGCTTTAGAAAATAATCAGGTTTCTTTAGAAAAAAGTGTTGATTTATTTCAAGAAGGTATTAAATTATCAAAGATTTGTAATGATAAACTTAATAATATTGAAGATAAAGTAGCTAAAATTTTAGTTGATGATAAACTAGAAGATTTAGAAATAGAGGATAAAAATGGATAGTATAGTTGAACAAATCAACACTCGATTAGAAACAATTTTAAATCCATATCAAGATTCTAGAGTTAAAGATGCAATGATGTATTCATTGCAAGCTGGTGGAAAGAGAATTCGCCCTGCTATGATGCTTCAAGTTATTCGTAGTTATGGATTAGATTGGCATCCATATCTAGATATTGCTTGTGCTATTGAAATGATTCATACATATTCATTGATTCATGATGATTTACCAGGTATGGATAACGATACATTAAGACGTGGAAAACCTACATGTCATGTACAATTTGATGAAGCAACAGCTATCTTAGCTGGAGATGGTTTGTTGAATGAAGCTGTTAATATTATTTTAAATACTAATGTTACAAGTAATCAAAAAGTTGCATTACTAAAAATTTTATATCAAGCAGCTGGTATCAATGGAATGATTTTTGGACAATCATTAGACTTAAAATTTGAACACCAAAAAGCAAACCAGCAAGAACTAAATATGATCCACCATCATAAAACAGGTGACTTAATTAGTGCTGCATTAATGATGGGAGCTTGTATAGCTAATGAAGCTGATCAAAAAATCTGGCAAGAGATTGGATATAAAATAGGTTTAGCTTTCCAAATCCAGGACGATGTTCTTGATGTAGTTGGAAATAGTGAAATTTTAGGAAAAGAAGTAGGAAGTGACATAGAAAATCATAAATCTACTTATGTTACTTTAATGGGAGTAGAACAATCTAGTCAGGAAGTAAATAAATTATTTAAAGAGGCAATGGAGTTAATATATAAATTAAGGATTAATCATGGCTTAATTTTAGAAATTATTGAAAAATTACAGAAAAGAGTGAAATAATGGATCTAAATAAAATTAAAGATCCCTCTTTTTTAAAAGAGTTGGATATTAGACAATTAAATGAACTAGCTGGAGAAATACGCCAATTTTTAATCAATAGTATTTCGCAAACTGGAGGGCATCTTTCTAGTAATTTGGGGGTAGTTGAATTAACAATAGCTTTGCATTATGTTTTTAATTCGCCAGAAGATAAAATATTTTTTGATGTTGGACATCAATCATATGTTCATAAAATTTTAACTGGTCGTGCTAACCAATTTGCCACATTGCGTAAGTATGGTGGACTTTCGGGATTTCAAAAACGCTGTGAAAGCGAGCATGATTGCTTTGAAGCCGGCCATTCTTCTACCGCATTAAGTGCAGCAATAGGAATGGCAGTAGCTCGTGATTTAAATCATCAAAATTTTCATGTTATTCCCGTTATTGGTGATGCTGCAATGGTCGGTGGAGAGTCATTAGAGGCATTAAATCATTTAGGTTCAATTAACAATAAAGTGATTATTATCTTAAATGATAATCAAATGGCAATTGGTAAAAGTATCGGTGGTTTTGGTGAATTTCTTTCTTCTGTTCGTATTAGTGGGACTTATAATAATTTAAAGGAAGATTATCGTAACTTAACATCACATAATAAATTTGGACAAATGATTTTTAATGTTTCTAAAAGAATCAAAGATTTTGTTAAACATGGTTTAATTGATGATACAATTTTTGAAGATTTTGGTGTTGAGTATTTAGGGCCGGTCAATGGTCATAATTTTGATGATTTGATTAGAGTTTTAAATTTGGCTAAAAATAGTAAATCAAGTGTCGTTGTTCATGTAGTGACTAAAAAAGGACGTGGTTATAAATTTGCAGAAAATGATAAATCAGGAAAATGGCATGGTATTGCTCCATTTAATATTGCTGATGGTACTTTAAAAAATCCTGGAAAGAATGGCAAAGTTAGCTGGTCTAAAGTTGTCGCTGATTATATTGAAATGAAAATGGCTAGTGATCAGGATATTGTCGCTATTACTCCAGCAATGATTCATGGCTCAGCAATGGATAACTTATTTAAACATTATCCTGATCGTTGTTTTGACGTAGGAATTGCTGAAGAACATGCATTAACTTTTACTTGTGGTTTATCATTAGCCAAGAAAAAGCCGTTTATTTCCGTTTATTCTTCTTTTTTACAACGTGCCTACGATCAAATAAATCATGATCTTGCTAGAATGGATTTAAGTTGTTTGATTTGTGTTGATCGCTGTGGTTTTGTTGGTGCTGATGGGCCAACTCATCATGGAGTATTTGATTTAGGAATTTTAAATCAATTACCAAATGTTATTATTTGTGCTCCTAATGATAGTGCTAATACTAAAAGATTTATTAATACATATTTAAAAAATAATGATCACCCTTATATTTTAAGAATTCCTCGTGGTGAAATTGAAAACAATGAAATTGAAGAGGATGAAATTTTACCGATTGGTAAATGGCAAATCGACATAACAAATGACTATGATGTTACAGTTATTAGTTATGGCCAAAATGTAACACGTATTAATGAATATTTTAAGGATAAAGAAATAAAGATAAGGTTAGTAAATGCTTTATATATTAAACCGATGGATACACAAATGTTGCAAGAAATTGTTGATGACAAGCCATTAGTTGTATATGAAACAGATTTAAAGATCAATTCGCTTGCAAGTAATATAGCTTATTATTATTCACAAAATAAAATTTTGAAAAATATCTATAGTTTTGGTGTTGATGATCATTATTCTACACAAGGTACTATTGATGAAATCTTAAAAGATGAAGGTTTAGATATGGATAGTTTTTATCAACGGATAAAGGAGATTATTAATGAAGAAAGAACGAATTGATGTTTTATTAGTTGAACAAGGTTTTTTTGATTCACGCGAAAAAGCTAAAAGAGCGATAATGGCCGGAATAGTACATGATGAACATGATATTATAGATAAGCCAGGCACTAAAATACCAGTTGATTCAAAATTATATGTTAAAGGTAAAGTTTTGCCTTATGTTTCTCGTGGTGGCTTAAAGTTAGAAAAAGCCATAAAAGAATTTAATTTAGATTTAAAAGATAAAATCATGGTTGATATTGGTAGTTCTACGGGTGGCTTTACTGATTGTGCGCTGCAAAATGGTGCTAAATTAGTTTATGCTATTGATGTTGGAACTAATCAATTAGTTTGGAAATTAAGAAATGATCCTAGAGTTGTCGTAAAAGAACAAACTAATTTTAGATATGCAACAAAAGAATTGTTTGAATATGGTATACCATCATTTGCAAGTATTGACGTATCCTTTATTTCTTTAAAATATATTTTTGAACCACTTAAAGACATTTTATCTAAAAGTGATCAGGTTGTTGCTTTAATTAAGCCACAATTTGAAGCAGGAAGAGAAGAAGTTGGAAAAAAAGGAATTGTAAAAGATGCTAAGATTCATCATCAGGTTATTGAAAATGTAATTGAGTTTGCTCATAACAATAATTTTGAATTAGAACAGTTAACATTTTCACCAATAACTGGTGGTGAAGGAAATATTGAATTTTTAGGTTTATTTGTTAAAGACGGTATTTTTAATAGTGACATAAATATCGATGAAGTAGTAAATAATGCGCATGATTGTTTTAAAAGGTAGGTGAAAATATGCTAGAAAGTATCTATATTGAAAATTTTGCTATAATTGATCGTTTAGAGGTGGATTTTTTAAATCATATGACAGTTTTAACTGGGGAAACTGGAGCTGGAAAATCAATTATTATTGATGCTATTGGTCAATTAATGGGCAATAGAAGCCAAACTAGTTTTATCAAAGCTGGTAAAGATGAGTGTTTTATTGAAGGTGTTTTTACTATTGCTAAAAATTCACCAGTTTTAGCTAAATTAAAAGAATTTAGAATTGAATTTGATGATAAACTAGTAGTATCAAAGTCATTTAATCGTGATAACCGTACAGTTATTAAAATCAATTATAGAAATGTATCAAAGATGGTATTGCAATCAATTATGAGTGAGTTGATTGATATTCATTCACAGTTTGAAACTCATAGTTTATTTGATTCTAATAATCATTTAGATATTTTAAATCATTTTATTGGTTCTTCAATTGAATCTTTAAATAAGCAATATAGTTTAGCATATCGTACTTATCGAGAAATAAATCGGGATTATCAAAAAGCTTTGAATGAGGAACTAAGCGATGAGCAATTAGAATATTATCAAAGCCAATTAGATGAGATAAATAGTCTTGATCTAGATACAATTGATGAAGATAGTCTTGACTATGAAAAGAAACAATTACAAGAATATGAAAAAATCAAAGAAAAAATTAATAATTATCGCCAATATATTAATGGTGAATATGGTGTTTTAGCAAATTTAAATAATGCCGTTAATGAATTAGAAGCGATTAGTGATAATCCTAATTATAGTAGTATCTATGAAAAAATGTATGATTTATACTATAATTTAATGGATTTAGATGATGAAGTAATAAGTGAATTTAATAGCACTAATTTTGATGAGTATCGTTTAAATGAAATACAGGAAATTTTATTTAAATTAAATCGCTTGAAAAGAAAATATGGACCATCAATTTCAACTATCAAAGAAGCCAAAAAAGAAATTGAAATGAAAATTGCAACCTTTAATAATCGTGAAAGATTTTTAAATGATCTAAAAAAACAATTATCAATTGCATTTCAAGAAGCAAAAGAGCTGGCTGATGCTATAACTGAGCTTCGAAAACAAGAAGCGCAAAAGTTTACGGATGCTGTAACTAATGAGTTAAAATCATTATATTTAGATAAAGTTGTGTTTAAGATTGATTTTAAAAAAATTGATTTGCAAGCTAATGGACAAGATAAAGTAGAGTTTTTAATCTCAACTAATGCTGGTCAAACATTAAAACCATTAAATAAAGTTGCTTCTGGTGGGGAAATGTCACGTATTATGCTTGCAATTAAGATTTTATCTTTAAAAAGCAGTTCTATTGAAACTATAATTTTTGATGAAGCTGATACTGGTGTTAGTGGTAAAGTTGCTGAAAGTATTGGTGCTAAAATGAAAAAAATAGCTAAAGATCATCAGGTTTTATGTATTACTCATTTAGCACAAGTTGCTGCTTTTGCTAAAAATCATTATTTAATTAAAAAAGTAGCTAATGATAATGATACTAACGTATCAATAACTAAATTAAATTATGATGAAAGTATTATGGAAATTGCTAAATTAATATCTGGTAAAGAAGTATCTCATGAATCGATTGAACACGCTCGAAAATTGAAAGAAAATAGCGAATAAATAATTACATAATAGCCAAACTAAAATGTAGCTAATGCTACAAGGAGGTTTTTATGCTTTTTAAAAAGCTATTCCTTTCTTTGATCCTGGCTTTGACCATTATTAATCCAGTTGCCGCTTATGCAATATCACTAATTCCTGGTGGCGATTCAATTGGAATTGAATTAGATTATCAAGGTGTTGTTATTACTGGTGGATATGCAATAGAGATTGATAACAAAAGTTATAATCCAATTAGTGATGATTTTCAAGTTGGTGATTTAATAACAGCCATTGATGATCAAAAAGTAACTTGTATTGAAGATTTAACATATGTGATCAAAAATAAAACTGATGATTTAACATATGATTTAACTATTAAACGTGGTGATAATGTAATTCATCAGGATTTAAAAGTTGTTTATGATAATCAACAGTTTTCAACTGGACTATATGTAAAAGATTCTATTAGTGGAGTAGGGACTTTGACCTTCTATAATCCAGAAACACATTCATATGGGGCTTTAGGCCATGCTATGAGTGATTCTAAACTAGATAGTGAAAGTTTGCTTCAAGAAGGAAGCATTTATGAAAGTAATGTAACTAGTATCAAAAAAGCAACAAGTCAATCTTCAGGAAATAAAATTGCAGACATTTCCAATGTTGAAATAGGTAGTATAAACAGCCATAGTCAATTTGGTATCTATGGAACTTATAATTATGATATTTCCAATCGTGAAATGATGGAAACTGCAACTATTGAAGAAACGAAACTTGGTAAAGCTTATTTCTTGACAGTTTTAGAAGGTAATGAAATTGTAAAATGTGAAATTGAAATCACAAAATTAAATAGTCAAGATACGGTTAAAGAAAAGGGCATTGAATTTACAGTAACTGATAAAGAGGTTATTGAAAAAGCTAATGGTATAGTACAAGGAATGAGTGGCTCACCAATTATTCAAAATAATAAGATAGTTGGTTGTGTAACTCATGTATCAGGAAATAATCCAATGACCGGATATGGTTTGTATATTGATTGGATGTTAGAAATGGATAGTCAGGAATAAACAGGTGCTCTAAATGAGCACCTTAATATTTAGATAATGGAGGTAAATGATGATGCAAGTAATATTTCACATTGATTTAAATGCTTTTTATGCTAGTGCTGAAATTTCTAGAAATCCTTCGTTAAAAGGGAAACCAATCGTAATTTCAGGAAAATCTAAAAGAAGTATTATTACAACTGCTTCATATGAAGCTAGAAAATACGGGATTCATTCAGCAATGCCTCTTTTTCAAGCTAAACAATTATGTAAAGACTTAATTATCTTACCCGCTGATTTTGAGTTATATCATCGTTTATCAAATGAATTTTTTACAATAATAGCATCATACAGTGAAATATTAGAGGTGGCTAGTATTGATGAGTGTTATCTTGATGTTACAGCAATTATTCAAGAGAAAAAAATTCATCCAGTTGTTTTAGCTAAAGATATCCAGACTAAAGTGTATGAACAATTAAATTTGCAGTGCTCTATTGGTATTTCTCCTAATAAGTTTTTAGCTAAGATGGCAAGCGATATGAAAAAGCCAATGGGAATTACTGTTCTTACTAGAAATAATTTAAAAGAAGTAATGTGGCCATTAGATATTAAAGATATGTTTGGTATAGGTAAAAAAACACAGCCTAAGTTAAGAGCGGTTGGTATTAATACTATTGGTGATTTAGCTGATTATAAAAATTATGATAATTTAAAAAAGGTTATTGGTAAAAATGCTTTACTAGTTTATCGAAAAGCTAATGGTATCGATACTAATCCGGTTGATTATGGACATAATGAGTTAAAATCAGTGGGGAATTCAACAACTTTACCAGCTGATACTAACGATGAAGTATATTTAAAAGAAGTTTTAAGTAATTTAGCAAAACAAGTATCCACGAGAGCTTTAAAAAGAAATCTGGTATCTAATTCGATTTCGATAACAATTAAATATACTCGCTTTGAAAGTGTTACTAGACAAACAACTGTTTTTAAATATATCAATGATTATGAAACAATTTTATCAACTGCTAAAATGCTATTTGATAGTAATTATAACGGTAGACCAGTTCGATTATTGGGGGTCAGTTTAAATAACACTATTAATAAGAAAAATTTAAAAGAGCAGATCAGTATTTTTGAAGTTGAACAACAACCAAATATAAAAAATGAAAATTTAGATAAGTTAATCGATAAAATTAATGAAAATTTTGATCATCCATTAGTTACTAAAGCTTCTGCTTTGTCTAAAAAAGAAAAACAACCCCAAAAGAAATATTTAAAATAAAAGAATAAAATTTTTAAAATGCTCATAAGTTATATAAACGGAGGAACACTTATGGGTATTTTAAACAAAATATTTAAAAATGAAAAATTAGTAATTAATACGTTTGCAGCAATTTTATTTATTTGTGGATTATTATTTGGAATTGTATTTTATTTTTATGGTAATGAAACAATAGTCCAATTAAATAAATATATATTTTTTTATAAAGATAATACAGCAACAAATAATTACAATCTTTATTTAACAATAACTAGTTTATACATACTTTTATCATTAATAATATCAACAAGTTTTTTAGGAGTTATTTTAAATAGTTTTGTAATTTTTTCAAAGGGAATGCAGATTGCAATTGCTACTATTTATTATTTTACTTTAAACAAATTTAGTGCTTCAATGCTTTTTTTTAGCTTTTTTCCACAACTTATTTTAGAACTAGCCTTATTATATGTAATTTCAATAATTGCCATTAGATTGTCATTAAATTGCTTTACAATATCATTTTTAACAACTGAAGTTTTTAATAGTCGTAAAATAATTAATTATATATTAGATTATATTATTATTATTTTAATCATTGTAAGTCTGTCAATGGCATTTAAAGTTTATGTACTTTAGTTACCAAATCATTGGCAATATTATTTTTAAACGTGTTATAATATCCAAGTAGGCAGGATGTGTTGATAAATGGAAGCAAAAGAGGTATTAGAAGAATATAAGCAATACTTAATAGTTGAAAAAGGATTAAGCAAAAATACGGTGAGTGCGTATGATAGAGATCTTAAAAAGTTTTTTAAATATATAAATGAAAAATTTGAAATAGATCAGGTAGAAAAAATTGATAAAGAACATATACGCCTATATTTAAAAGAACTAGGCAAAATTCAAAGTACTAATTCTGTTTCTAGAAAAATTGTATCTTTACGGATGTTTTATCTTTTTTTAGTGAGAGAAAAAATTGTTCCTAATAATTTGATGAGTAGTTTTACGCTGCCAAAAAAAGATAAAAAATTACCAACGGTATTATCTAAGTCAGAAATGGCTGAACTTTTAAATAGTATTGAAGTGGTTGATGCAATAAGTTCTAGAAATCGCTGCTTAGTTGAATTACTATATGCAACAGGAATGCGTGTTTCAGAATTATTAAATTTAAGAATGTCTGATTTAAATATTAAAATGGGGTTTGTAAAAGTAATTGGTAAAGGTGATAAAGAGCGACTAGTTCCAATAAGTAAATATGTTGGTAAATTATTAACGCAGTATATCAATGAATATCGTGATGAATTAAATTTAAAAAATGATTCATTGTTATTTTTCAATCAACATGGTAATCCATTAAGTCGCCAAGAGTTTTATCATATACTTAAGACAATTATTAATACAACAACGGTAAATAAAAACATTTCTCCCCATACTTTTCGACATACTTTTGCTACTCATTTATTAGAAAATGGCGCTGATCTTCGTTCGATTCAAGAGTTGCTTGGACACAGTGATATTTCAACAACTACTATTTATACGCATATTTCTAATCAGAAAATTAGACAAGAATACCAGCAGTTTCATCCAAGAATGAAAAAGATAATTGATAATGATAAATAGTTTACATATGGAGGGTAAGATGAAATATAATCGAATTTTTTTAATAGTTTGTGATTCTTTAGGGATTGGAAATGCTTGTGATAGTGCATTATATGATGATTATGGTGCTAATACATTAAAGCATATCTGTGAAAAATGTAATGGTTTAGATGTAGTGAATTTAGAAGGACTAGGATTAGGTAATTTAGGTGACTTTAAAGGTATTCATCAATTAAGCTTACAATTAGGATATACGCTTTCTTTAAGTGAGATTTCTAATGGTAAAGATACTATGACTGGTCATTGGGAAATGATGGGATTAAAGACAGAAAAACCTTTTATCACTTTTACTGATACTGGTTTTCCTGATGAATTTATTCGTTTATTTGAAGAAAAAACAGGACGAAAATGTGTTGGTAATAAAGCGGCTAGTGGAACTGAGATTATTCAAGAATATGGTGAACACCAGATTAAAACAGGCGATTGGATTGTATATACATCAGCTGATTCAGTCTTCCAGATAGCAGCTAATGAAGAAGTAATACCGCTAGAAGAATTATATGAAGCTTGTCAAATTGCTCGTGAACTAGCAATGGATGAACGATGGAAAGTAGGTAGAATTATTGCCCGTCCATTTATTGGTAAAAAAGCAGGGGAGTTTGAAAGAACTGCTAATCGCCATGATCTAGCCTTAGCCCCATTTGATAAAACTGTATTAGACACTTTAAAAGAGAATAATTTTGATGTAATCGGTGTAGGTAAAATTCCTGATATTTTTGTTAATCAGGGAATAACAAGAAGTGTTAAGACTATTAGCAATAAAGATGGTATGGAAAAAACTATTGAATTAGCTAAAACTAACTTTAACGGATTATGCTTTGTTAATCTTGTTGACTTTGATGCTAAATACGGTCATCGTCGTGATTATCAAGGATATGGTCAGGCAATTGTCGAATTTGATGAACAGTTAGGTGAATTGATGAAATATTTACAAGCTGATGATTTATTAATGATAACTGCTGATCATGGTAATGATCCAACATATAAAGGTACTGATCATACGCGTGAACAAGTTCCTTTGATCATTTATTCTAAAGAATTATTGCAGCCACGTTGTTTAGCACCAATGGAATCATTTTCAGTAATCGGAGCAACTATTGCAGAAAACTTTAATGTTGAACTACCTAAAATTGGAAAATCAATTTTAAAGAATATAATTTAAGGAGTATACATGGAAGATAAGACTAAAAGATTAATTGTAATGTCAATATTAGCATATGGGATTGGAACTTTCTTATTTGCAATAGGAATATTGACAAGAACTTTTATTGGTACAGTTCTATTTTATATTATTGCGATTGCATTGATTGTTTGTGGAATATTAGCTTTATTTAATAATTATCGAAAAAATGAAAAATTTAAGATATACATATATTTAATTATCGTAGGAATATTTTTCTTTGTTTTAAATACGGCTGTATTTATTAATACAATTTAGGAAATCTAACAGATTTCCTTTTTTATTCACATTGTGCACATTTTATTCACATTATTCCATACATAAAAATTTCATAATATACATTATGCGAAGTTATATATATATAATTATAATAAGAACAGGAGCGATTTACGTTACCCCTGTTCTTTATAAATTAAATATTTAATCCTGCATAGAATGCTTCATGTATTGCTTGATCTACTTTTCGTGGTTTAACAGCATCACCAACTGAGACTACTCGAATTCCTTATTTTTTACAGAAATTCTTCCGATAGCAGAAATTATTGTATCAGCTTCTGTAAATATTTTTTTACTCATATTATCAACTGTTAATACTTTGTCTTTAAAAATCTCTACAATTGATGTATGAGCATGGAATTTAATTTGATATTGATCAAATAATCCTGTTGGTCGATATAAAGATATTATTGGTACTCCACCTGTAGAATTTAATAATAATGGTGCTTGTTTAAGCACCATTATTATTATGTAAATTAATTTTAGATTTTTCCTTTTTTCTCTTTATCATGTTCAAAAGCATCATAAATATCAGTTACATAATCGCCATTGAAACATGCTAGACATAAACCACATTTATGTTTTTCTTTGTTGAAATGAATTGATTTATCAATCCCTTCTTCACTAATAAATGCTAGTGAATCAGCTTCAATATATTCGCACAATTCATCAACTGATAAGCGATTGGAAATTAATTCATCCATTGTTGACATATCAACTCCATAAAAACATGGATATTTAATTGCTGGTGAAGCGATTCGTACATGAACTTCTTTGGCCCCTGCTTCTTTTAGTAGTCTTACAATTCGTTTAGATGTTGTTCCCCTAACGATTGAATCATCTATCATGATTACACGTTTGTCTTTTACAATTGATGAAACAGCGGAAAGTTTCATTCGTACACCTTGTTCTCTCATTTCTTGAGTCGGTTGAATAAATGTTCTTCCAACATATTTATTTTTTATTAATCCCATTTCGTATGGTATTCCTGAAGCTTCAGAATAACCAATAGCTGCAGAAATTGATGAATCTGGAACCCCAATTACTAAATCAGCCTCAACTGGAGATTCAATAAATAATTGTTTTCCTGCAAGTTTTCTAGTTGTATGGACATTTATACCATCTAGATTACTATCAGGGCGTGAGAAGTATATATACTCCATTGCACATATTTTATCTACAACATCAGTTGTATATAATTTTGATTTAATTTCACCATTTTTTACACGAACAATTTCCCCTGGTTCTAAATCTCTTAAAAATTTAGCCCCTACTACTTCAAATGCACAAGTTTCTGATGAAAATACATAAGCACCGTTAGGAAGTTGTCCAATAGAAATTGGTCGTAAACCATATTTATCACGAGCGACATATAAAGCATTTTCTATTAATATTAAAAATGCAAAAGCGCCATCTAATTTATTTAATGAATTACAGATTCGATCAATCATATGCCCTTTTTCACGCATAATAAGATGACCTAAAATTTCTGTATCAGAAGTACTAGAAAAGATACTTCCTTTTTTTTCTAATTCACTTTTTAATATATTAGCATTTACAATATTACCATTATGAGCAATTCCTAATGAGCCATTTAATGTTCTAAATAATAAAGGTTGTACATTAGCAATTCCTCCACCACCAGCTGTTGAGTAGCGAACATGACCAATTGCATAATCTCCAATCATCTTAGAAATCTTTTCTTGATCAAATACTTCAGTAACTAAGCCTTCACCTTTTTGAATTGATAATGCTTCTTTATTTTTTACAATAATACCAGCGGCTTCTTGACCACGGTGTTGCAAGCTATGTAAACCATAATAACACATTGCTGCGGCATTTTCGTAACCACATACAGCAAAAACACCACATTCTTCATGTAATTGACGATCTTGATAGTCCATTAACTAACCTCCTTTAAATCTTTTTTATTTTATAATGTAGAAGTTGGTTAGTCAATAAAAAATTATCTCAGAGACACTCGTTGATATAAAAATTATTATCTTGACAACTATTTTTTAAGAAGTTTGTCAACATTGTACAAATAACCTGGCTTTCACCATTAATATTTGTAAGCATATCTGATTCAATTATTAATTCTTTATCATCATTAATAATTGCTGCAATCATTTTATTCAATGCAGTGTCATTTTCATAAATCAATTCAGAAACCTTAATTTGATTTTCATCTTCGCTATAGATCATGTAGCCGATGGCATTAGTTTTATCATAAAATATTTTCAATGATTCATCATACGCTAAACAGCGAGCAATTAAATAATTTTTGTAATAATCTAAATCACGTTTTCGATAACCGTTATATTTTTTGGTAAATTTTTGATATAAAGATAATGACTTAGTACAATCATAATCAGTTATAATATTTAAATCACTATTATTTTGATAGAACTCTTTATCAACTTTTGTTATCTTATGAAAATAATCTTCTTTAAATCCAAAATTATAATATATTTCTGGTTGATAAGCTTGTAATAGAATTTTTTGTCCTTGATATTGTGGTAAGTTTAAAACATAATTCATTAATTTTTTCATTAAACCTTGTTTTTGGTAATTCTTATCAGTAGCCACACCTAAAATAAAGTATGCCAAACATTCCTTATTATCTAGTATTATTGTATAAGGGACAATCTGTACCATTGAAACAAGATGATGGTTATTTTTCAATAAATAAGTATTTTCATTTTGATAACATTTATCAAAATAAAATTTAGTTGATTGCTCATTTTCATCTTTAAAACTTTTTTTCCATAAATCAATTATTTGTGGAATATCGCTATTGTTTGCTTTAACAATTGATTGATTGTTTGTAACGATTGTATATTTATGAATCATTTTAATTGGATGAAGCATTTTTTTAGCTCGTCTTAAAGAATCTAGACCCATATCTTCTTCTCTGTTTACAAGTTCATAATCGGCATAGTTTTGCTCTAAGAAAAATTTGCCGATTGCAACATATAAACCGCGAATATCTTTATTTGCTTTTTCAACATGAATTTGTACTGTTTTATGTTTTAATGGTGATCCAATTATAAAAGCTTCTAATTGACCATTAAGATAAATACAACCTGTTTTGATATTTAATTCTTTACGATGTACTAAAAGATATACGATACCAATAAATTCAGATACGACACTGTTTTCATTGCTATGATCAGTATCCCATTTTTTAAGACAGTTTAAAACATTATCAATATCTTCATCTTCAATTTCTTTATAAACGTAATCAGGATGTTCTTTTATAAAAGCATTAAAATGATTTCGTCTTTTTTGCATTTTTTTACCTGATAATGTTTCTAAAGATTTTTTTTCGTAAACATAATCATCGTTATCTTCATTATGTAAATATAAGAATTTATCTTGGTAAATTTCTTTAATTTTATTGACAAATTTATCTACTGCTAGATCTATTCTAAAAGCAAAATGATGATTATTTGCATACTCCATCATATACTCAATAGCTTCTTGATAATATTCTTCTTTACAAAAAGGCATTGAGAAAAAGTGTTCGTTTAAATATGTATGCAACATAATTAAGTAATGATCATGAATTTCATAATAGATTTCATATTCATGATCCCACATCATCATTGTTACAAAATTAGAGTTATAGCCTTCATAGTTAGCATCATCTAAATATTTTTTGATTTTATCATAATCACTTATTAATAATTTTTTCATAATACCTCGACTCTATTTTCCAAGCATTGCATGAATAAACTGTTTAGCTGTTCTTCCTGAAAAACCGCCATGACGAATTTCCCATGTTAATGCTTTTTGATGTAATTCGTCACGATCCATTTTTAAACCATATTGCTTAGCTAGTCCATCGACAATGTTTAAATAATTAATGCGATCAGGATGCATGAATAATATTTTAATACCAAATCTAGAACTTAATGAAGTTTTTTCTTGTTTAGCATCGTTAATATTAACCTCATCTTTGTCTTCACGTTCACTCCATGTTTGTTTAACAATATGACGACGGTTACTAGTTGCATAGATTAAAATATTATCTGGTTTTTTCTCTAAGCCACCTTCGATAACAGCCTTTAGATATTTGTATTCAATTTCAAATTCTTCAAATGACAAATCATCCATGAATAAAATAAATTTATAATTACGAGATTGTAATTGTTGAATGATTTTAGGTAAATCTTTAAATTGATGTTTATATACCTCTATCATTCGTAATCCATCTTTATAATATTCATTTAATAAAGCTTTAATACTGCTAGATTTTCCAGTTCCACTATCACCGTATAGTAAAACATTGTTAGCTTTTTTACCCGCTAAGAAAGCTTCTGTATTGTTTCTTAGGGTTTGTTTTTGAGTTTCATAGCCAATCAATTGGTTTAAACGACCGTTTCCAATATGTATTATAGGCACAATTTTTTTATTTTCATAGCGAAATGCTTTATTTAATCCAAATTTTCCAACGCCGTATGTTAAAAAGAATTTTTCTAATATAGTATAGAAGTCATCTACATTATTACATTTTGTAAGATTTTCTTGTAAAGTTGTTGAGACTTCAAATAATTCTTGATTAATTACTGGTTTAGAAGGTGTAAAACTATTGATTAGATTTCTTTGTAATGGTTCTAACATCTCAAAATTTGTATTAAACATGTTAAATATAATTTTAAAATCATTCATTACTACTGCTTTTAAGTTGCTAGAAATTGGTTTTTTTCTTTCTAAAGCAAGTGTAAATGAATTTTCATTATTAATTAATAGATAAGTTAGTAAGCTATTAAATAAATTATCATATAAATTATATTTTTCAGCTAATTTTATTAACAGTGATACAAATTTATTACTGTTTTTAAGATTACCATTAATTAGCTCGTTATACATGTTAAAACATGATTCAATTTCATCATCTTGATATAAAGGATTAAAAACGATCAATTCATCCATATTATATTTACTCCTTTGTGAATAATTTAAAAAGACGATAATTCGTCTTTTAATTTTTAAAACTATGAATTGGGGCAGGAATTCTACCACCACGATTTACAAACTCTGCACAATCAAATTTATTGACTGGCATAATTGGAGCATAACCTAATAAACCACCAAATTCTACCACTTCACCGACATCTTTACCGATAACTGGAATGATTCTAACAGCAGTTGTTTTTTGATTGATCATTCCAATTGCCATTTCATCAGCAATAATTCCAGAAATTGTAGCTGGTGATGTACTACCAGGAATAGCTATCATATCAAGTCCTACTGAACATACACAAGTCATTGCTTCTAATTTTTCTAAAGTTAAAGCACCACGATTAACAGCATCGATCATCCCTTGATCTTCACTAACTGGAATAAAAGCACCGCTTAATCCCCCAACATAAGAAGAAGCCATAACGCCACCTTTTTTAACCTGATCATTTAAAATTGCAAGGGCTGCAGTTGTTCCAGGTGCTCCAACACTTTCTAATCCCATTCCTTCTAAGCAATCAGCAATACTATCTCCGATTGCTGGAGTTGGTGCTAATGATAAATCAATAATTCCAAAAGGAATACCTAGTTTTTCAGATGCTTCTAAAGCTACTAACTGTCCTACTCTAGTAATTTTGAAAGCTGTTTTTTTAATGATTTCACATAACTCACCAAAATCTTTACCTTTAGCTTTGTTTATTGCATTCTTTACAACACCAGGACCGCTAACACCTACATTAATTACTGCATCAGCTTCACTAACCCCATGGAAAGCACCAGCCATAAATGGATTATCATCAGGAGCATTACACAATACAACTAATTTAGCACAACCAATTGAATCATTTTCTTTAGTTAAATCTGCAGTATCGTGAATAATTTCCCCCATTAATTTTACTGCATCCATATTTATTCCAGTCTTTGTTGATCCAACATTGACAGAACTACAAACATTGTTTGTTACTTTCATTGCTTCAGGAATAGAGCGAATTAGTAATTCTTCAGCTTTTGTCATTCCTTTAGAAACAATAGCACTGTATCCACCGATAAAATTTACCCCTGTTTTTTTAGCACATTCATCTAATGTTCTGGCAATTTTTACAAAATCATCAGTGCTTTTACATGCATTTGCACCAATAAATCCTATTGGTGTTACAGAGATACGTTTATTGACAATTGGGATACCATACTTCATTTCAATTTGTTTGCCTGTTGCCACAAGATCTTTGGCCACTGTTGTAATTTTATTGTAAATATTTTGACATAAAACATCGATATCATGATCCATACAGTCTAATAAACTAATCCCTAGTGTAATGGTTCTGACATCAAGGTTTTCTTGTTCAATCATTTTATTTGTTTCTGTAACTTCAAATAAATTAATCATCATTAATCTCCTTAAATACGGTGCATTTTATTAAAAATATCTTCATGTTGTAATTTAATGTTTACACCTATTTCTGCCCCTAAATTATTTAATTCATCACAAACAGAACCAAATTCATCAATTACAGATGTTAGTTCAACAATCATCATCATATTAAAATATCCTTGAATAATAGTTTGTGAAATATCTAAGATATTTATTTGCTTTTCAGCTAGAAAAGTACATACTTTGGCAATAATTCCAACTTGATCCTTTCCTACTACTGTAATTATACCTTTTTGCATCAATCATTTACCTCCTAATATTTAGGATATTATATCATAGTAACAAATATTATAAAACCCCAAATAAAAATTTGAATAAAATTTAGTAAAAATAAAAATGGGTATTGCTACCCATTTTAAATTATTTACCCATCAATTTTTTTGCAAATTCGTAAACAGCTTTACCATTCATCATTCCGTAATCTTTCATTTCAATTACATCATAAGGAATATCTTTACCTGTTTCTTTGATGATTTGCTCTACTTCTTTTTTTGCATATCTTACTTGTGGGCCAAGTAATACACAATCTACAGTGTTAATGATTTTTTCACCTTCAGATAAAGGTAAAGCAAAGATTTCTACTTCTTCACCGGCTTCTTTTGCAGCTACTTCCATTTTAGTTACTAATAAACTAGTAGACATACCAGCTGCACAAACTAACATAATTCTAGTTGCCATATTTTTTTCTCCTCTAAATATAATAGAAAAGGTATTATAACAATACCTTTTCATTAATTATCCAATCATTTTCATTGCTGATTCGAATACTGCTTTACCGTTCATTGTTCCATAATCTCTCATATCGATTACGTCAACAGGGATAGGACCAGCTTTACGTCCTGCAGCTAATTTTTCGATTGCAGCTTTTTGGAATCTTACTTGTGGGCCAAGTAAAATGCAATCAACTTCTTCTAATACTCTTGGTGCATCAGAGAATGGTAATGCAAAGATTTTACATTCTACACCAGCTTCTTTTGCAGCAGCTTCCATTTTTGTTACTAATAAGCTAGTAGACATACCTGCTGAACATACTAATAAAATAGTTTTCATAATTATATACACTCCTTCTTTTCAACCTACGTTAATTTTACACCGAAAAAATGAGAATGTAAACACTTTCTTGTTTCTTTTAATCTATTTTTATAAACAAAAATACAAATTATCTTGATTAAATCATTTAATATTTACAATAAAAAATTTTTAATAAAACATGTAAATATTTCAATTCTAAAAAATTACATGTTATTATATATAAAGAATAATTATAAATAAAGGAGGTTTGTTTATTAAAATGAAATTGTTAGTTGTTAGTGATACCCATTTACAAAACGATTTATTTGAGCAGATAACAATGAAATACCCAGACATGGATTTTTATATCCATTGTGGTGATTCGTCGCTAGAACGTGATAATAAACTGCTTAAAGGTTATCTTACTGTAAAAGGAAATCATGATGAGGCAGATTTTCCTTTAGAAATTGAGTTTCAAAAAGATAACTATCGTTTTTTAGTTGTTCATGGACAACAACATCAAGTATATCAAGGAGATGATTATTTATATAATTATATGGTAGAGCATAATATTAATATTTGTTTTCATGGACATACTCATGTCCCTTCTTTAAGCAATATAAATAATCATTATATCATTAATCCTGGTAGTGTGATGATAAATCGGGGTTCTTATGGCTTTGGAACATATGCAATAGTTACGATTGAAAATGAAATTGTAGATGTTAAATATTATAATAGTGAAACTTATCAAGAATGTACTGATCTAGTTTTAAGTGACGGTAAATTGGTTTTAGAAGAATTTAAAAAGTTGTTAAAGTTATAAAATAAAAAAGCTGGATCTTGAAATGAACCCAGCTTTTTTAAATTTAAGTAATGCGTTAAATTACTTCTTCATTTTTTCTTCGTTTCTTTTTCTTTTATATTCAATAATAAACATAATCTCTTTTAAATCATCATCAGGTAATTCAGTTAAAAGACGTGCAATATTTGCAATATTATAATAATCATACTTTTTCCCGCTCATTATTTCTTCTACACTTCTACCATACAAGTTAGAAAAAATTCGTAATTCACTAACAGTAATATCTCTTTTCCCGTTTTCTATATCAGAAATAGCTGAATGAGGTACTTTTAAATATGCTGCAACATCTTTTTGTGTCAAATGTTTGAAATTCCGATAAGATTTTAATCTTGCTGCTAAATCTTTATCTATCATTGGTACACCTCCGCTAAATAGATTTTAGCATTTTCAATAATCAGTTGCAACAATATTTTGAATTAAACTAAAAAAATTAGAATTATAGTAAATGTTTTTTATCTTTTTTAGATAATAAACTACATAAACTGTTTAAATATTACAAGTTTATATTTTAAAATTGTCGATATATATTTTAAGAGTTTATACACCCATTGGTTCTTAATCATCAACAGTAGTGTAGTTTATAAAAATTAAATATGATATCATTTTGCCAAAACAATCAAAATTTAATCACTAATTGATAAAAACTCTCTTAGCATTATTAACATGCTAAGAGAGTTGTAATTAATTAGTCTTCTCTAGTATATTTTTTTACTAAATAAGAATTGTATAAAGCCATAACTGCATCAAGTTCATCTTCAGTTGTTTCAACATCAAAAAATTTTTCCGCTTCAATAGCATTTTCACCATATCCAAAATTATCGATTGTATCAATTTTTTGATAACTAATATATAATTTTTCTTCTCTAAATAATTCTTCAAGTTCTTCTTTTGTATATTTTTTAGAATTTATTTCGTTAATTTTATTTTTTACTTTTTCATAGCATTGATAACTATCTTTCGTTCTTTTTATTTCTATGATATCCTGATAGAGAATTTGGACACCACCGATTAGTTTATTTATATGATAATGTCCTGCAAACCAGGCATCAAAATTTACTGATTCTAAAATATTTTGAAGAAAGTTACATAAGTGGATATATTTTCCATGAGTGTAATAATCCATGATCGGTATATTATATCCTAAATGCATATTTATACTAGAAGGAACATCATGAGTGATAATATAATTGATTTGATTATGATATTTTTTTAAATTTGCAATAGCATTGTCTATTTCTTCTTGAACTGGTAATTCATCTTGCCACCAGCTAATATTTTCGATGCGATATTCAATGTCGTGAGAAAAAGCACCACCAAAACAAAAATAAGTTTCGTCATTGATCGTCATTATTTCCCCTCTTTTAATATGAAATAGCGAATCGCTTATTTTATGAGCTTTTGCACCAAAAAAATCAATGACTGGATATGTTTTTAACAAATTATGGTTTTCATGGTTACCATCAACATAAACAGTAGTCCAAGGTCTTCTAGAAATCCATTCAATCCATTTTTTATCACGGTTACCACCATTCCATACAAAACCAGCATCTCCACAAATAATTAAGATATCATTTTTAGTTAAATTATTACCTTCATCAAAACATTTAGAATTAAGTTTATCAATATCTATTGGACAATGAATATCACCAGTAATAAATACTCTTGACTTTTTTGTTGTCATATTAATCCCTCTCTTTTTGATTAATAATTATTATCTTTATATTATTATACAATATAAAAGAAAAAACAAAAGTATAGTCCTTACTTATTAGTAATTTCTATTACTCTGTTTTCATGTTAATCATAAAAATATCCGTTTGTTGGTCTAGTTTTAAGTTTAATTTGACGTGGCTTACCTAAAATAATATTGTTTTGAAAATCATAAAATACTTTTTTACATTCTTCACAATTTTCATCACTAAAAGATAGTAAAATATAGTCAACATCAACATCACTAACGTTTTCCAAATATAAACAATGACTATTAAAGACAAGGTTATTACAATTATCATCTGTTAAAATTGTAAACTTTTCATTTTTTCGATCTACTAAATTATAATGTCCCTGATGACATAAATTACATTTTTCTTTTTTACAGTTAAAATAATAATCACTGATTATACAATGTTTTAAATGCATATTAATAGTTTTTCCATAAGCAACAAGAATTAATTCTTGATTAATATCATTTAAATTATTAATCATATTTTTACTCATTTCTAATGATAATACAGCTGCATAGTTATTAAAATAATTTAATGAATAACTATTATAAAGATTAAAGTTGAAATCTAAAAGACATTTTTTATCATTAAATATTTGTAAAGCACCATAATCCCCTACTAATATTTCATCAACTTTACAGTATAAGTCACTTTCTTTAAATTCATTAATTTGTTTTGAATTAGATAAAAAACCAGTAAAAGGAACGATTTTTTTATTAAAACCTGTTGCTAAATCAATTGCTTTATCTAAATCTTTAGAAAGTGGAAAATAGTAACGATGAATATCTTCATTAATTAGTGCTTCAAGCTGTTTTAAATTATAGACTCTTACATCAATTCCTTTTATTCTTTTTGGAACATGGTGTAATGATACTTCAGGATATTCAATATTAATTTTGTTTTTAAGTGTTATTTTTTGAATTAGCTGTTCAATTCCTTGACGACGCATTTCGTTAATTTCTTTAATCGGGAAAAAAGCGTTATCAGGGAAATCAATATCAATTTTATTGGCATTAAAAACAGTATTTCCTAATTTAGTTAATTGTTTAAAAATTCTTTGTGTGTCTAATGGTACATTTGAAGCTAATTCGATTTTTTGATTTGATTTTATTGTTATAATCAGATCTTGGTATTTTATTGTTAAAAGCGGTGTAGAATTTAGGGATCCTATAAATATCATATCGATTGGATTTTTAATATTTTCATTGTTGTAGCTGGCTTTTGCTTCTTCAATTAAATTATTATCGATTATTTTAAAAACTTTTTCATTAGTTTTAACCGGTTGATTTAATTCGATTTCTACAACTTTTCCCTTTTGGCTTGAATTTACAAGTCGTCCTTTTTCAAATAATTTTGTAATTGTTCTCGTTAATTCAATACTAGCAAAATTAATGCGATCACCCTGTTTTAATTCATTTAGCAATTTTAATTTAACAATTCTTTTTTTACCATCGTAACTAATAACCTTTGCTACTTCAATACCACGATTACCAGGAAAATCCTTCGCCATAAAACTTTGATCATTTAATAAATAACCACCTGTAAAACCTCGATTAAACATTTTTTTCATTTTCAAAATTCTTTCAGGTATATTATTTAATTTTTTTGAATGAAAATAAGCATCAATTGCTTCACGATACTGTTTAACTACAATGGCAACATATTCAGGCCGTTTCATTCGCCCTTCAATTTTAAATGAAGTAATCCCTGCTTCTATTAATTGATCAATATTTTCAATCGTGCATAAATCTTTTGGCGATAATAAATATAAAGGTTGTTCATTTAAATCTTGACCATTTTTTTGTAATTTGTAAGCTAAACGGCAAGGCTGACCACAAGCACCTTTATTACCGCTTCTTTTAGCAATCATACTTGACATCAAACATTGCCCTGAATATGACATACAAAGAGCTCCATGAACAAATACTTCAATATCTAAATCAGTATTTTGGCATATATTTTTGATTTCAGCGACTGTGTTTTCTCGAGCTAATACTACACGGTCAACACCTTTTTCCTCAAAATATTTTACCCCTTCTAAATTATGAACACTAGTTTGCGTTGACATATGAATTTCAAATTGAGGAAAATATTTTTTTACATAATCCATCAAACCAATATCTTGAATAATTAATGCATCAACGTTAATATTCGCTAAAAACAAAAGATAGTCATGGAGTTGTTTAAATTGATTATCTTCATATAATGTATTAACAGTGACATATATTTTAACATTTCTTAAATGACTATAATCAACTGCTTTTTGTAATTCCTCACGGTTAAAATTAGTGGCAAAAGCTCGAGCACTAAACTCGTTACCACCTAAATAAATGGCATTAGCGCCGTTTTGAATAGCAGCAACTAATGCCTCATAACTACCTGCTGGTGCTAGTAATTCTATATTTTGCATTTATTTATGCTCCTTAACTAAAGTAAAACAAAATTCTGCTGATGTTGAAGCGGCTTTTTTCAAATATTCATCAAATTGGATTGATGAATCACCTTTTCCATAAACATCACTTAATGATCGAGTAATTATAAATGGAACATTAAACTTATAGCATGTTTGTCCAACAGCTGCAGCTTCCATTTCAGCACATTTTGCATCACTGAAATTTTTCTTAATAGTATCTACTTGAGCTTCTTTAGCAATAAACTGATCCCCAGAAACAATTAACCCTGTTTCACATCTTTGATTAAGTTCTTTTAAAATATTTTTAGCTGTCGCAATTAAATCTTTGTTAGCAGGAACACGTGCTGGCAAACCAGGAACTTCACCAATGATTCGATTAGGAAAAACAGTTATATCAAAATCATGCTGACAAACTTCATTTGAGATAATAATATCTCCTACTTCTTGATTTAATGATAATCCACCGGCAGATCCGATATTAATTACATAATCAATTGGAAAATTTGTAAGTAATAATGTAGTACAAATAGCTGCATTTACTTTCCCGATTCCACCTTGTAATAATACTACTTCTTTATTAGCCATTGTTCCTTGATAAAAGGTACAGTCAAGAATCGTTTTTTCTTCATGAATTTCAAGAAAATCTTTTATAGCTGCAACTTCTTCTTCCATTGCACCAATAATACCTATCATTTAACTTCCTCCCTTGTTTTATGACAAACAAAAATAATTCGTTGACTTTCTTGGTGATATGGTTCAAATTCACCATAATATTCAACTTTATTAAAACCAGCTTGTTTTAATAGATTTAAATATGTGTCAATATCATAAGTTTGTTGATGATGGACTTCTTGAACGTGATCATTGTTTTCTTTATCAATAATTTCAACGTAATGTTCTACTTTTCCTGGAGCCACTTTTTTTACAGCCCATTTAAAATAAAAATCATCATCATTTTCTTCTTCAAGATAATTATCTAAAATCTGGTCTGTTTTATATAGACTATTAACATCAAAAATAAAAGTGCCATTATATTTTAAAGAATCATATACGTTTTTAAATGTTTTTAAAACCTTTTTCTTACTTAAAACATAATTTAAGGAATCACATAAACATAAAACCAGATCAACTGCCTGATTAGTTTCAAAATCAGTCATATCAATTCTACCTAATAGTAAATCAACATTAGCATCCATTGCTTTCATTCTAGCAACTTCAAGCATATCCTTTGATAAATCAGTTGCATAAACTTGTTTTTTATCTTTAGCCAATAAAATAGCTATTTCTCCTGTACCGCATCCTAGTTCAAGAACACTTTTAAATTTAGCGTGCTGATTAATGAATTGATAATAATCCTGATAAAACTGGTCATCCATTAAACTATCATAATAGTAAGCAAAATTTTCATATGACATTATTGTAAATACCCAGAAATATCAATTTTTGGCATGTCAGCCCATAATTTTTCTAAATTATATACTTCACGTTCATCGATATCGAAAATATGAACAACGATATCACCAAAATCCATTAATAACCATTTACTATTGCGACGTCCTTCAATTCTTTTAACTTCGTATCCATGTTCATGACATTTTTCTTCAACACTGTCACGTAATGCGTTCATTAATCGTTCATTTTCAGCTGAACAAATAACAAATGTATCATACATTGGACTTGCAAGCTGCATATCAATAGCTACAATATCTTTACCTAATTTATCATCTAATGCTTTTACAATTATTTCTAATTTATTCATTTATATCTCCTTTTACATATTTGTTATAAATTTCAAAAAAGCTTTTATCAATTTCTCGTCCTTTTTTAGAAGAAAAATCATAAAAATCTTGTAAACAAGCCTTAAAACCTGCAACGATATCTTTTTTACATAATGCAATTTCCTTTGATGAATCGTAATCACGGCTAGGATCATATTTATCAGCTGTATAAATACACATATCTAATTTAGACATATTTAATGATGCTGTTGTGTGATGTCTAATTGCTTGTAATATTTCTTTATCATCTACTAAATATTCAGTTTTAGCAACATATTCAGATAACCATTGATGCCAAACCGGAACTGGTTTATCGATATATGCTGGATAATGGTCTTGCATTATTTGTAAAGCTTTATCATATTCCATTTCTTTAGCAATATCATGTAACATACCAGCAACATAAGCTTTTGTTTCATCTAAATCATTTTTTTTAGCAAATTTTTTAGCTAGTTTAGCCATACTTACTGTATGACGATAACGTTTTTTAGACATTTTACTTTTTATAATAGTTTCTAAATAGATCCCATTATTTACTATGTATTTCAATACTTCAGGATTTAAAGCATGCAAATTACCATTTCGAATATGTTTACTAGCATCATCGGTTGCTACTAAATCTAACTTAATAAAATGGTATTTTTTAATATTTTCATTTGTTTGATAACCAATTCGATCAAATACAACTAACTGGACTAATTCGCTTATTTCCTTTGCAGCTAACCATTTATGAAAAAGACTAGCTTGATCCATTCCCATAATAAAGTATAGCTGATCGTTAGGATAAATTGTTTTTAAATATTTTATTGTATCAATTGTGTAGTTTTTTTCTTTGTTTTTTTGTTTTATTTCATAATCACAAATTTCAACTTTAGAATAACGTTCTAGCGCAATTTCTAACATTGCAAGGCGTTGTTTTTTAGTTGCTCCCGATGAATCTTTCCAAGGATTATTAGCAGTAGGAACAACTAAAATTTTATCTAATTCTAATTGTCTGATTGATTCTTCAATTACGCGAACATGAGAACGGTGGATAGGATCAAAACTACCACCAAAAATACCAATTTTCATTATGGTAAACGATAAATTTCTTTTTCGCTAGGTCGATATAATAAAATAGTGCGACCTAATATTTGAACTACATCAGCTTTTGTTCTCATGCTCAATTCGATTGCAATTTCATTTTTTGATTGCATACAAGATTCTAGAATTTTTACTTTAATTAATTCATGAGCTGTTAAGGCATCATCAATACTATCAACTTGACTTTGATGAACACCGTCTTTACCAATTTGAAAGATTGCATTTAAATTATGACCAATCCCTCTTAAATATCTTTTTTGTTTTCCTGTTAACATAAATTCTATCCTTTCTATATCAATGCTTCTCTTATAAATACCCCAACACTTTTAGGTGCATGAATTTTTATATTGCCACCAGGACAATTTATACTTACAAAACCTAAACCAGAAATGACAATATCAACTTTATAATTTGGAAGTTTAAATACATGAACAGCCATGTCATTAATATCTTTTATTGATTCAATTTCTGGTTGTAATGTTAAATGTCGATTGTATAAAGCATCACCATTACTTAATTTTGTACGATTAATTTTTAATCGTTTTGGGAAAAAACAAGTAAATGAAGTTTTTTCACCTTTAATATAATCTAAACGAGCTAGACCACCAAAGTACAAAGTTTGTTGAGAATTTAACTGATAACTAATTGGCCGCAACTCACTTTTAGGAATAATTATTTTTAAATCTTCATCTTTAACTAAATGAGCAATTTGATGGTCATTAATTATTCCTGGTGAATCATATAAATAACTGTCATCATCTAACGGTATTTCAATTAAATCCAATGTAGTTCCAGGAAATTCACTAGTTGTAATTAGATTTTCGCTTTGACTATAATGTTTTAATAATGCATTTATCAATGATGATTTACCAACATTAGTAACTCCAACAACATAAACATTTCTGTTGTTACGATATTGTTCAATTTTATCAATTAATAAATCAAGATTATAATTTTTAACAGCACTCGATAAAATAACATCTACCGGTTTAATTCCTGATTCTTTTAATTGGCGTCTTAACCAGTGTTCAATTTTAATATCTTTAACTGATTTTGGTAAAACATCACGCTTGTTACCTACTACTAAAATATCATTGTTGTTTAAATGTCTTGTTAGACCATTGATGATACTGCCATTATAGTCAAATAAGTCAACTATATAAACAACTAAACAATTATGGTTTCCTATTTCTTGCAATATCTTTAAAAAATCATCATTAGTTAAACTAGTTTTTTGTAATTCATGATAATTTTTCAAACGAAAGCAGCGTTTACAAAGAATTACATCTTTATTTAAAGCATTTTTAGGAACGAATCCAATTTTCTTTTCATCTTCACTTTGAATAACGGCTCCACAGCCAAAACATCTAATTTCTTCTGTCATATACTCTCCTTTTTAAACCACAACCATTGTACCTTATTTTAATATGATTTTAAAGTACAAGAATTAAAAATATATTTACTAATAAAACTAAATTTGTATTATTATGTCATAAAAACTGTTTGCTTTCGTAAAATGTATCAGAGGTGGCAATAATGTTTTCAATGTTATTACAATTATTAACTAATGGCTTTTTTTTATCTTATATCAAATCTAAATCATTTGAACTACCCTTGAGTGCTAAAGAAGAAGAAAAATATTTAGAGCGCTTTTTTAATGGTGACCAGGATGCTCGAAATGTTTTAATTGAACGTAATCTTAGATTAGTAGCCCATATTGCAAAAAAATATGAGAATAGTAAAGATTTACAAGAAGACTTAATTTCCATTGGTACAATTGGACTAATTAAAGCCGTTGATAGCTATAAACAAAATCATAAAACCAAGTTAGCAACATATGCTTCTAGATGTATTGAAAATGAGATTTTGATGCATTTAAGAACTAATAAAAAAACTAGTTTAGATGTATCTTTAAATGAAACCATTGGTATTGATAAAGATGGCAGCGAAATAGTTTTAGGTGATATTTTAAGCAGTAATCAAGAAGAATTTATTGATATAGTTGATCGTAATGATACCATCGATAAGTTTAAAACATATTTTAATATTCTTGATGGTCGTGAAAAAGATACTTTAATAATGCGTTATGGTTTAAATAATACTAAAAAATATACCCAAAAAGAAATTGCTAAAAAATTAAATATATCACGTTCTTATGTTTCTCGCCTTGAAAAAAGAGCGTTAATTAAATTATTGCGCGAATATATGAAAGAAAAACCGTAAAAATAAATTTACGGTTTTAAAAATCATCTTCATTTAAAAGATCCGCTAAACTAATCTTTTCATATTTAGTCTGATTATTATCTTGCGATTTTTTTTCATCAGCATTATCTTTTAAATCATCTAATAAAGTTCTTTCTTTTGGTTGTTCAAACACTTTTTGATCAACTTCGATTTTTTGTTCAGGATGATAATCATCGGTTGTAATTGGTTTATCGATATATACATCCCCAATCATTTGTATTTTTGTAAGTTTATTGCGAACAGTTGGTTTTTGAACTAAATTAGCATAATTAAAGTCAGTTGCTTTATAACTATAAACAGTTTGATCATTTAAAATAATTGAAAATTCTTGATTATTATCAACTATTTTTGCATCTTTAACATTAATTATCTTACTTTTAGGATTTTTGTATAATAATACACCTTTTTTAGTACGACTTGATGGCGTAATATCACTTATTTTAATTCGTTTAATGCCATTTTCATCACTAATAACAATTAAAGAACAATTAGCCATTGGATTAAATATATTAAGACTAACTAATTCATCATTTTTCAAATTAGCAGCTTTAACTCCAGCAGCTTTAATACCCACAGTAGAAACTTCTTGTTCAGAATACAAGATACCATAACCAGCTTTAGTTGTTAAAACAACTCCTTGATTATTATCAGTTAATTTAACCCCGATTACTTGATCATTATCTTTTAATTTAATACATTTTAATGGTTTTGTATAACGAGATACTTTAAATTCTGATAAAGCCGTTCTTTTTATTTGACCATTTTTAGTTGCGAGTAAAACATATAATGGTAAATTAAAATCTTTTACTAAAATAGACCCAATTATTTTTTCATTAGAATTTAATTTTATCAAATAGCTAATATGTTTACCGGCATCTTTCCATTTAAATTCATCAATTTTATAAACAGGAACAAATAGATAGTTACCAGCATCAGTAAATAATAATAAATGATCAAGGGTATTAGCTTTATATAGTGCTACTAAATAATCGTTTTCTTTTTTACCAAATGGCGTTCCTTCGCTTGCTTTTAAAGAACGGGTACTAATTCTTTTAATATAACCATCTCTTGTAATTGAGACATTAGTATCTTCTGATAAAATCATTGCTTGTTCATCAATTTTAATTTCTTGAATTTCATCACGGATTTTTGAAAGACGTGGCATTGGATATTTTTTCTTTACTGAATTTAAACGATCAATAATAACTTTATGTAAAACTGATTCGCTATTTAATATACTTTGTAAATATGTAATTTGTTCATCTAATTGCTTATTTTCATTTTCTAAAGTTACAATATCAGTATTTGTTAAACGATATAATTGTAACATTACAATAGCTTCTGCCTGTTTTTCAGTAAAATCATATTTAGCAATTAAATTTTTCTTAGCATCAGCTTTATCTTTAGATTGACGAATAGTTTTTACAACATCATCTAAAATAGAAATTGCTTTAATTAAACCTTCGACAATATGTTTTCGATTATTAGCTTTATTTAAATCATATTGACAACTACGAGTTACAACATCGATTTGATGAGCAATATATCCATCTAAAATTTCTAAAATACCCATTAATACAGGTCTTTTATCTTTAATTGCAACCATGTTGTAATTGTAATTTTTTTGTAAATCAGTATTTTTATATAAATAGTTTAAGGTATTTTGTACGGAAATATCTTTTTTTAAGTCAACAACGATTCGTAAACCACTACGGTCTGATTCATCACGAACTTCGATAATTCCATCAACATGACGATTAAAACGAATTTCATCAATTTTTCTAACTAATTCGCTTTTATTAACTTCATATGGGATTTCACTAATGACAATTTTGTTCATGTTTTTTTCTTCAACGATTTCTGTTTTACTACGAACAATTACTTTGCCTTTACCAGTTTTAAAAGCTGATAAAATTCCTTGTTTCCCTTCAACAATAGCTCCAGTTGGGAAATCAGGTCCTTTTATATAATCCATAATTTTTTCTAAAGTACATTTAGGATGTTTGATACGATAAATGGTAGCATCAATTACTTCTTCTAGATTATGAGGTGGTATTTCAGTTGCATAACCAGCTGAAATACCAGTTGCTCCATTAACTAATAAATTAGGGTATGCTGCTGGTAAAACAGTTGGTTCGTATTCAGTATCATCAAAGTTTAATGACATTAATACAGTATCTTTATCTAAATCCTGTAATAATTCTTCAGCAATTGGTGCTAATCTTGCTTCAGTATAACGCATTGCTGCTGCAGGGTCATTATCAATAGAACCATTATTACCTTGCATATCTACTAATGGTGCGCGCATTTTCCAATCTTGAGATAAACGAACCATGGCATCATATACTGAAGTATCACCATGAGGATGATAGTTACCAATAACATTACCGACTGTCTTAGCTGACTTACGATATGGTTTTGAATGTAGATTTCCTTCTTTATACATTGAATAAAGGATTCGACGTTGAACTGGCTTTAACCCGTCTCGAACATCAGGTAATGCCCGATCCTGGATAATATATTTAGAATATTTACCAAAACGGTCCCCCATTATGGTTTCTAATGACATAATTATTTTTTTATCCACAATATCAATCTCCTTAATCAATACTATAATTATCTTCTAATGTAAATTGAACATTTTGTTCAATCCATTCTCGTCTAGGTTCTACTTTATCACCCATTAATACAGATACTCGTCTTTCAACAATAGCAGCATCATCAATAGTTACCTGGATTAGTGTTCTTGTTTCTGGATTCATCGTAGTTTCCCATAATTGAGAGGCATTCATCTCACCAAGACCTTTGTAACGTTGAACAGTATATCCGCGGCCAATTTTCTTTTTAGCCGCTTCTAATTCATCGTCTTCCCAAGCATAAATAATTTCTTCTTTTTTACCAGTTTTTTTAGAAACTTTATATAATGGCGGTAAAGCGATATATACTTTTCCGGCTGTAATTAAATCGCGCATATAACGATAGAAAAAAGTTAATAATAAAATTTGAATATGAGCACCATCAGTATCAGCATCGGTCATAATAATAACTTTATTATAATTACTATCTTTTTCATTAAAGTCTGGGCCTACTCCAGCTCCGATAGTGTTAATAATTGTTGCGATTTCTTCATTTTTTAAAATATCAGCCATGGCTGCTTTTTCGGTATTTACTACTTTACCACGTAACGGCAAGATTGCCTGATACTTACGATCTCGTCCTTGTTTAGCACTACCACCAGCTGAATCCCCTTCGACTAAATATAATTCTTTTAGTTTTCGATCTTTAGATTGTGCTGGTGCAAGTTTACCACTCAAGATTTTTTCCTGGCGATTTCCTTTTCCTTTACGAGCTGCTTCACGAGCTTTTCTAGCCGCATCACGTACTTGAGCAGCTTTAATCATTTTTTTAACTAATGTATCTGCTGTTTCTTTATTTTCTTCTAAATAGTAACTTAATTTTTCATAAACAACAGTATCAACAACATTTCTTGCTTCCGGTGTTCCTAATTTTGATTTAGTCTGTCCTTCAAACTGTAAAAAATGTTCTGGAACTTTAATTGAAATAATAGCTGACAATCCTTCACGTACATCGTTACCTTCTAAATTTTTATCTTTTTCTTTTAATAGACCGTATTTTCTAGCGTATTCATTAAATGTACGTGTTAATGCTGTTCTAAAGCCAGTTTCATGAGTTCCCCCATCACTAGTTCGAACCAGATTAACAAAAGATAATGTATTTTCCTGGTAACCACTTGTAAATTGCATTGCTACATCGACTTCAATTTCATTGTTTATTCCTTCAATACTAATGATTTTATTTAAAGTTTCTTTTTCATAGTTTAAATATTCAACGAATGCTGTTAAACCATTTTCATATTGAAAAGTTTCTTGTTTATCAGTTCTTTCATCAAATAAATCAATTTTAATGCCTTTTAATAAAAAAGCACTTTCCATTAATCGTTCACTGATAGTTGAATAATTAAATTCAGTAATTGAAAAAATAGACGGATCAGGTAAAAAATGAATTGTTGTACCTGTTGTATTAGTTTTACCTATTACTTTTAATTTACCAATTTTGCTCCCACCATCTTCAAAACGCTGAAACCAGATTTTTCCATCACGGTGAATTGTTACTTCTAACCATTTTGAAAGAGCATTTACAACAGATGCCCCAACCCCATGTAAACCACCTGAAGTTTTATAACCACCATCTTCATTAAATTTACCACCTGCATGAAGAATAGTTAAAATAACTTCTGTAGTTGGTCTTCCTGAAGCATGCATACCTGTAGGCATTCCGCGCCCATGATCAGCTACCTTTATACTATTATCTTTACCAATAGTAACCTGGATATTGTCACCGTAACCAGATAATGCTTCATCAATTGAGTTGTCAACAATTTCCCATACCAAATGATGTAAACCACGGCCATCGGTAGAACCAATATACATCCCTGGTCTTTTTCTAACTGCTTCTAACCCTTCAAGGATTTGAATATTAGACTCATCGTATTTCTTCTTATTTGCCATATAATTCAATTGCCTCCTTTAATCGCTTGTTCTATTATACCTAAGTTCAATGTTTTTTTCAAAGATTATTGCATTTTTACAACGATAATATATAATAGGTTGTGGTGATAAAATTGGATATAATAATTTCAATAATTTTAATTATTTGCGGATATCTCTATGGTTCGATACCTTTTGCATTAGTAATTGGTAAGCTATTTTATAAAACAGATGTTCGTAATTATGGTTCAGGAAATCTAGGGGGAACAAATACTGGCCGTGTTTTAGGGAAAAAAGCAGGTGTTGCTGTTATTTTACTTGATGCATCAAAAGCATTAATTGTAACTTTGTTAGCACGTTATATTTTAAATGCTCTAAATTTAAATAGCGATGTTGCCTACATATGTGCGTTGGCTTGTGTAATCGGGCATTGTTACCCAATATTTGCTGGTTTTAAAGGTGGTAAAGCTGTATCAACCGCTATTGGATTTTTCTTTACAGTTACACCACTTGGATCAATTTTAGCTTTATTAGTTTTCTTTATTGTTCTAAAAATCAGTAAGTATGTATCGTTATCTTCGGTCCTTGCATCGGGATCAGTATTATTTGCAGTCCCATTTTTAGATATTTCTTTAGTGGGAAAAATTGTTGTCGCAGCAGTTATTTTAATTTTGATTTATCGACATCGTTCAAATTTAAAACGAGTTATTAATGGAACTGAATCTAAAATCAAGTGGATGTAATATTAGAAGCTAGTAATTAGCTTCTTTTTTTACAAAAAAATAAGGGTTGCCCCTTATTTATATTGTGCCATAACCGAAGACATAATTCTTTTGATTTGTGCTTCACTAGGTTTACGACCCATTTCCATATACATAGCACGAATCATCTTTTCGTTAATTGGCGGATTTTTTTGTAATTGTTTTTTAAACACATAACGTGCACCAAAGAATCCAACAATGGCACCGATTATAAGTCCAATAATGGCATTAAGCATCTTTATACCTCCACATTTTTAGATTGCTCCACCATTATAACATAACTTTTTGATATTTGGTATATAATGTCCATAAATATGTTTGTTTTTTTATTTGCTTCAACAACTATGTAATAATCATAAACAATACAAGTAAGACGTTCTTTAGTTAATTGATTATCTATATAATGTTTATTTTTTTCGCGATGATAATCATAACGATTTTTTAATTTATACTCAATATAATCACTAACTCCCTCATTTGGTTGAAAGAAACATTCCATTTGTTTAGAAAAAAAATTATTTTTTGGTTCTAGATTAATAAGCATTTCTTTTATTTGGGGATATTGTTTTAATAGTTCATGGACATTATGATTCAGTTTATATATTTTATATCTTTTCATTTATACCACCATTTATAGCTTAACAAAAAGAAAATAAAAATAATGTCAAAATAGCAAAAAATCGGAGTTTAACTCCGATTAAATTATTTCTTTAATATTTTTAATAACGTTTTCAACAGTAAAACCGTATCTTTCAATTACAACATCAGCAGGAGCACTTGCACCAAATGTATTTACTGACATAGTTTTTCCATCTAGACCAACGTATTTATACCATCCAAAATCGCATCCCATTTCAATTGATAAACGAGCGCGTACATTACTTGGTAAAACACTTTCTTTATATTCTGAATCTTGTTTATCAAATAATTCCATAGATGGCATTGAAACAACTCTAACATCAATGTTTTCTTTTAATAATTCATCTTTAGCTTGCATTGCTAAGCTAACTTCACTACCGCTAGCGATGATAATTGCATCAATACGATTTTGTTCTTTACCAACAATGTATGCTCCTTTACAAACTCCTTCATAAGAAGAATCTTCTAAAGTAACAACATTTTGCCTAGTTAAGATTAATGCTGTAGGAGTTTTTTTAGATTCAATAGCAATTTTCCATGCTGCTACCATTTCTTTAGCATCAGCAGGACGAATTACTTGAATATTTGGTAATGAACGTAACATTGTTAATTGTTCAATTGGCTGATGAGTTGGACCATCTTCACCTACGGCAATAGAATCATGTGATAATGGTAAAATAATTGGTAAATGCATTAAACAAGCCATTCTTAAAGCTGCTTTAAAATAATCTGCAAATACTAAGAATCCACCAGCTGAAACTCTAACGCCTTTATGTAATGTCATCCCATTCATCATGGCAACCATTGCAAATTCACGAATCCCAAAAGCAATATTGCGTCCATCATAATTTTCA
This sequence comes from Erysipelatoclostridium sp. An173, assembly GCF_963931465.1. Lineage (GTDB taxonomy): Bacteria > Bacillota_I > Bacilli_A > Erysipelotrichales > Coprobacillaceae > Thomasclavelia > Thomasclavelia merdavium. The sequence continues at coordinate 1,329,657 of NZ_OZ007017.1, read as the reverse complement.
ACACTAAAGTTTTTTTCAGAAGCAATAGTTGTTTTTGTAGAAGAAGCTAAATCTGCTGTTCCTGATAAAAATGTTGGATTTTGTTTGGCAATTTCTTGAATTGTTTCTAATGATGTATTTCTTGTAGCATCATTATGTCCAGCAGGATATTTTTTAATTAACTCTTCAATATCTAATGAGTATCTATCATTGATCGCGTCATCAAATTCTTGAGCTAATTCAGGATATGCTTTTTTGTATTCTTTCATTAATCGGTTCCATTTATTAAAGCGATTACGACCACGTTTAATACATGTATTTGCAAAATCTTCATAAACTTCTTCAGGAACGTAGAATTCTTCATGATCAAAACCATATGATATTTTAGCATTTTTACCATCTTCATATCCTAATGGGCTACCATGTACTTTGCTTGTTCCTTCATTTGCGGAACCATAACCAATTACAGTATTAATGATGATTAATGTTGGTTTATATAATTCTCTTTTTCCTTTACGGATAGCTTTTTGGATTGCATTTACATCATTACCATCGTTTACTTTGATAACTTGCCATCCAACAGCTTCAAAACGTTTTTTAACATCTTCACTAAATGACATTGATAAAGGACCATCTAAAGTAACATTATTAGCATCATATAAAACAATTAATTTACCTAATGATAAGTGTCCCGCTAAAGAAGCTGCTTCATAAGTAACACCTTCTTGCATATCACCGTCACCACATAATGCAAATGTGTAATGGTCAACAATATCAAATCCTTCACGATTAAATTTTGTTGCTAAAAACTTTTCAGCTAATGCCATTCCAGCTGCCATTGGGATCCCTTGACCTAAAGGACCTGAAGAAGCATCTACACCATCAGTGATATCACATTCTGGATGACCAGGAGTTACAGAACCCCATTGTCTAAAATTCTTAAGATCATCAATAGAAATATTGAAACCTGATAAATGTAAAACTGAATATAAAAGTGCTGATGCATGACCAGAAGCTAAAACAAAGCGATCACGATTGATCCAATCTGCTTGTTTATGAAAAATATTCATTTCTTTAGTAAATAAAGTATACATAGCTGGTGCCGATCCTAAAACCATTCCTGGATGTCCAGAATTAGCTTTGTTAATTGCATCAATACCTAATGCACGAATTGCTGCTATTGATAAACTCGATCTTTCCATTAATTTTCTTTTCTCCTTTTTTCACAAAAACTCAACTCTATTATACACAAATAAAAAAATAACGCAATATTAGGTTATTTTAAATGTAGAAAAATATTAAGAAAGCATTAAGATAAATTAGTTAATTAAAATTATGTTGATTATTACTACCAAATTAAAAAGCGAACTAAAAAAATTCGCTTAATTTAATTTTTTAGACTGTTCACTTTTTAATTTTTTTGGAGTTACATCATTACCTTTTTCATCAACAATTTTAATACCCATTAATTGCTGTTTAAAATTACCACGAAAAGCTTTTAAATATTCTTGTCTTAATTTAGCTTGTTCGTCTAATTCTTTTTTTGTAATAGTACCCTCTTTTTTCTTTTTAGCTAATTCATTAATTCTAGCAATTAATTTTGGATCTATTTGACTCATAATCTTTCTCCTTAAATAAAAAAGGAAGAGAGTTTTTAGATATTTCCCTGTTTTGTACAGGTGGGCACCTTTAAATTAGCTTTAGGATCCCTATTCGAAGACAGGTTTTCAACACCACCATTTAAGTCAGGTTCCCTTATCTATGATGTGGAAATTTATTTACTCTCTTACCACCGTTATTATAACATAAGCACTTCTTGTGTCAACTATTTTAGATTTAACGTTTACCTTAATGATTTTTTTTCACGATACAAACACTAGTATATTGCAAATCAAAATATTTAAAAACATCGTAAATATCATCTATTTCTAATTTTGCAACTTCATCAACTAAATCAAAAGCATTTGTTCCTTCAAAATAGTAACGACTAAATAAATTAGCAATACTTTCTGGACTATTAAACATATTAATAAATAAACCAATATTTTTCTTTTTAATACGATTAAAGTCTTCTTGATCAATTTTAATTGTATCAAAATCTTTGATTAAATCTAATAACTTTTCTTTTAGTGTTTCATAATCATTGCAATCACAACCAATCTGAATAAATGCATAATCACGTTCTTGTGTAAAACTTGCGCTAAAAGAATCATTAATAATGCCTTGATTTAACCAATCATTGTATAATTTTGCACTTTTAGAAAATAATAGATCAAATAGTAAGTTTAACGCTAATTCTCTTTTGATTTTATCTTTAGGATTTTCCAGAATTTCATTAACTTTAATTGAAACAATTATTTTATTCATTTCAACATCCATAGTTAATACTTTTTCTTTTGTTTTAATTTTCTTAGGCTCATTTACTTTTTTCAAGACAATTGGATTAGCTAAACTAAAATTCTTTTTATCCTGATTTTCTTTAATTGTAGCCATTGCTTTATCTGGATCAATATTTCCAACTACAAAAATCATCATGTTACTTGGATGATAAAAAGTGTTGTAGCATAATTCAAGCATATCCTTATCAGTACGATTTACTGTTTCTACAGTTCCAGCGATGTCAACAGCAACTGGGTGTTGTTGATATAAATTTTGAATTGAACCAAAATAAACTTGCCAGTCTGGATCATCATCGTACATTTTTATTTCTTGACCAATAATCCCCTTTTCTTTTTCTACACTTTCAGGGGTGATTTCTAATTTTTGAACAAAGTCTAGTAATAATTCAATACAAGCATATTCGTTTGAAGTAGTACTAAATAAATAAGCTGTACGACTTGAAGATGTAAAAGCATTAGTACTAGCTCCTAACTTAGCAAATTTTTCTGAAGCATCACCATCACTCATATCAAACATTTTATGTTCTAAAAAATGAGCAATTCCGTCTTCAACTTTAATCATTTCATCTTTATTTAAAGGAATAAAAGTTGTATCAATAGCTCCAAACTTAGTTGAAAATAACCCGTAAGTTTTTTCAAATCCCATTTTTGGTAGAAGATAAACTTGTAATCCATTGGCCATTTTTTCATGATATAAAGTTTCTTTTAATGTTTCAAAATATATCTTTTCCATTATTTATCACTCCCTGTAAGTAAAAAGATTGTATCTAAATGAACTTTTTTACTAGCTGCAATTATTTCTTCTTTAGTAACGCTCATTAATTTTTCTAAATATTCATCATTAGTTTCTTGAATATTAGTTAAATCACGATTGTATGCTAAAGTAATTAAACTAATTGGTTCATCTTTAGTTTTAGTTAATGAACTTTTTAACATTAATTTAGCCAAATTAATTTCATCATCATCAAATTTACCGTCTTGGAAGTTTTTAAGTTCTTGAGCGATTAAATCCAATGTTTTTTGATAATCTTTTCCTTCAATTCCTGCATTAACAGTCATAATGCCACTAAAAGCACCATAGCTTGAAGAAATATAATAGCATAAACTATGTTTTTCTCTAACTACTCTAAATAATCTTGACTGTGAAAAACCACCAAACATGGCATTAAAAACAGTCATTGCATAAGTTCCAGGATCACTAAAGTTGCAATCTACTACATAACCAATATTTAATTTAGATTGAATAATGTCTTGTTTTTCAATTACTTCTAAAACTTCTTTTTTTGTTGATTTAAAATTAGTAACTGGATAAACAGCAGCTGGGTTAGTTTTAAATTGTAAGTTTTCTTTAAATGTCTCAACTATATTTTCATTAACATCACCTACAACATAGATATGTTTTGAATCATTTTCAATGCATTCTTGTAAATATTGATACAATTCTTCATTAGAAATTTGATCGATTTCATCGATATAGCCATTATTACGAATTGATAAAAAGCCACCTTCACCCATATTTGTAAATAATTGATCAATACCATACATGAATTTATCATCATTTTGAGCAATTAAGCGTTCTTTCAATTCTTTTTTCTTAATATTAAATGTTTTTTCATCAAATTTGCCATCTTTTACATTAGGATTAAATAATACATCGTTAAACATTTTTATCTGTTCTTTTAATAAATCTTCTTGATATGGTAAAAAAGCTTCATTAATACAAACACTAGAAATATTTAACACTTGCCCTATTCCTTTTGTTGCAAGATTTGTTCCAAAACTCATTCCATATAAATCTTCTAAATGTCTTGATAAAGCTTGGGTTGAAGGATAATTTTGAGTACCACCTGTCAACATGAAAGCCAATAAAGAACGTTTAGTAACATTTTCTCTTGTTAATTTGTTTTCTAATTTCAATGACATTGTTATATTTTTAAACTTTTTAGTTGGAATTACATGTAATGTATATCCTGATAATTGATAACTTTTTTTCATAAGACACTCCTTTACAAACATATATGATATTATACACCAATTTAATAAAATTAAAATTAAAATACAAAAAAATAAGACCGTAATTAAAATTAATCAAGCACTATTAAAATAAAAAAGACTTCGCAAAATGAAGTCTTAAATCATAAAATAATAAATTAAATATCTTCTTCTTGATAACCACGTATATACACTTCTCGTGGTTTAGAACCTATTTGAGGCCCAATAACGCCCTCAGCTTCTAGCTGATCAATAATTCGAGCAGCCTTATTATAGCCAATTCTAAATTGGCGTTGTAATAGCGAAGTACTAGCCTTTTGAGCATTGATTACAAAGCTACGACACATCTCATATTCAGCATCTTCCTCTTCTTCTTTAGATGAAGAAGCAAAAGTACTAGTATTTAATTTAACATTTATATATTTTTCATCATAATTAGCTTCCTGCTGACTTGAAGCATAGTCGACAATTGCACTGACTTCTTCATCAGAAACAAAGGCTCCCTGCACTCTTATCGGTGAACTTGATCCCATTGGTGAAAACAGCATGTCTCCTTTTCCTAATAACTTCTCAGCTCCAGAAGCATCTAAAATAGTTCTCGAATCAACGCCAGAAGAAACAGCAAAAGCAATTCTTGATGGAATATTAGCTTTTATTACTCCAGTAATAATATCAGTAGAAGGTCTTTGCGTCGCCACTATTAAATGTATACCTGCAGCCCGGGCCATTTGAGCAATTCGCATGATACAGTCTTCAACCTGTTTACTTGCAACCATCATTAAATCAGCAACCTCATCTAATATAACAACATGGAATGGTAAAAGTTCTAATTGTTCATCTTGCGATAATTCATTATTCTTTTTATTTACGTATGTATTATAAGATTCAATATTTCTAACATTTGCTTTGGCAAATAAATCATAACGGAGTTCCATTTCAACAACTACTTCTTGTAAAACTGCTGCTGCTTTTTTAGGATCAGTGACAACCGGTGCTAATAAATGAGGAATACCATTATAGTTTGTTAATTCAACTTTTTTAGGATCGACAAGAATGAATTTTACTTCATCTGGACGAGCACGCATTAAAATACTACAAATTATCGTATTTACGCAAACTGATTTTCCACTACCAGTAGCTCCGGCAATTAAAAGATGAGGCATTTTATTTAATTCAGCATAAATAATTTTTCCACTAACATCTTTACCTAAAGGAACTAATAATTTACTATTTTGATATTCTAATGGAATATCTTTAATTACTTCTTTGAAGCTTACTGTAGTAGCAACACTATTAGGAATTTCAACTCCTACAGCCGCTTTACCTGGAATCGGTGCTTCAATTCGAATATCTTTAGCTGCTAAAGCTAATTTAATATCATCTTGAAGCTGCATAATTTTATTGACACGTGTTCCTGTTTCTAATTTTAATTCATATTTAGTAACTGATGGACCAATAAAAATATCACTAATAGAAGCATTAACACCAAATTGATGAAGAACATCAGTTAAGGTTTCAGCTTTGGTTAGCGCATTATCTTTATTTTTAGTAGTTTTCTTTGCTGTCGAATTTTTTAATAAATTAAGTGGTGGTAATCGATAATTTTTATTAACACTTTTTTTATTTTTTTCTTGTGATTCATGAACTTTAGGTTGTTTATCTTTGATTTCCAATGTCATTGATTCATCGTTAAACTCAAATGTTGAAGGAATATTATCATCTTCTTCTAAATGTATCTTTGCTGCTGGTTTAGCACTTTTTTTAGTTTTCTTCTTTTTATTTTCATCTTCAAAAATTTCTTCTGGAAAGAATACTTTTTCCTGCTCTTTTTTTCTAGAAAAGAAATCAACAAATTTACTGTTTGTCTTATTATTTACGTCTTTAACAGCCTTGTGTATTTTGTTTATTTTTTTGTAATGATCAATATAAAATTTACTTCCTAGTAATGCAATTCCAATAACTAAAATAAAACCTTCAGCAATCATTGCACCAGTTTTATCAAACAATGCGCTTAAGATACCATAAAAAATAGCACCTAAAAAACCACCACGATTACATGGAGCTGTATTTATATATTGATTGATAACTTTTATTCCAACCATTGTATCATCATTAAAAGACGACATTAATGTTAAAATTGCACCAATTACAAGATATAAACCAACTGCTCGGGGATTACTTAGTTTTGGCATTTTGGCTTTATAAATAACATAACCACTTAACATAATTAATAATATATAGCCAATTCCCACAAAATTACCAATTAAATAAGTACATAAAAAATTTAATTGTTGTCCAATTGGTCCTAGTTTCATGGCACTTACAACAATTAAAAACAATCCAACAGCAGCAATAATGCGCATTTTTAGATTTTCACTTATTTGTTCTTGTTTGGATTTTTTTGAACGACTTGTTTTTGCCATAACTCTTTTCACTCCCAACTTAACTTCATCATTATAACACAGGCAACCACTATGAAAAAGAAAAAGCAAGAATAAACTTGCTTAAACTTCAATTATAATTGGTAAAACAACTGGTTTTTTTCCGGTTTCTTTAGAAATATATTTATTAACTTTATCCTTAATTGTCTGACGAACTTCAATCGCTTCTAATTTAGGATTGTTTTTCATTTCAGCAACACATTTTTCAGAAATTTCAATAATTCCTTTAATTATGTATTCTGAATCTCTTAAATAAACAAATCCACGTGTCTGGACATCAGTATTAGCAATAATATCACGAGATTGACTATCAATCGTAACGCCAATAACCACAACTCCATCATTAGATAATTGGATGCGATCATCAATTACTTTATCACCAACATCACCAACCCCGATACCATCAATCATAACATCTTCAACTTCAATAGTATCACGGTAATCTTGTAATTTTCCATCGATAAATGTCAATATTTCCCCATTATCAATAATTCCCACATTTTCAAAAGCTATTTCCATACTTCGAGCAATATCTAAATTAGAAATAAAGTGCTGATATTCCCCTTTAATTGGAATAAAATATTTAGGTTTGAAAATTTGAATGATAACTTTAATATCTTCTTGTGAAGCATGCATTGAACACAATTCTTTATTTTTCAAAACATGAATATTAGCATCAGTTTTATATAACTCATTAATTGCTTTATTAGCGATTTTTTCTGTTCCTGGTATAACTGGTGAAGCAACAATAAATGTGTCATTTTCATTTAATTTTAATGATTCATCGCCACCATCAATTATATCTAAAATATCATGATAAATTCTTTGTGGGGTTCCACTTAATAATACAACTAAATTATCATCAACATTTTTCTTACCAATATCAGTTGAAAAAGCAATAATTTCTTTAGGAATTTCAATAACTGCTTTTTTTAACTGTTGTCCGATACGAACAATACTATTAGTGCTATCGTATTTATCGCGACCATAGAAAACTATTTTACGACCATATTTTTTGGTCAATTCAACAATTTCTTTAGTTCTAAAAATATTTTGGGCATAGCTTGTAATTATGATTCGCCCTTCACTATCTTCAAAAATATGATCTAATTTGTCAGTTAATTTATGCTTTGGTGAAGTATATCCGGAATTTTTAGAATAAGATGATTCGCAAAGTAATGCTAAAACACCTTTTTTTCCAATTTCCATCATTTTCTGGATATCGCATCTAAATCCTTCAGGAGCACCAAAATCAATAATGAATTCACCGCTATAAACAATATAACCATTTTCACTCCAAATAGCTACTCCTACACTTCCAGGAATAGAGTGAGTTACTGGGAAAAATTCAACTGGAATATCACTAATGATAATAGAATCATTGCGTTTTACTCTTGTAATATTGTAATTTAATTTTAAATTATTTTGTTTTTTATACCGTTTCAACATTTGTTCAATCAAATCAGCTGTTAAAGCTGGTGCATAAATTGGCACATCGATTGTTTCTAATAAATATGGCAAGGCTGCCATAACATCATCATGACCGTGAGTAATAATTACTGCAACTACACGATCTTCATTTTCTTTTAAAAAATCAAAACTAGGAATTATTATATCAACACCTAATTTACTAACTTCTGGGAAACGAAATCCAGCATCGATAATAAAGATTTTTTCATTTATTTCAATGCAATACATACTTTTACCCATTTCCGCTTGGCCACCAAGTGGAATAATTTTTACACTTTCTTTACTCATTTTTACCTCCATTATTATATTATTAGTCATTTATTAGTACTTTATTATTGTGTGTGGTTTAACCATATTATCATATTTAACAAATGTTTACTAATACTTTCTATTCTAATTGTAACAAAATTCTTTCTAAAATTAAATTAATTTGTTTGGTATATTATTAACCGCCTTATATATTTTAGTAAACAAAGATCAATTAATTGTCATTTTTAATAATCTATCGATATTATTTTTTAATTCTATACTGATATTTGATAATGGAAGTCGTGTAAAACATTCAATATTTTCACTTTGACTAAGAGCATATTTTAAGGTACTAGTAATATTTTCCTGATAAAAATATTTTAATAATAACATTAAATAATCGTGATCTACTTTATTTGAAGAAGTAATTAGTTTTTTTATATTTTGATAATCCAAATTAGCTAAACTACTGATAATTCCTGATTTTATCTGGTAATGAAAATCTTTTAATAAAGTTTCATCATAAAAAACATCAAAATTGTCAATATGGTCTATTACATGATATTTACATATTATTCCAGCAATATTTTTGTGTTCCTGGACTAATTTAGAAATAGTCTGTTCATTAATTTTAACCTTTTGACAATCTTTAATAATAATTTTTTTATTAGTTGTTAAAGCGATAAAATTAAAATGTTTAAATATTTCTTGTTGTTTTAAACCAGAAACTTCTGGAATTTTAATAATAAAACCGTTTAGATTTTGTAAATCACTTAGGTTATTGATTTTTCGAATTACTTTTTTGGTTGATAAATCATTGATAACTGTATAAATATTTATTTGTGGATAATGAAAACAAAAATAACGTAAAAAATGTTTCAATTCTAAAAAACTTAGTGTCGCTCCTTCTCCAGTATTACCACCAATAACAAAATTATTACACCCCTGTTCAATTAAACGATCGATCAATTCTTTAGTTTTATCATAGTCAATAGTATCATCAGCTTTAAATGGGGTTAGTAAATTAATAAATATTTTTATTTTTAATCACTCCTAACAATTATATCATGCAGTAAGTTTAAATCCTGGTGCCAGTTTTTTTCTTCAACATAATAACTAGAAGTTTCATTTTGAGATATTATTGCAAATTTATCAAGAAAATTGCGATATATTTCATCTTTATCAAGACCACAGCCAACAAAATGAACTTTGGTATAGTTTTTGATTTTAATAAAAGGTGTTTCTAATTTTTTTAAATTTTCTGTTGCAACAAAATAATTTTTACCATAACAATCATTTAAATATTTAAGATCATTAGAATTAATTGTTTTTTCAAAATGAATCAAACAATAATCAAAGTCAATTGACATTGTCCTAATACTAGTATCATCATGATTAATCAAAGTTCCAATTTGATCATTTAAATAAGAACGAAGTTTAATTTTAAAACCAATTTTTTTATATCCTTCATTTAAAGCTTTATAACAAATAATCCTTGCCTTATGTTTAGCTAAATCTAAAGCCTGTTTATAGCCAACATGACAAATTAATTTAGAATCATAAATATATTTAGGATCTCCAGTATATATTCCACAAACATCACTAAAAATATAAACTTCATCAAGGTTTAACCGCCGCGCTAAATAAGCAGCTGTATAATCACTATCACCTTTTTCTAAAATCTTTAAATTACCACGATTATCAATTCCTTGAAAACCAGGAACTATAATAATATCATACGTTTCAAAATATTTTTTAATCCTGTTTTGGTTAACATTTACTAATTTATTTTTATGAGTTTTTAATTCAATTTGTCTTGATGATACGGAAATAGCTTTTAAATGCTGTTTTTTTAGTTCATTAGACAAAATTATACTACTAATGATCTCGCCACAACTAAGCAAACGACTATATTCATCACTGTTTACCTGGCTAACTAACGATTTTAATGTATCAGTTGCATATGGGGCAGGATAACGACCCATTGCACTAGTAACAATTAATAATTTATCATCAGCATATTTTTTAATTATTTCGATGACCTTATCAATAGATTCTTGATTTTGTAAACATGTTCCACCAAATTTTAAAACTTTAATCATCTTTATTCCCTTCTAATACCGGTTGAATCTGTTTGTTATTTAATGCATTTATTAATGTAGGAATAACAAGATTTTCATCAAAAAGCATACTGTTTGGTTTTTTTATATAATCATCTTGATACATTGGTACTAAATAGAAATGCTTTGTATTTAATAGTTGCATTATATTTTTTCCAGAGTTGCTTAAAGCATCATTAGTTGCTATTGCTAGTACAACGTTATGTTCATTTCGTAGTGTTGATTTACAAGCCATAGTTACAGCGTTATCATTTAAACCATATGTCAGTTTAGCTAAAGTATTACCACTACATGGCATTACTAACATAATATCCAAAGGAATTTTAGGACCGAAAATTTCACTATCAACAACATTATCAATTATTTTACGTTTGGATAATTTTTCTAATTCTTCAATTAATTCATCAGCTTTATCAAAGCGAGTATCACATGTTAATATTTTTTCACTTGCAAAAATATATAAATCACACTTTAACTTACTTAAATCTTTTATTACCGATAGTGTTTTTTCTAACGAGCAAAAAGATCCAGTTAATCCGATTCCAATTTTTTTATTTTCCAGCATAACGATCAACAACTTTCTTAATAGCCTGATATAAAACTAAAGCACTGCTTTGATAAGCATATTTTGTTGGTAATTGTTTTAATAGATGATAATTTTCATCACGATCTTGAATGTTCATACCATATGGTTTAGAAGCAATATCATAGATCTTGCAACCTGTTTTTTTGGTACTTAATATTTGTCTAGTTAAAATCTGTTTTGGAATAGTATTAATAACATAATCATATTTATCTAGGTTCAAATGATTTAATGAATGATATGAATATCCTTTTTTTATTACTTCATCAAAGTAATGGTTATTACGATTAGCAATAGTGATCTTAGCTTTAAAAGCATCTAATTTATTAGCTAAATCTTTACCACAATGACCATAGCCTAAAATCAATACTTTAGCATTCGCTAACGAAATTTTATTATCTATAATCATATAAGCTATTAATGCTTCATCACAAATAAAAGTATTTTCCCAAACAAAATCATCCTCATGATATAAATATTCATAATTAAAACCTTTTAATTTACTTAAATAAGATAATCGTTGATTTTTTAATAAAGTTATTACAATAGCATTGGGCTTAAAATCAACTTGTTCAAATCCAGCACCATCACGTCCTAAATACAGAATGTGACATACATCTAACATATTAATATTAGTTTCAACGCGATGACCATCTGCTTCTATTAACTTAGCTAAATACTTACAGCGATTATCATTTCCATTAATATAAACTATCATATTCCACCTCTACTATAAAATATGATTATTTTATTAGTTTGTTACTAAGTTGACTAAATAAAAGTCAACTTAGTAAATTTATACCAATTTCATCGCATAGCATTCCTAAAATTAATTCAATTCGCTTTTCTAATTGACTAACAGCTTTATCAAGCATATCTTTTTCATTATTTTGATTAACTGATTCTTCAACTAAATAATTAATTTTAACAACAAAAACATTTTTGTTATGCTGTATTAATGAAATATGATAGTCAATTTCTAACTTTTTATCCTTGTTATAGCTATAACCAACTTTTATTAGTGCGCTAATTTTAGAACCATCAATTACTTCACTTTCATTAACTACATTGGCATGGATACTTTTTAGTCTAATTATCATTTTAATTCCTCCTTTACTAGTATTTACTTTTTAAAATATATTTTTTCTTTTATTATTTGCTTTTTTTTCTATTTTTATTAGAATGTTTTTATTGGAGGAAAAAAATGTATATCTTATTGTTTATCATAACCATACTGTTATCTTTAAAAACATCATGGACTTATAATAATTTTACTTATTTATCTTATCAAAATGATTTACGTATTTATTATTTATTATGGGTCAGTTGTATTTCGATATTTTTATTATATAAGGTAGTTAAAATATATCGGCAGTTTACATATTTTACTAAATCAGATTGGATCTTAATTACTACTAGTTTTATTACTATGCTTGTAGGGTCTTTTTTACCATATCATCCTGATAGTGAAGATTTATTTTCATCGTTACATATTATTTTATCGATGCTTGGTGCTATTACTATTTTATTGATTATTTTTATCTTGATTAATCGTTTGATGAATTTTGATTTTTCTTTATATCAAAAAATGACTTCTTTATATCGAACTCAATTACTTATATTAGGAATGTTGATTGTGATGTTTGGCAATATTAATAGTATAATTGAGTTATATTTTACGGCTATAGTATTATATAATTTAGCTAAAATAGAAAAAAGTACGACATAACATCGTACTTTGCAAAGATCTTTCTTTGAAATTTAGCCATTATAATTATCATTCTTTGCATTGGTAATTATACTCCAAATTTCTAATAAAAGAAAGAGGTAAAATTTAAATATTTTTTTCTAAGTATTTATATTGCATACCCTCTTTTAATTCATCACTATCATACCCTAGTTGTTCTAATAATGTATAGCTAAAAGCCAGTGCTGCTGCTGGTCCTTTTCCAGTAATAATATTACCATCAACTTGTACCAAAGCTTCTTGATAATTGGCACTAGTTAGTTCATCTTCAAATCCTGGATAACAAGTTACTGTTTTATTTGCGATAACATCAGCTTTTTGTAATACAATTGGTCCAGCACAGATAGCACCAATGAATTTATTATTTTCATTAAATCTTTTTACTAATTCAATAACTCTATTATCATCACGTAAATTGGTAGCTCCTGGTAGCCCACCTGGTATAACGATCATATCATAATCATCTAAGTTATTATCATAAATACAATCCATTGAAACTTTAATTTGATGTGAACTTGTAACCACCTCTTTATCCATTCCAACCATTGTACATTCAACATTAGCGCGACGCATAATATCAACTACGCTTAAAGCTTCTAATTCTTCAAATCCATCATGAAATAATACTGCAACTTTTTTCATTTAATAAAACCTCCTATACTTATATTTTACCACTTATACTAATTGATAAGCAATTTAAATTATTGAATTATTATATAGATAGTAATATAATTACTTTGTTATTAAGTAAATATTTAATAGTGACTTGACACTAATTATCTAATTACAAATAACGTTTAATATATTTTAACACCGTATCTTTATGAACGGTAGTGGAGGTAAAAATGAAAAACAAAAAAACTAAAAATCTTGTCTTGTATGCAATGTTTATTGCCATTGAAATGTTACTAGTATTTATTCCCTTTCTAGGATATATTCCAATTGGCCCTTTGCGTGCAACAACATTACACATCCCAGTTATTATTGCCGGAATTACTCTAGGTAAAAAAGGTGGTTCATTAATTGGACTGGTTTTTGGACTTTCAAGTCTATTTTATAATACTATTAGTCCAACAATAACTTCTTTTGTTTTTTCACCATTTATTAGTGGAAATATCCTAAGTGCAGTTATTGCTATTGTCCCTAGAGTTTTGATTGGTTATATTGCTGGAATTATTTTTGAAAAATTCCAAAAAGCTAAAATTAATAACAATATTGGTATAATTATTGCTGGTTTAGCTGGTTCTTTAGTTAATACCATTTTAGTTTTAGGAGGAATTTATTTTATTTTTGGCCAAAGTTATGCTATTGCAATTGGTCAGGATTTTAATCTTCTTGTTACATATTTAATTGGAATTATAACAACTAGCGGTATTTTAGAGGCAGTAGTTGGAACAATTATTGCTTTATTTGTATGTAAGCCGCTATTAACATATACTAAGAGAGGAAGTTAAAATGAAAACTATTGTTGTTGGAGTAAGTGGTAGTATTGCTGCTTACAAAGTCTGTGATTTATTACGAGCATTAAAAAAATTAGATTATGACCTTGAAGTTATTATGACTAATAATGCTACTAAATTTATTAGCCCTTTAACAATCGGAGCCTTAATTAATAAGCCGGTACTACTTGATGATTTTGATGAAGAAGGTTATCAAATTAAACATATTAGCTATGCTAAAAAAGCTGATTGTTTTGTTATTGTACCAGCAACTGCTAATATTATAGGAAAAATCGCTAATGGTATTTGTGATGACATTGTCACTTCGACATTTATGGCAGCAACATGTCCTAAGCTAATTGCTCCAGCAATGAATGTAAATATGTATGATAACTTAGCAAATCAACGTAATATTGAAAGATGCAAGACTTATGGCATCAAATTTGTAGAACCAGGCTATGGTTTGTTAGCTTGTGGCGATGTTGGTCGTGGTAAATTAGCTGATTATCAAGATATTATTACAATGATCGAATATTGTATGAATCCTAAACCATTAAAAAATAAATATGTTTTAATAACTGCTGGTCCTACTCAAGAAGCGATTGATCCCGTAAGATATATTACTAATCATTCAAGTGGAAAAATGGGTTATGCTTTAGCTAAACAAGCATTTTTATTAGGAGCAAGAGTTACTTTGATTACTGGACCTACCAATCTAAAAGTTCCTTATGGTATTAAAAGTATCAATATTACATCAGCTAGAGAGATGTTTGAAGCTGTAAAAGAAAACTATCATGATCAGGATTTTATTATCAAAGCAGCTGCAGTTGGTGATTATCGACCTAAAGAAACAGCAATAAATAAAATAAAGAAAAAAGATGATAACTTAGTTTTAGAATTAATAAAAAATGATGATATTTTAAGTTATTTAGGTCAACATAAAACAAATCAAATTATTTGTGGTTTTGCAATGGAAACCGAAAATTTGATAAAAAACGCTAAAGATAAATTTATCAAAAAAAATTGTGATTTATTAGTTGCAAATAGTCTTAAAGAATCAGGAGCTGGTTTTAAAGGTGATACTAATAAAGTTACTTTGATTACGGCAGATGAAATTGAAGAGAAAAATATAATGACTAAAGATGAAGTTGCTAAAACAATCTTATACAAATTAATAGAAATTAAAGGAGAAGAAAAATGTTAGTTGTAATTGATATTGGTAATACAAATATTACAATGGGTCTATTTGATGGAGATGAAATTATTGGAAATTACCGTCTAACAACAAAATTAGAAAGAACTTCTGATGAATATGGTTTTATGCTGTTAAGCTTTTTAAATGCTTCTAATATTGATGTTGAACAAATTCAAGATGTTATAATTGCTTCAGTTGTACCTAAAATCATGTACTCATTTACAAATTCAATCAAAAAATATTTTAATAAAGAACCAATTATTATTGGACCAGGAATAAAAACTGGAATTAGAATCAAAATCGATAACCCAAAAGAATTAGGAGCTGACCGTTTGGTTGATGCTGCGGGTGCTTATTATATTTATGGCGGTCCATGTTTAGTGATTGATTTTGGAACAGCAACAACTTTTGATATTATCAATGATCATGGCGACTTTTTAGGTGGAGCTACGGCACCAGGGATTGGAATTAGTGTCAATGCCCTTTCAAGTCAAGCTGCTAAATTACCAGAAATTGAAATCAAAAAGCCAAAAAATATTATTGCTAAAAACACTGTATCTAGTATGCAGGCTGGTATTGTTTATGGTTATATTGGATTAACTGAAAATATAATTTGTGCATTAAAGAATGAATATGGTGATAATTTAAAAGTTGTTTCAACTGGTGGTCTAGGTAGAATTATTTTTAATGAGACTGATTTAATTGATATTTATGATCCTGATCTAACTTTTAAAGGATTAAAAATAATTTATGATATGTATAAAAAAAAATAATCAAAAAGCATAAAAGTTGTGGGTTTCCACAACTTTTTAAATATATTTTCTTTCAATATCATTAACTGTATATATAATTAAGTTACTATTATCTTCTTGATACATTAATAAAACATCATTTATTTTTATGCCTAGTACTGCTAACTCACGCTCTAACCATTGGGTATCTTGATTAATCAAGTTTAAGTTTTCATAAATTATTTTTCCTTCTTTAATTAATAAAGATGGTAATTCTATTGGTGTTATTTTTAAATTTAAATCTTCTGCTGTTACTTGTTGATATTGCTGTTTTGGATAAAAACTAAGCCGGCCATTAGTTTCTAAAATCACTAATGCTAATTCTTTTAACTTAAAATATCCTGCAATTCGACATTGCATTAAAAACTCATCAAGATCTAATTTTGCTTTTTTTAATTCTTGATAATATATTTTATCATTTTCATATAAAACAACCGCCTGTCCATCAATTAGTTTTCTTATCTTTAAAGAATTTCTTGTTAATTTCGATAATAAAATAATTAAAATGCCATAAATAAGCATTGCAATTAATGGCTGTAAAAAATCATCAAACTCTCCTATTGCCAGTTCACTTGCAATACTACCGATTGTTATACCATTGATATAATCATACATATTTAATTGGCTAACCTGCCGATAGCCCATTAATTTAGTTATAATAAATAAAACTGCTAATGATAATAGTGGGAAAATAATAAATTCAACTATTTGCATCTAATCACCACATTTATTTTTAACAGTTTTATTTTAATTAAACAGGATATTAAATTGTTAATATTTAAAACGAAAAAGAATTAATCTTTTTCGTTTACATATACTTCTTCAATTTCTCCAATATAAATATAATGGTAATCATGATTTGGATAATTTTTAATATCTAAATCTTTGTCAATAAATCCTTCAGGTTCGATTTTTCCACGATATAATTTTTTACAAGTAAAACACATTGTTCCTTGTTTAAAAGTAGGCTGATTATTTAACATTTCTATATCAAAACCAACTTCTTTGATTTTATCACCATCACGTCCTGATTTTGATCCTAAGACACCTAATTCCTTTTTATAACCTTTAAAACAAGTAATTGTAAAATAATCTGATTCATCAACAAATTCTCTAGTATAACGTTGTGGACGAATGTAAGCTGTTATTACATTTTTATTCCAGATAACACCAATACCACCCCAAGAAGCAGTCATGGTATTTACTTGATCACCCTTTTTAGCACTGATTAATAACCAGTCTTTACCAATTGTTTCAAATGGATTTAATTTCAATTCATTAATATCAATTTTTTTATAACTCATCTAAAAACCTCCCTACTTATTCAAAAAGATACCAAGAATCACCTACACTATCTTCTACCTGCCCGGTTTCTAAATCTACAGTGACCGTAGAATACATAACATTAGCTGTATTGCCACCAGTATAACGAACAACTAGTTGATAAGTATTATTTTCTTTAACACATTCATTTTCAAAAATAACATAATCATTACTGTTTGTTGTTTTAACATAATGATTAATTACTAGCTGACAGATTTCATCTAATGATAAATCTTGTGAGGATCTTTCTTGTTCCTGGTTAGTTTCTTCACCAACTTTAATAATTCCCCATTTACCATCCTGTTCTACCCAGCATTTACCATTATATACTGGTAAAATTTTATCAAATATTCCCGCTGGAATAACAATATTTCCATCAGTATCATTTAATTGCCATTTATCATCTTTTAATAAAGTAACAAATCCTTCACTAGCACTATATGCAAAATCAGAAAAATTATTAATTGTTTCTCTAGGATATACCTCGAACTGATTCCATGAAGCATCATATTCAATCGGTATAACTTCTTTACCTTCGGCATTTAAATAACCCCATTTTCCATCTTTTTTAACTGCAATTAATCCATCACAAAAGCTACCAGCATCTTCATAAATAAAATCCGTTAATTGTTTATCATTTACAAATATTGCATATTTACCATCTTGTTCTAGTTGCCAGGCACTGATATCACCTTCTGGCAAATCATTGACTTGTTGTACTGGATATGGTAAATCTGATTCGATCGTCAATCCGCTATCAAGACCATAATTATTAATAGGTATTAATTCATCGTTATAATAATAGATTTCACTTAATGAAGGTAAATATTCATAAAATGGTATTGGTGTTACTGACCTATCAACCTCAAAGAAATTACTATTGTTAAAATTATTATCATAATAATTATCATCAGTTTCTACAATATAAATATCATTAAAATTCGCTAGAACTTCAATACAATCAATATCATCTAAAACATTGCCATCATCGTCAATTAAACCATAACGATCATCTTTTTTTATTACTGCATAATTTTTTAACATCTGTTTTTTAGTAGTATTTAGATAATTTTCAACCGATGAACTTCTTAAATAATAAATATCATCAGCATCAATATCCGGCTCAACTACCCAGCTAAAATCAATATAGTGATCAATTTCATCATGACGATCATTTAATTTATCTTTATCTTCATCAGAAACTTTTTCTTCACCTTGTTCTAGTATCTCTTTAGCTTTATCATAATCATTTTGATAAGTATATACATCTGCTAGTTTTAAATACGGTTCAACAATCTTATCATCAATCTCAATAATTTCTAAATATGTATCTTCGGCTTTTTTATAATCTTTTTCTTCAATATAACGATCACCTTGTACTAACAAATCATTAATTTGTTTTGTATCTAATTGTTTATTAATAAAGATAGCAGCAATTATTATTGCAATTACAGTAATAGTGCTAATAATGATTATTTTCGATTTAGATTTTTTAACAACTTCTAACTTCTTGCCACATTGACTACAATATGTCGCATTTCTTTCATTTTTTGTACCACAATACTTACATTTCATAACATTACCTGATTATTATTTAGATAAGTTTTTAAATAACTCCATTGCTTTTGTTACATCATCAATATTAGCAACTCGATAAGTCCAGTTCGTATCGTTTACCACACCAGGTGTATTAAATCTTTGATCATTGTCGACTTCTAGTAAATCCCATATTGGAATAATGACATCACTAGCATCTGATTGTAAACAGAATTTTAAAATAGCTTCGTTTAATGGTAAATCATCATCGACAATTGCTTTTAATTTATAAATATCTTCTTCATTTAAACCACTTATCCAGCCTTTGATTGTTTCATTATCATGTGTTCCTGAATAGAAAAATGAGTTTTCAAGATTATCATAACCGTCATTTAGCATAAATTGAAAAACTTTCATTCCTTTTAAATGATAATGATCTTTTAATTCAATAACCTCTGGTCGTAAATATCCTAAATCTTCAGCTACTAATTCAACATCACCTAAAGTTTCATATATTTTATCAAAAAGTGCATAGCCAGGTGCATATTGCCATTTACCTTCCATCGCTGTTTTAGCACAAGCAGGAATATCCCAATATGAATCAAAAGCTCTAAAGTGATCAATACGCGTAATATCAAAAATTTCACTAGCCCAGCCAATTCGTTCAATCCAAAATCTAAAATCATTTTTCTCTAAATATTGCCAGTCATAAATCGGATTACCCCAATATTGTCCCGTTGGGCTAAAATAATCAGGTGGCACCCCAGCAACACTAGTTGGATATCCAATACCATCTAATAAAAATGATTTATTATCTAACCACACTTCTACAGAACCATGGTCAACATAGAAAGGCATATCACCAATTATTTTTATTCCTTTATCATTAGCATATTTTTTCAATTTAAACCATTGATTGAAAAATATATATTGTACAAATTGATAATAACCTATTTCTTTACTATATTTAGTTAAATTAACTTGATGTTCTTGAGGATATTTTTTAAATTCATCAGGCCAGCTAGCCCAGTCATAACTATTATTGACTGTGGCAAAAGTACAAAAAATCGCATAATCCAAAACCCAAGGACATTTTTTTAAAAAATTATAATAATCTTCAGTAAATTTAAAATTTTCATATGCTTTTAATAAATAAGTTCTTTTAAATTTACGTACTTTATCATATGGGACTTTTATTGCATCAGGATAGAATTCAGGTACTGAATCTAATAAACCATCAGCAACTAAATAATCTAAATTTATATAAATCTCATCTCCAGCATAAGTACTAACAGCTCGATAAGGCGAGTTAGCTTGTGTTGAGGGGTGAAATGGTAAAATTTGTAAATAATCAGCTCCATTTTTTTCTAATAGGTCAATAACTTTATAGGCATTTTCTCCTAAATCACCAATGCCGTGATTTGAAGGAAAACTAGATAACGGAAATAAAACTCCTGTTTCCATTTTAATATCCTAAATCCTGATTAACTATTACAATTTTTATTCTGCCTACATTTCCCTGATAACCTAATTTTACAAAACTGCTACAAATTCTATCTGGTGATAAACAATCCATACATTCCCCTTTTTTAGTGCATGGCGTATTTTTATTTAATCTAACTGCATTAGCTGGTGCGCTAACTGTTTTTATATGATTAATGGCCTCTGCTTCAGTATTAAAGATTTTATTTTTTCCCGCAATAACAATTACTTCTTTAGGACCATAAATCATTGCTGCTACACGATTTCCGTTTCCATCAATATTGTATAAACATCCATCAGTAGTTAATGCATTAGTACTAGTAATAAATAAATCACTAGTAAAAGCTTTTCGGTAAATTTCCTGCATTTGTTCACGATCTAATCCTTCTTGATAACGATCATGTAAAATTACATCAGAATTATGAATTTGTTCAATTACACCAGTTTCAAATAGGGTCATTGAACCTCCTAGCGCTACTGTCTTTTTATTGCATAAGTAACGACTCAAATAATTGTGTAATTGTTCAAAATCGTCAACAAAATTGATTTGCATATTGTTTTTTTCGAATGCTTTAATCATATCATCTTGTTTAATTTTAATTATTGTTTGTAAATTTTTGTCCATAAAAGCCATTTCCTTTCCATCGTATAATATTAATTATATTATTTTGCTAGCACAAAATCAACAAACTAAATTTTTTTATCTATGCACATTATTCACATGTTGTTCACAATGGGAATAACTTGTGAATAATGTGAACAAAAAAATCCTTGAATGATTAATTTCAAGGATTCTTTATATTTATCTTAAAATTCGCATTGAATTTAAAATGGCAATCAATGTTACACCAACATCAGCAAATACACCCATCCACATATTAGATAATCCAAACATTGTTAAAAGTAAAACTCCTATTTTGATAACCAATGTAAAAATTACATTTTGTTTTAAAATAAGATTTGTTTTTTTGGAAATATCAATGGCTTCACCAATGGTATCAATATCATCGTTCATTAAGACAATATCAGCAGCTTCGATTGCAGCATCGCTACCGACACCACCCATGGCAATTCCTAAATCAGCTCGAGCTAAAACTGGTGCATCATTGATACCATCACCAACGAATGCTGTTTTTTTATTATCTTGGATCAATTCTTCAACTTTTGTTACTTTATCTTGTGGTAGTAATTCACTATAAACACGATCAATACCTACTTTACTAGCAATATCATCAGCTACTTCTTTACGATCACCAGTTAACATAACGGTATCTTTTATTCCTGATTGTTTCAATCGTTTAATTCCAGTAATAGCAGTATCTTTGATCTTATCAGCAACAACAATATTTCCTAAATACTCATCATTACAAGTTATGTGAACTACTGTTCCAACTGTTGTTGGGTTTGTTACTTGATAACCCATATCTTCAATATAAGATTTATTTCCTAAATGATATAAATCATTATCAATCTTTACCTCAATACCTTTACCAGCAACTTCTTTAAAATCTGAAATTCTTGATTGATCAATTTCTTGACCATATTTTTCAACAATACTTCTAGCAATTGGATGATTAGACATTCTTTCACCATAAGCACCAATCATTAATAAATCATCAGAACCATTGACTTCGACAACTTCAAAGCTACCTTCAGTTAAAGTTCCAGTTTTATCAAATACTATAGTATCAATATCTTTTAATAGTTCTAAGTAATTGCCACCTTTAATTAATGCCCCAACTTTACTAGCTTTTCCTAATCCGGCATATAAACCTAACGGTATTGAAATGACTAAAGCACAAGGACATGAAACAACTAAAAATGTTAATGCTCGATATAACCAGTCAGTAAAGACTGCATCTTTAAATATCAACATTGGAATTACTGCTAAAGCAACAGCTAGAAAAACTACTGTTGGAGTATATACTCTAGCAAACTTAGTTATAAATTGTTCGATTGGAGCTTTTTTACTAGCAGCATTTTCAACTAAATCTAAAATCTTAGATACTGTTGAATTTTCATAAGCTTGAGTTACCTTGATTTTAATAACGCCTGTTAAATTTACAACACCAGCTAAAACTTCATCATTAATATCTACATTTCGTGGTAATGTTTCTCCTGTCAAACTTGATGTATCTAAGCTACTATTACCATTAACTACAATACCATCTAATGGTACTTTTTCTCCTGGTTTTACTAATATTATATCATTGATTTTAACTTCTTCAGGAGCCACTTGTTTTACTGTATCGTCAATTACTAAATTAGCATATTCACTTTTAATATCCATTAATGAACTAATAGAAGTTCTTGTTTTATTAACTGCATATGCCTGAAAAATTTCACCAATTGAATAAAATAGCATTACTGCTATTGCTTCTTTGTAATCACTGATACAAAAAGCTCCGATTGTTGCAATACACATTAAAAAGTTTTCATCAAATATTTGACCTCTTTTTATATTTTTTAAAGCTTTAAATAAAACTTTATAACCAATTAATAAATAAGCAATACCAAAGATAAATACATCATATTTTGTACCACCTAAAATAATTCCAATTATATAAATTATTGTTCCAATAATTAATTCCACATGATCTTTACAAACAAATAGTTTTGGTTTTTCTATAACTTTAATATCTTTTTTCATTGATAAAGTAATTCCGCTTTCTACTTTATCAATTACATTTTTCAAACGTTTTAATAATTCATCATCACTCATTTCCCTATTCAACTTAACTTTTAGTGTTTCAGTTGAAAATATTATCATTGCATCTTCAACTTCATCCATCTTATTAATCTCTTGTTCAACTTTCATTGCACAATGTGCGCAATCAAGTCCATTAATATTAATATTGATAGCATTTTTTAAATCACCATGGTGAATTGTTTCTACATGTTCATCATGATGGTCGTGATGACATCCACAACCACATTCATCATGGTGGTGTTCATGATTGCAATCGCATGAATGGTGATGATGATCATGGTCACAATCACATGAATGGTGATGGTGTTCGTGATCATGTTCGTTGTGTGTTGAATTTTGATTAACTAATTCAACATCTGGTTCGATACTACAAACAACTTGTTTGATCTTTTCTTCATCAAAACTATTTTCATCAACATCTAAAAACAACGTCGTAGTTGCAAAAGCAATATTACATTCATTGACATAATCTAATTTATTAAGCTGATCTTCTATTTTTTGAGCACAATGAGCACAATCCAATCCCTTCAAACTATACTTTAGTTTCATAAAAATCCTCCCTTATTTATTTAAATGCATAATATGTTTATATCCAGCATCAAATATTTGTTTTACATGTTCATCATCAAGTGAATAATAAATCAAACGCCCATCTCTTCTTGATTTTACTAATTTTGCCTGTTTTAAAATTCTTAATTGATGAGATATTGCTGATTGGGTCATATTTAAACATGCAGCCAAATCATAAACACACATTTCTGCCTCAAACAAAGCACAGATGATTCTAACTCTAGTAGTATCACCAAAGACTTTAAAAAGCTCGGCAACATCATATAATATTTCTTCTTGTGGCAATTTTTTACTTACTCTTGCCACTGTTTCTTCATTAACTATCTTTTCCATATCACACCTCTTTATATGAATAATTATTCATATGTTAATATAATTATATATCGTTATATTTACATTGTCAATTACAGATGTTAAAATATTAAAAAAGGCTGGTGAATTAAATGAAAAAATTATTAATAGTAATCGATTATCAAAATGATTTTGTTAGTGGCAGCTTAGGTTTTGACCAGGCGGTTAATTTAGAAGAACATTTAGTTTCTTTAATTAATACATACCATGAAAACAACGATGATGTTATTTTTACTCTTGATACTCATCAAGAAAATTATTTAGATACTCAAGAAGGACAAAAATTACCAATTGTTCACTGTGTTGAAAATACTGATGGTTGGCAGTTATATGGAAAAGTTAGAGATTTGGCTAAAGATGATAAAAAAATTCTAAAAAACACTTTTGGTTCTTTAGAATTAGGTAATTATTTAAAAAATAAAGATTATCAAGAAATCACATTAGTGGGCGTTGTTTCTAATATTTGCGTTATCTCTAATGCAATAATTGTTAAAGCAGCACTACCAGAAGCTAAAATAACTGTTGATTATCAAGGAATTGCAAGTAATGATGAAACCTTGCAGCAAAAAGCTCTAGATATTTTAAAAAATTTACAAATCGATATTATTGGCTGTTAATATTAAACAGCCATTTTTATTATAGTTCACCATCAATTTTATAATAATGACGATAAGCGTTACCCCTTGTAATTCTTAGTAAGTTTTCTTCATTAGGAAAATGAACGGGATTAGTTTTATTTTTCTGATATAGTTTTATAACATCCTTAGCATCGGTTAAAATTTCCTCTAATTTCATTAAACCATACATTTTGGGTGGCAATAAATAGATTGGAATATCAACATTTGTTTTATCTATAAATTGTTCAACATATATTTTTAAATGTGGACAACACATGATGATATCTACATCTGATAACTTATCTTCAACAATAGCAAATGGATAAAACTCAATATTTACCTCATTTTCTAAATTTTTTTCAACTATCTCCTTTTTCATTCTTTCTGTTACATAACTTGAAGAAAAGCCCCCACCACAACAAATCAAAATCTTAAGCATTATAAATCTCCTTTTTATATTGATATAAAAAATATTATAATTAATATTAACTTTTCTAGCAATAATTAATAAAATTTATTATTATTTTGCATATTTTTATGCAATTAAGCTTTGATTAGCTAATTTCTATCTTGTATCGCCTATAAAATAAGAGTATACTATTAGTAAATTAAGGGGGTTTTTGATAATGGAAATCAAAATTGAAAGAGCTGCGACTCTAAAAGAGAAACCAGATCAAAATAATTTGGGATTTGGAAATTACTTTACTGATCATATGTTTATGATGGATTATACTGATGGAATTGGATGGCATGATGCACGTATTGTTCCATATGCACCTATTCCAATGGATCCTGCTACAATGGTATTACATTATGCTCAAGAAACATTTGAAGGATTAAAAGCATATCGTGATCCTGATGGAAACATTACACTATTTAGACCAGAAATGAATGCTCGTAGAATGATTAATTCAAATAAACGTATTTGTATGGCAGAATTACCTGAAGATATGTTTGTTGAAGCTGTTGAAGCAATTGTAAAATATGAACAAGATTGGATCCCAACAGCAAAAGACACTTCTTTGTATATTCGTCCATTTATGTTTGCAAGTGAAGCTGGTGTTGGGGTACACCCTGCTAAAACTTATACATTTGTAATTATTTTATCACCTGTTGGTAATTATTATCCTGAAGGTGTAAATCCAGTTAAAATCTGGGTTGAAGATGAATATGTGCGTGCTGTAAAAGGTGGTACTGGATTTACAAAATGTGGTGGTAACTATGCTGCTAGTATTGCTGCACAAGTTAAAGCTGAATCACATGGATATACTCAAGTTCTTTGGTTAGATGGTGTTCATCGTAAATATGTCGAAGAAGTTGGAACAATGAATGTAATGTTTGTTATTGATGGAAAAGTTATTACTGCTCCATTGGAAGGATCTGTTTTACCTGGGGTAACTCGTGATTCAATTATCCATATCTTAAAAGATTGGGGATATACTGTTGAAGAACGTGAATTAAGCATTGATGAATTAATGGAAGCTGGTAGAAAAGGTACTTTAACTGAAGCATTTGGTACTGGAACAGCAGCTGTAATTTCTCCAGTTGGTCAACTTTATTATAAAGGTGAAGAAGTAGTAATTAATGATTTTAAAACTGGTGATTTAACACAAAAATTATATGACACTTTAACTGGTATTCAATGGGGACGTCTAGAAGACAAATACGGTTGGGTACGTCATATTAAATAGATGAAAAATAGCATCTGCAGATGCTATTTTTTATTGACTAGATTCGATTTCTAAATATGATTCATTAAATTCACCATTTACAAAACCAACCGTAAAATCATTTTCAACATATGATTTCGTTTCTACTGAAATATCTTTCCCCTTATATAATATTTTAGCTGGTGAAAAACTAACTATAACCGTTCCCTCATTATCCATTACTCGAGCAATTATATAACTTTCAGTTAATATTGTTTGACTATTTGAATAACTATCAATAATTTTACCATCTTCTTCATAAATAGATAAAATATGATAAGTTGGCATTATTGAGACAATCTTTTCAGCTGTAGAACCGTCACTGTCAAAGTCTTGATTACTACGTGCTAAACCAATATGCCAGTCATTTTGATTAAATTCTAATATTGTTTCTACATGGTCTAAGTCATTGTATTGTTCATTAACATATTCTTGCATTGAATTATATGTTTGACTCGTAGATGAAAGAGCCTGATTAAAGATAAAAATAATAATTCCAAAATAAATAATTGCTATAATTAGTGTTTTTCTTACTTTTTTAGATTGAATATGATTGTATTGTACTTGATTTTTTGTTAGTTGTTGATAAAGATCAATATATTTTTTATCATATTTAATTTCATCATGTTCTAATATTTTAATCACTGTATTATAAATAGGAACATGCTTTTCTTCTACGTAGTTATCTAAGATTTGTTTATCTTTATTAATTTGATATTTAGTAACTGCTTCGATAAAATCTCGAAATTCATAAAAATGTACATCATCAATTTCTTTTAACAAATCTAGTATTTGTTGATAGTCTTTTTAATCAAAGGCTTCTTTTATTTTATTTATCACTTTATCAGGTTTATTATTATTTGAAAATAATCGTTGTAATTTTTTGGTTTCTATTTTTGTATTTAGTGGGAATTCTTTATAAAAATAGATATTTAATAATTCTAAAATAACTTTAGCATTATTACTGTTTAATTCTTTTTGATAAATTAAAAAGGCATCTATCAATTCTTCAGGCGACTCATTACATGCTAATGAAGTTAAATATAGTGTTAATTGAATCTGACGATCTTTATGTTTAGGAAATTGCATGCAAATTGAATTTAAGATTTGCTGAGTTTCCTGATAATTATCATAATCAAATTTTAAACTTGAATATAATTTGCTAAGGCTGTTTAAATAAATATTAGTATGCACAAGTGTGAATATAATAAAACATATAAGTGATAAAATAAGCACGTATATCAAATATTCTCTAATAGATATGCAAGCAAGAAGCACTATTATATTAACTATATAATATAAATAGTTAATTATTCTATTTTTTAAGTTAATTTTATCATAGTTTATTTTATACTTTTCGATAAAATTTTCCATTTTCTTTTACCCCTCTTTTTATATAAACAAATTAAAAGTAAGCAGTAGATTATACTAGCTTACTTTGATAATAATTATCGATTTTTTAAAGGAACATATTCATGAGTTTCCCCTACATATTTAGCTGCAGGACGAATAATCTTATCGGCATATAATTTGTTTTCAATATTATGAGCTAACCATCCTACTGAACGTCCTACTACAAACATTAACGTATATAACTCTCTTGGTATTGATAACATATCATAAATCAATCCACTATAAAAATCGACATTAGCACAAACATGAATTTTTTTTCTGCTTTCAATTGCAGCAATTGCCGCTTTTTCAAAGCGATAATAGAAATTAAATTCAGCTTCTCTCCCCTTTTCCTTGGCTAATTCTTTACATTGTTGTCTTAAAATTTCACATCTAGGATCGCTTAAAGTATATACAGCATGACCAATACCATATATTAAGCCACTGTTATCATTAAAATTCTTATCTAATATTTGTTCAATAATTTGTTTTATTTGTTCATCGGTTGCATCTAAACCAATACAATCAATAACTTTTTGCATTTGATCCATAACTGCAAGATTAGCACCACCATGGCGTGGTCCTTTTAATGAACCAATTGCTCCAGCAAAACTAGAATAAATATCAGTTCCCGTTGAACTAATTACAATATTTGTAAAAGTAGAGTTATTTCCACCACCGTGATCAGCATGTAAAACTAAACACATATCTAAAACTTCAGCTTCTTTAGTAGTAAACTTTTTATCATCTCTAAGTAAATACAAAATATTTTCAGCAATTGAATAATCTGGTCGTATTTGATGAATATATAGACTCTGTTTATCAAAATAATGAACTTTACTACGATAAGCATAACATACAATCGATGGTATTTTAGCAATCAGATTTAATCCTTTATACATAGTTTCTTTAGGTGATGTGTTGTCAGGATCATCATCATATGAATAAAGCATTAATACTTCTTGCTGTAATTTATTCATTAAGTTTTTTGAAGGAAATCCTAAAATTTTAGATTCCAAATAATGTTTAGGTAATTCATAACGTTTAGATAATTCAGCTTTAAATGTTTCTAATTCATCCTTGTTTGGTAAATAACCAAAAATAATTAAAAAACATGTTTCTTCAAATAAAAAACGTTGATGTGGTTCTCTTTTATTAATTATGTCAGAAACAGCAATTCCTCGGTAATATAACTCACCACGACAATCTATTTTTTTATTATTTTCCCTTTTATAGCCTACTACATCAGCAATTTTAGTTAATCCAACTAAAACCCCGGTACCATCTTCATTTCTTAATCCTTTTTTTACATCATATTTTGTATACAGGTTATTATCGATGTTATTATCCCCATCTCTAGCCTTTTCGATAAATCTATCAACTAGTACACTCATATAAACACCTCCTAAAAATATAAGTAGGTTTATTATAGCACTTATTACAGAAATTGTATACAATTATTGTATACAATATTTTTTTAAGTTATTCTTAAATAATTCTAAATAAATCTAAATTATAATTGTGCTTATTGTTTATTTCATTTTTTTAAGCTACAATAATAAAAAGGAGAATTATATGAAAATAAATAATCATGAATATCATGGATTAAGTAGTAAAGAAGTTGCTCAACGAATTAATGAAGGTAAAATTAATGAGATTGATAACCGAATTACTAAATCCTATAAAGAAATATTTTTAAACAATACAATAACATTTTTTAATATATTAAACATCAGTTTATTTGCTTTAATAGTTTTTGTTGGTTCATATAAAGACACTTTATTTATTTTTATTATTATTATTAATACTATTGCTGGTATTTATCAGGAAATTAAAGCTAAACGAACTTTAGACCGGCTATCAATTTTGACAGCATCACATGTTGATGTAATTCGTGATAATGAGATAAAAAAAATTGGTATTGACCAGATTGTTTTAGATGATTATCTTGTTTTATCAACAGGATTACAAATTCCAGCTGACTGTGTTTTAATTGATGGTCATATGGAAACTAATGAATCATTATTAACTGGAGAATCTGATCCAGTATTAAAATTAAATGGTGATAAATTATTTTCTGGAAGTTTCATTACTTCAGGACAAGGAATTTGTAAAGTGACTCATGTTGGTGAAGATAGCTATATGAATCAAATTACAAAAGAAGCAAAAAAATTAAAAAAACATAATTCAGAATTAAATCGTTGTTTAAATAAAATTTTAAAATATATTAGTATTGTAATATTGCCAATTGGAGGCCTACTATTTTTAAAACAATTTTTATATGCTAATCAGCCATTCGATGATGCTGTTGTTAGTACCGTTGCAGCTATTATTGGAATGATACCTGAAGGACTTGTTTTATTGACTAGTGTCGCTTTAACTATCAGTATTTTAAGGCTAGCTAAACAACAGACTTTGGTACAAGAGTTATTTTGTATTGAAACATTAGCTCGAGTTGATGTTTTATGTTTAGATAAAACCGGAACTATTACTGAAGGTAAAATAAAAGTTGAATTTGATATTAAATTTGATGATGTAAATATTGAAGAAATAATTGGAAATTTAATGTATTCGTTAGATGACGATAATGTCACATCTCAAGCTTTAAAAGAACATTATCCACCACAAAATACATTTAAACCTTATTTTGTAATTCCATTTAGTTCTGATCGAAAATACAGTGGTGCTTCATTTGAAAATATTGGAACATATTATATCGGAGCATATCAATTTTTATTCCCTGGTGGTCATGAAATATTAGATGAAAAATGTAAAGATTATGCTAGCCAAGGATATCGAATTTTAGCTTTAGCTCATAGTGATCAAGTCGTTTCTGATTTGTCATTACCAGATGATCTAGTCCCTACTGGTATTATAGTTTTAAGTGATATAATTAGGGAAGATGCCAAGGAAACTCTTGCATATTTTTATGATCAAGGAGTTGACTTAAAAATTATCTCTGGAGATGATCCAATTACAGTTTCATCAATCGCTAAACGAGCTGGATTAAAAAAAGCAGACTATTATAAAGACGCTTCAACTATAAAAAATATGACTGAAATGTCAGAAGCATTAAAAAAATATTCTGTTTTTGGTCGGGTTACACCACAGCAAAAAAGAGAAATGGTAATTTTACTTAAAAAACAAGGTCATACTGTAGCGATGACTGGTGATGGTATCAATGATGTTTTAGCATTTAAAGAAGCAGATTGTTCAATTGCAATGGCTTCAGGTAGTGACGCTGCTAAGAATGTAGCAAATCTTGTATTATTAGATAATAACTTTGATGCAATGCCGCATATCGTTGATGAAGGACGTCGAGTTATCAATAATATTTCAATGTCAGCTTCCATGTTTTTAATAAAAACAATTTTTTCAACTTTACTGGCTATAACTACTATTATTTTTGGGCAGACTTACCCTTTCGAACCAGCACAGCTTTCTGTAATTAGTGCTTGCGGGGTTGGAATACCAACGTTCTTTTTAACTTACGAAGCTAATTTTGCTCGAGTTGAAGGCAGCTTTTTAGAAAAAGTCTTTAATAATGCCTTCCCTTCAGCATTTACAATAGCTTTAGGCTCAACTTTAATTACTAATATTGGTTTAGCGTTAAATTATAATGCAGAAATGCTATCGACGATATGTATTTTATTTACAGGATGGAACTATACTCTTGCTCTATTAAAAGTATATCGACCTTTAACAGTTTATCGTAAAATTATTATTTATACTACTCAGCTTTGTTATTACATAGCATTGATCATTGGTCAAAAAATCTTAGAACTAACAAGTATTAGTTTTAACTGGATGATTGTTTTATTAGCATTAATGGCCTTTTCACCTGTGCTAGTAGAATTATCAAGTTATTTAGTTAACATTATAAAATATGTATATCGTAAACTACAAAGATATCATTTAAACAAAATATCAAAGGTTAAGGAGTAAAATTCTTAACCTTTTTTCATTAAAATGTTAGAATAAAATAAAGGAGAAAGGGTTTATGTATGACAAAATAAAAGAACTTGCTAAACAATATTACTTAGAAACAGTAGAAACAAGACGCGATTTTCATAAGTATGCTGAAAGAGGCTGGCTTGAGCTAAGAACAGCTTCAATTATTGCAAGAAAACTTGACGATTTGGGGTATCAGGTTTTAGTAGGTAAAGAAATCATGCGTCCTGAAGGAAGAATGGGGATTCCTAGCAAACGAGTTTTAACAATGAATTATAAACGGGCTTTATCTCAAGGAGCTGATCCTTATTATTTAGAAAAAGTTAAAGATGGTTTTACTGCTGTCGCTGGTATTATCGAAAATGGTCCTGGTCCTGTTGTAGCAATTCGTTTTGATATTGATGCTTTAAGTATAGTTGAAGATGATTCTTGTGAACATATTCCAACTAAAGAAGGCTTTGTTTCTTGCAATTCAGGAGCAATGCATGCTTGTGGTCATGATGGTCATGCAGCAATGGGATTAACGGTTGCAAAAATTTTAGCTGAAATAAAAGATAATTTACACGGAACATTAAAACTAATTTTCCAGCCAGCTGAAGAAGGAGTTCGAGGTGCTAAATGTGTATGTGAAAGTGGCATTTTAAACGATGTCGATTACATTTTTGCCGGTCATATCTGGACATATGAAAACGAACATGAAGATACTGATTTGTTTTTAGGAATGAATGAAACATTTGCTACCACTAAATTAGATGTTACTTATCATGGCGTTTCTTCTCATGCTGCTGGAATGCCACAGTTTGGTAAAAATGCCCTTTTATCAGCTGCATCATGTGTTTTGAATTTACATTCAATCCCTCGAAACAGTGATGGTTGTACCCGTGTTAATGTCGGTACTATTCACGCTGGAACCGGTCGTAATGTTGTCCCAGAAACTGCTAAATTAGAGATTGAAGTTCGTGGTGAAACAACAGAACTGAATACTTATATGGAAATATATGCCCGTGATATTATACATGGTTCAGCTTTAATGCATGATACAATTGTTGAAATCAAAGAAATGGGTAAAGCATATTCCTTAGAATGTGATAAAAAAATGATGGATATTATTCGCCAGGTATGTAAAGATCATTTAAAAGAAATTAAAGTGGCTAAAAATGATTTAAGCCCACTTGATGGCAGTGATGATTTTTCATACATGCTGGCAACCGTACAAGCTCATGGCGGTATTGGTACCTATATGAAACTTACTACTAATCTTGCTGCTGCCCCACATAATACTACTTATGATTTTAATGAAGAGGTCTTGTTAAAGGGTACTACGATTTATAGCACTATTGCTTATTATTTATTAAATCAATAAAACTAAAAGATAGAGTCTTTTATCTAAACTCTATCTTTTATATTTTTTAAAAGAATTTCATAAACTCATCTACAAATGAGTCAACACCATTTTTAAAGTCATTTTTGAAAGTATCAAATTTTTCTTTACCTTCTTCAATAATATTATCTACTTCATCATCACTAGCATTATAGACATTTTTAGCATATTCCTTAGAATTAACAGCTAATTCTTTAATTTTATTAGAATCATCAACATTACCTTGAGTTGCCGCTGTTTCTAGAAATAAACTATGTTCATAAATATTTTTAGCAACATCTTTATCTTTAATATTGTCAATATTTTCATTAATGTAAGTAACTGATTCACTAACATCTTCTTGACTTACAGTATAATTACCATTAAATCTTTCTTCCACTTTACTATCAATTTTTGCTAATTCATCATCGTTAGTATTATCAGTATCTTCCATTGTATCTGTTTCATTACTTTGATTTTCAGAACATCCTGATAAACTAAATGAAAGAGTAAATAAAAGTGTCATACAACATAATAATTTAAAAAATCGTTTCATTTTAATTCTCCTTTTATTAATCTAATCATATTTTTACCAAAATTAAATATTTTAACCACTAATTGCATAAATTGTTGTATAATATAAAACGGTGATTAAAATGAGTGAAAAACAATTAGATAGCTTATTAGAAAATATTGAATATGAAATTTCATTACTATCAAATAGTGCTGCTTTTATTTATCAAACATTAAATGATGTATCTTGGGCAGGATTTTATTTATATCAAGATGGTCAATTGATTTTAGGTCCATTTCAAGGTAAAACAGCCTGTACAATTATTCCATTAAATCGTGGTGTTTGCGGTGCTTGTGCAACTGATCAAAAAGTATACCGAGTAGCTAACGTTCATGACTTTAAAGATCATATCGCTTGTGATAGTGCAACAAATAGTGAAATAGTTTTACCAATCATTATTGACCAAGAACTATATGGTGTATTAGATTTAGATTCTACTAGTTTTGATCGTTTCAGCAAATCTGATCAGCTATTACTAGAAAAATATATTCAAATTATTATTAAACATCTAAAACGATTAAAGGAAGAACAATAAATGTTCTTCCTTAGCTTTTTTTATCAAATTTATTTGCACATTTAGGACAAGTAATTGTAATTTTTCCACGACCACGTGGCACTCTTACCATTTGTTTACAACTTGGACATAAAAAATATTTATGTGCTCTATCATTATGATTATTTTTAATTACTAAATAACGCTTTTTAATTGGACTTATTAATGATAAGAATTTTTCATTTTCAATTCTTCTTTGATAAATATTACGAGAATACGTACGGAATATTTCATATATTAATATAATCCAAACAATCCATGATAAAATTTGATTTCCAAATATAAATATATTCAAAAAAATTAAAACAATGGCTAGTACCAGCAAAAACATATTAAGCTGATCAGAACCATATCTTCCTGACATAAATCGATATAATGACTCTTGAAATCTTTTCATCTTAACCCTCTTTTCAAAATATAAAATTAGTATAGTGACTAAATATTAATTCTTTATGAATTATCATTATCACGATAATATTTCCGATAATAATTGTTGCTTTCAACTAATAAAGTTTTAAAAAAATGAATTATTGCATCACGGGTATCATTTTGAAGATTTTTAAATTCTTTTAGGGCAGTAACTAAATGTGAAAATGATTTTTCAGTAAAATCATCAACTGTTTTAATATTGGCACTTTCTAAGATAGTAAAGATTGCTTTTATTGCACTTTCACGTGTTTTTAAATCAACCTTTTCTAACCATGATTTAAAAGCATCGGATAAAGCCATACTTTCTTTACTTAATTTATCAACAGTATCAAAATCTTTTCCAATAATTTGCCAAGTAAATCCATTATGCTGCATTAATCCTTTAGCATTACTTTTAATAATTTTTACTGTTTCTAAATTTTCCAACATTATTCCAAAAACAGAATTTTCTGGTATAAATTTTTTAATTTTATCAACTATCATTTTATAATTCGTATGTTGAATCATTTTTTCAGGAAAACCAGGACCATCATAGTTATATATTTGAATGATTTTTTGAGCATCTTTATCATCAATTGTACTAGCTGCAAAAACTGCTAAATTGCCTCCTTTAGAATGGCCCCCTATTCTTATAATTGGTTTTTTTAATCTTCGTTTAAAAATGTTTGAAAATTTGTGTTCGTTGATTATTAAAGAAATTTTACTTTGATAAAAATGTTCAATAATACTCTTAAGATAACTAGCTGCCTGGATTTGTGATTGAACTGGATATTTATAGGTCATCAAAAAATCTTCTTTCCAGCCCAAAATCGTATCATCAGTACCTCGATAAGCAACAAAAATACTATCATCTTCTAATTGATAAGTTATTGCCGCAAATTGTTTAGCGTCATTATAATTTAATTCATTTACATAATTTGATAGTTTAATGTTTTTAAATCGTTGGCAAGTAGATAAAACTTTTAATAAATTGATTGATTCTTTGATAAAAGAAAATCTATTCATTAATACCGACTCATCATTTTTTAAAAAGAAGTCTTTAGCCACATCCTGTAAAGAACGCGATTGGTTACTTAAAAAAGATGGTACTGTGTCTAAAAATTCTACATAGACTAGTTCGCTTAAAATTAATGCATCGATATCATTAAATGGATCGACCGTCATTAAAAGATCACCACGCCATTTTAAATAGTCATATATATTACTCAAGTACATCCCTCCTTGAATATGTTTGGATTATACCATAGACAATCAGCTATATACAATTAAATATCCATTTCTTAAAAATATATTTAAACTAATAGCTTTTTAAGAAAAATTAAGTTATTATTTAGAAAAAATATAGTAGTATTTTTAAATAATCATGCTATTATAATACTAATGGATTAGAAATGATAAATGCAAATGAGGTTGATTTATGAAAAAAATAAAAGGATTAACTTCAATTGAAGTTAAACAGAGAATTTCCGAGGGAAAAGTCAATGTGGCGTATAAACCCAAAGTTAAAAGCAATTTTGAAATTATACTAAGTCACATATTTAACTTATTCAATGCCTACAATTTTATTATAGCTGTAGCTTTGATAGCTGTTAAAGCTTACTCAAGCTTATTTTTTGTCGTTGTAGTTATTTCAAATATCTTTATTCGAGCTCGTCAGGAAATACAATCTAAAAACATGGTTGCTAAACTAAACTTAATTGTGTCACCAAAAACCAAAGTAATTCGTGATGGCAAAGAAAGTTTAATTGATAATGAGGAATTAGTTCTAGATGATATTGTTTATTTTGAAACAGGAAATCAAATCAGTGCCGATGCCGTAATTATTAAAAATAGTGTTGAAGTTGATGAGTCACTATTAACTGGTGAAGCCGATCCGGTCTATAAAGAACCAGGTGATCACCTGCTTTCAGGAAGTTATATTTTAAGTGGTGGCTGCTATTGTCAAATTGAACATGTTGGTAAAGACAATTATGCCAATAAAATCACTGATCAGGCTAGAACTAGAAAACCAGTTGATTCAGTATTATTAAATACTTTTAATAAAGTTACTCGTTATACTAGTTATTTAGTTTTACCACTAAGTATTTTAATGCTTTATCAAGCCTATGTTATTCGTGATCAAAGTATTACTAGTACAATTGTTAATACTGCAACTGCTCTATTAGGAATGTTACCTAAAGGGCTGGTTTTACTTACAAGTGTTTCTTTAGCAGCTAGTGTTGTAAAACTTGGGAAATCAAACACATTAGTTCAAGAAATGTTTAGTATTGAAACATTATCTCGTATAGATGTCTTATGTTTAGATAAAACTGGTACATTAACAGAAGGAAAAATGGAAATCGAAGAAGTTATTAATTTAAAAAATTCACTAAATCTGGAATTATCCCAGATAATGCCTTCTTTTGTAGCTGGTTCGCTAGATAATAATATTACTTTTAAAACTCTTAAAAATTACTTTAAAGGTGAAGCCAAATATGAAACTCTTGATCGTATTGCCTTTTCTTCAGCACGTAAATGGAGTGCTGCTAAGCTAGATGAAGTAGGAACAATCATTGTTGGTGCTCCAGAAATTATTAGACCAGATTTTATCTTAGATAAAAGAATACTTGAAATGCAAAAAGGCGGTGCCCGAGTTTTACTTATTGGACATCATCAAGATTTAGCTACATTATCTGATACTTTAAATACTACTATTCCAATTGGTCTAGTTATTATTAAAGATCCAATTCGTAAAGATGCTCACTCAGCTTTGAAATTCTTTAGTGATAATGATGTTGCTGTAAAAGTAATATCTGGTGATAATCCAGCCACTGTAAGTGCTATTGCTAGTCAAGCAGGTGTAGCTAATGCAACAAAATATATTGATGCTTCTACTCTAACTAGTGATGAAGACTTGGAAAATGCGATATTAAATTATAATGTTATTGGTCGTGCTAGTCCATTTCAAAAACATAAAATGATTTTAGCTTTGCAAAAACATAAATTAAAAGTAGCAATGACTGGTGATGGCGTTAATGATGTTTTAGCTTTAAAAGATGCTGATGTTTCAATAGCAATGGGTTCTGGTTCTGATATTGCTCGTCAAATATCACAGTTTGTAATAATCGATGGTAAGTTAGATACTTTAGTTGAAGTTGTCCGTGAAGGTCGTTTAGTTATTAATAATGTTACTAGATCAGCTTCAATGTATTATTTAAAAACTATCTATACTATTTTACTTTCTATTTTGTCAATTTTAATGAATATTCCATATCCGTTTATTCCTTTCCAAATGACATTATTAGATATGTTTATTGAAGGATTCCCTTCATTTATGATTTTATTTGAAAGAAATATTGAAAAGCCTAAAGAATCAATTGGTAATCATGCAATGCGTTTTTCTTTACCAAATGCTTTAGTAATTGTTTTATCAGTTGCTGGAATTCGTTTACTAGCACCTGTATTAGATCTATCATTATCGGAAACATTTACCATTTTATATTTTACAACAGCATTTATTTCTATTCATATGATCTATCGTATTTACAAACCATTGAACTGGTATCGTGGTGGCGTTTTAATTATTGATATTATTGGATTCATTCTTTCAACACCAATTTTCTGGCCATTGTTAGAAATGCATCCACTAAATTCAAAATTATTACAAATCATCTTTATTACGATTCTAGTTTGTATTCCATTTTTGGTAATTATTACTAAAAAAGTTGGTCAATATTTGGATAAAAAAAGAGATACTGAGCTATCTTAAAAAGATTCTCAGTATCTTTTTTTCCTTGTTTTATTAGTCGCATTTAATAGATTTTCATATGCTTTTTTTATTAAAGTATCATATTCTTCACCAAATAAAATTGTTTGATTTTTTAAAAAGATAACTAGACAATAATTTAATTTACGATTATTACGCAAATCGATTAAAGAAACCTGATCAACCAATGTTCTTCTTACAATATCAATTGTTTCTTTTAAAAAATTTATTTCACCATATTTGATATCAACAATTTCATCAAATAAAAATTCTTTACTTTTAAAAATACCACTAACTGCAAAACAATCTTCTTTAATATTTAAAGTATACATCGCTCGACGGCGATATTCTTCAATACCACTGATATAATATAAATTATATTTACTTATATTTGCCATATTATTCTCCTTGGTTCGAATTATATTTTTTTATATCCGCTAATAAATAATCATGTCCTTTAGGTTGTTTACGACGATATTCTTCAAGTTTTTCTTGATCTAATCTAGTTGCCTCTAAATACAACTCTCGTGAAGAAATTCTTTTAGCCCCCTGCCCTAGAACTATTAATTGCTCAAGGGCATCGGAAGTAACAACCGTAATATTATATTTACTAGCTAATTCATGGGTAGTTCGTTCAATATACATATCTGCAGTCTGAGCCTCTTTTGTATATACAACATAGATATTATGGTATTTTTCACTTGTTCCTAAGTTGTTTTTAACTTTATAAGCGTCAAAAACAAGTATTAAAATACATTTTTTATATCCCTGATAATTACACATTAAGTTCATTAATCTAAAACGAGCAGCATCTAGATTATCTTTTACAAGTTCTTTTAATTCAGGCCAGGCATGAATTACATTATAGCCATCTACTAAGATACATTCTGGTTTAGGTTTATAAACCGGTTCCTTTATTAAAGGTTTAGCTTTATGAGTCGATTCACCACGTTGTTTTAATGGTCCATATGTTTTAGTAAAAATTGCTTCTAATTCTTCATCTTCATCTTGATAGCGTTCTTCTTTGTAATTACTTACCATTGGCTTAGCAGCTTTTTTTGTTTGATATGGAATATGCATATATTTAGGCACTTCATCCCAGCTTACATTAAATCCTGCTCCATGACTGCAAAAAACAGAACCGGTAGGATTATTTAGATCAGCTTCGCTATCATAATTTATTTGTTCAATAATTTTGTCTTGCTCTTGACAAGGCTGATAGCCATCTAAACGATAAATTAAACGCCCTTTACCTTTAGTATAACTAATAACTTCATTTTGATAATTTTGCATCTTACTAACTGGTGCCTTGCCAGATAAAATAACTTTATCAGCTGTCTGTTCTTTTATTTTAAATTCACCATTCATTAATTCAATATCATAAATTGCTTTACTTAAACTTTCGGCCGGTATTTCTAATGAAAAAGCAAAATATGGTTCTAATAGAACTGATTTAGTCATTTTTAATCCTTGGCGTAAAGCACGATAAGTTGCTTCACGGAAATCGCCACCTTCAGTATGCTTTTGATGAGCCTTACCAGCAACAAGGGTAATTTTCATATCGGTAATTGGTGACCCTGTT
Organism: Erysipelatoclostridium sp. An173; assembly: GCF_963931465.1. Classification (GTDB taxonomy): domain Bacteria; phylum Bacillota_I; class Bacilli_A; order Erysipelotrichales; family Coprobacillaceae; genus Thomasclavelia; species Thomasclavelia merdavium. The sequence goes on along the minus strand of NZ_OZ007017.1, from coordinate 1,289,368 downwards.
AAAACACCTAAATGTTCTTTTTCTTGTAGATGGGTTAATACTAAATGTTGATAATTAATAGGAAGTTGTTCTTCTTTACAATTTAAAGCAAACTGTAAACCACTATCTTTAGGTCCTGGTTCTAATAAAAGATGAACTTCACTATAATGACGTAATGGCTCATAGTGACCAACCCCCTCAACTGGTTCTAAAATTGTTTCTTTATATAAGATTCTTCCAAAATCAAAATCAACATCAATATTAAAACGTTCTTTTATAATATTTTTTAAAACTTCTATTTGAATAGCCCCCATTAACTGAATGTGAATTTCTTGTGAAGAACTATCATAAACAATATGTAATTGTGGATCTTCTTGTGCTAATAACTGTAAGTTAGCTAGCATTTTATGTTGATCACAGTTATCTGGAAGAATAATTCGATAATCCATATAAGAAGATAAAACAGGTGAAATTTCGTCTTTTTCAAAACCTAAGCCTTGTCCAGCCTGAATATTTTTAAAACCTTTTATTGCACAAACATTACCAGCTTCTATTTTATCAACTGTAGTAAATTTGTTTCCCGAATATATTCTAATTTGATCAACTTTTTCATCTTTGTTAATTAAAGATTTTACTTTCAATAAACCACCAGTAATTTTTAAGTGAGTCAAACGATTTCCTTGATCATCATGACTTATCTTATACACTCGAGCACCAAAATCTTCTGGATACTCTTTAGTAGCTATATATTTTGTAAACTGATCAAGAAAATGTTCTATTCCAGACATTTTTAAAGCCGAACCGAAATAAACTGGAAATATATTACGTTTAGCAATTTCATCAACAAGCATATTATCTTCTAAGGTTTGATGTTTTAAATAATAATCTAATAGATTTTCACTATTTAATGCTACATTTTCGAAAAAATCAGTATCTAAATTATCAAAATCATAACATTGTTCGCTAAAATTCTTTTTTAAATCCTCTATAAGCTCATGCTTATCTTTTAAGGAAATGTCCATTTTATTTACAAAAACAAATGTTGGTATTTGATAGTGTTTTAACAAATGCCAAATTGTTTCACTGTGTGCCTGAACTCCATCTAAACCGTTAATTACTAATATTGCATAATCTAAGACCTGAAGTGTACGTTCCATTTCTGTTGAAAAATCAACATGGCCTGGTGTATCTATCAAAGTAATCTTACAATCATTATATTCAAAAACTGCTTGCTTAGAAAAAATTGTAATCCCACGATCTCGTTCTTGATTATTATAATCTAAGAAGGCATCACCATGATCAACGCGACCATATTTTCTAATTGCCCCACTTAAATAAAGCATACTTTCTGTTAATGTAGTTTTTCCTGCATCAACATGGGCTAATATTCCTAAAACTATATTTTTCATTTATAATCATCCTAATTTCTTAATAATAATAATTTAATTATAATAAATATCTAAATAAATACAACTTTATTTTATCATTAATAAAAAAAGCATGGTGATAAATTATATCATCGCATGCTTTTTTTATTGTTTATTAACCTTTATGCATAATTAATTCACAATTGTGAAATTTGTGAATTAACTGTGAATATTATGAATAACTTATTTACAATAACAAACTAATGATTTTTCTGGAACATTGATATACTTTGCAATAACATCACATTTTACCATTAACAAAAAATAAATCTTTTTATTTTCCTCAGATAAACTTTCAAAATTAGCTTGTCCTTTAGCAATAACAAAATCACAATTTTGGTAAATCTGATTAAACTGAGCACTTGTTCGTGATAAAATTGTACCTAATGAATTATCTCCATTACTGATTATTGAAGCATATTCATCAATACCTACTTCATAGGCATCACTTTCAATAGAATCATTTACAACTGGTTTCCCACGAACACCAAAATATATTTTTAAACTAGGATTAAGCTGTTTTATTCTTTTTAACAGCAATTTATCTAAACAAATTTCACCACAATTATCACCTAAATATAAAATAGTTTTAGCTTTTTTTATATCATTAATCAACTTATCAACATGATCTATAGTTAGTGATAAATTATCAATATTATCAAACCAGTCATCTATTTTTGTTATTTCTTGATTATTAATAGGACTAAAGTCAATGATATTACCAATAATTGCATATTTAATAGCTGTTTTGAAAGAATTAATTTTTTTATCAAAATCATCATAGCTTTGTAAAAATAAATTATTATAATATTGACGAATTTCCTGATATGGATCTTCATTATTTAAATGTTTTTTAACTAATTCGAATATCATTCCGATTATTTCTGGATTTGATTTATTAAAATCAATCTTACTTAATTGTTCAAATACCTGATGATATAAATCATCACGATTAGAACAATTAGTTATATTAGCTACTTTTATCACCTGATTAATTAAACAAGGCAAACACTTCTCATTAATCTTCATCTGTTAATCTCCAAGTTATTTTTATTAAAAGTTATTCACATTATTCACAAAACTATTTTTCAGCTAGTGCTTTTAACCCTTCTTTATCTAAGCGATAAGTAGTCCATTCATCTAATGGTTTAGCATTTAATGATAAATAGAAATCAATACTTGGCTGATTCCAATTTAAACATACCCATTCCATGCGACCACAATCTCTTTCATTGGCAATTTTAACTAGTTCTTTAAAGATTGCTTTTCCATATCCTTTACCACGATATTGAGGCCAGACAAAAATATCTTCTAAATATAAGCCTGATTTCCCGACAAAAGTTGAAAAATTATGAAAGAACAAAGCAAAACCTACTTCAACATTATCAACAATGGCAAAAATAACTTCTGCTCTTTGTTTTTCAAATAAATATTCGTGTAGTAATTCTTCTGTTGTTTCAACTTCATCAAGCATTTTTTCATACTCAGCGATACCTTTAATAAATTTTAAAATTAATGGTACATCTTTTTCAGTTGCAAATCTAAATGCTAATTGTTTGTCCATAAATATCCCCCTTTTATTGCATAAATAGTATATCATTATTTGTCATTTGTTACTAGTAGCTATTATTTTGGTATAAATTTATTATTGAGGATTATTTAAGTATTGTTCAATAACTTCTTGATCAAGTGATTCACCAATAACAATTATAATTTCTTGTCCTTGATTTATTGGTTGAATGTTGATTTCATTTTTAGTTGCATTTAATTGATACCAGTTATTGTTTTGATCTTGAATAAATCCTTTAACCCGAAATACATGACCACATTTAGGATCACTTATAATCTTATTTACTTGTTGTTTTAAAATATCAATATTAATTTTTACATTCATAAAATATAGTGATGAATAGGTTTGATTTTGATTAAAATGTAATTTTTGATAGCTTGTAACAACATACCCACTATCTACAATTACTCTAAAATCTTCATCACTAAAATCATTCCAGTTTTTACAAATAATCACATCATCGATTATCCGTTTACAAGAAACAGCTTTTAAAGCATCATTAATATGATTAACAGTATTGTTGATAGCTATCTTAGAGGCATCTTGAACGCGACTAAAGATAATTTTACCAGCATTTGCAACTTGTGAAGCTAATAAAAAATTAGACTCCTTAGACAAGTTTTCTTCTAGTGAGGCATCAACAATTGCAATTACATTGCCTATTTCATACCAGTTTTGTAATGGGTCTTCATATAAAAGATCAAAAAAATCATCTACATCAAAAATTCCTGAAGGTTCAATTAAAACTCGATCATATCCAACCATTTTCATTGCAATCAATTTAGTTTTAAAACGACGACGATAGGTTTGTAAATCACTACCGCCAGAAATCATTTCTAAATCACAACAATCGCCAACATTTTCTTGCAGTAACATCATATCAACATTAACTGCTCCAAAATCATTTTCAATAATGCCAACTTTTAAATTCTGTTTTACTAAATATTTAGCATAATTTATCATAAATGTTGTTTTTCCAGCTCCTAAAAAACCGGTAATTAAATCTATTTTTATCATTTAAAACTACTCCTTTTTTACTTTGATATAATTATAAACAAAACCGCTAAATTATTAAAGAAAAGTAATAATATTTACATTGATCTTAATCAAAATAAAAACATGTTATTGCATTAATAATACATAACATGTCTAGTAATTATCAATTTTTTTCAATAATATCTAATATATAAGCATAAACTTCCTGACAATTCTTTTCATGAAGAATATCATGACGCATATTTTCAAACAATTTTATCTTTTTTATATTAGCTCCCTGTTTTAATAATAACGTTGCCGCTTTATTTACGCCTTTACCAAATTCACCAACTGCGTCATTTTTACCTGATAATAAATAAACAGGACATTGCAAATATATTTTAGCTTTCGAATCATTAGTAATAATCATTCCATTCAATAATTCTCTAAATAATCCAGCACTAACATGTTTTAAACATAACGGATCATTTGAATATTGTTTTCTTGCTTTTTTATCTTCAAGTAACCAGTCAGCATTACTTGAAGCATCTTTAAATTTTTTATTATAATTTTTAAAAGCTAAATTATCTATTAATGATGTAGAGTGCTCTTCACCAGCTTTTTTTCCGTTTTGTTTAACAACAAATTTTACCATTTTTAATAAAATTGGTGATTGATAACCAGTCCCTAATAATAAACAAGCATTTATTTTTAAAGAGCGATTTTCAATCATTAAATTCCTAACAATAAAAGAACCTAATGAAAATCCTATCAAATAATAAGGTAAATCAGGATATTTTTCTTTTATTTGTAAATAACTATTATAAACATCATTAACAACATTTTCCCAGCTACCTTCTTTACCAAAATAGCCTTTAATATGACCCTGATATAATGATTTACCATGACCTACTAAATCAATGCCATAAACAATAAAACCATGATTTGTACAATAATTAGCAAATTCTTGATACCGTCCCATATGCTCTGTTATTCCATGGACTATTTGGATAATACCTCTGATTTTTCCTTGGGGTTTAAAAATGTATGAATATATTTTTGTATCTTGCATATATTTTAATCATCTCTTTTCTATTTCAAGATTATCAAATTTGTATTTTCACTAGATATTAATAGGCAAAATTCAAAATTGTGTATTAGAATATCATTTTATTGTTGTTCGTGTTTATATAAATTATCTAAGCTATCTAAAATAGCTGTCCCAATTCCTTCAATGCTAAAAAGTTCTAATAAAATACTATGTTCCATTAACCCATCAATGATATGAACACGATGAACTCCGCCATTAATAGCTTTAATAGCATTTTGCACCTTTAAATTTAAATACCCTTTTTGTTCATGATACTTATTATATTCAATTAACGTAGCTAATGACATAATTGGAAGCATTTGACCATTATCATCAAACAATCCTTTATCTTTAGACATAAAGATCAATTTATCAGCCTTTAGTTTAACAGCGATTTCTCTTGCAGTATCTTCAACAAAAATATTTTCACTTTCAGTTTGAATATCATTAGGAATCACAACTGGTATATATTGATTATCAATCAATATCCTAATCGTTTGTAAATCAATCCCACAAATACCAATAGCTTTTAAATTATTTGTTTCTAATAATGCTGCTATTCTTTTGTTTTCTCTAAAAATATCGACACCACTTTTATTAGAATGAACAACTACTGGATGTACTCCTAAAAAATGTAATAAAGATATATCATGCATAATTCTTTTTTCTTGTTCAGGTGATGCATAATTATTACAACTATATTGAATAACCATTATTTTTCCTTCAAAATCTTGCATATATGGCAAAGCATCAGTTAAAATATCAGCTTTTATTTTATATGAATCATTCATGGTCCTCACTCCTTTATTTAAATATCCAGAACTATTAATACTTGTTAATAATTATTATTTAAATCTATGATTTGTTGACTAGCAAGCATCAATTCGCTTTTTAACTTAGCTGAACATGAATATTTTGTAAGATATTCTTGAATATAGGTTTCGATGTTTTCAATTTCTTGATTACTATACAAAACTTCTGCTAAGCCGACAATTAAACTAGCCAATTTTTTATCTTTATTTACATAATTTTCTTTGTACATATTATCAATTATTATTGATTTTGTTAGCCAATTAATTAATTTTTCTTTTTGAATTTCATTAATATTGATAGATTGTTTCCAAAGTTTAAGATATTTTTCAAAATTATTTTTATCAAAATCAGAAATATCGAAATAATTTTCTAATTCTTCTATAATGTTTTTATCAGCAACAAAATTTAGATTATGATCTTTTAATAACATTATTGATAAAAACATAAATATTTCTTTAATATCCAAAGATTCAATTTCATCTAGTTTTTCAATTATATCAAAATCATTTAATAAGTAATTAATAATTTGTCTTTGATAATTATTGAGACAATTAATTGCATATTCTTCAGCTTGACTACTAAAAATAACGTTATCATCTTGATAATTTATCTGTTTAAAAGTTTCTTTTATATAATCAAAATCACATTTTTCGCTATACAATCGTAAACAATTAAATACAGTTGGATTAGATAAAAATGCTACTTCATAAAGAAAGGCTTTATCACTATAATATGGTATTAGTGTCTTAGCAATGTTAGCTCTTGCAATAAATTGTTCAGGTATTTTAGCAATTGCTTGTAATCCAATTTTTACTGCCTGGTCAATATCATTTTTCTTTAAGTATAGATTAATTGTTTCTTGATAAAGCAATGGGTGTATCTCACCAATCTTAGTAACAGTAGCCGTTAATTTATCAATACCCCCATCTAAATAACAGGCATCTTTTATTAAATTAGCCGCTAAATCACCTGGTTCGTTTTCTAAAAAATCAATCCAGTTTTGATAAAACTGATGATCAAATTTTAATTCCTGACTGCCAAAAGCTAATAGATCACTAAACACTAAATCTTGTTTTCCATATTGTTTAAAAATTAGATATATCTCTTCAATACTTTTGTTAATATTAAATGCTGCATATAAAAAATTTTGATAATACACATATTTTACAACCCATATTAAATTTCGATCATATAGATCATTTAAAGATAGCTCTTCAACATATCCATACTCATTATTAGTCACTACTATCAGTTGTGATAATTTATCTAAAATCTCAAATCCTATTAAATAATCTTCATTTTCTATTAATTTAATTGCTGTAGATATATAATTATTTAAAGCTATTAATAATTTACAGTTAGTTAAATAAACTGTGTTACTATTATAATCATGAACAGATTCATCGTAGTATTCTTCTTCCCGACTTTCAATCCATAATTCTTGATTTTCTACTTCATCAATAAATTGATCAAATTCATCTTGATCAAATTCATCTTGGTTAAATTGAACATCTTCAATTGTTTTTGAAATAAGTGATTTTAATAAATCATGCCAATTACTCTTATTACAAGTTCTTGCATAATTATATATCCAATCTGTTTTTTCTTGTTCACTCATGTTTTTAATTAATTTTTTTACATCATCAATATAGTCTTTATATTCCATATTAGTCCCTCTATTTATTAAATATTTTTATAGCAGCTTTTAATAATATTCTATTTTATAATTATATTGCATATTTCAGATTACAACAATATTTACAAAATAACAAAATTTAAAAAAATTACGAAAACCGCTAATTATTAGCAATAATCACATTTTTTTGTTATAATGAGAAAGTTGGTAATTGTACAAATGTTTAAACATTAATACAATATTATCAGATAACTAAAAATTTAACTGTTATAGATAATACCTAATAATTTGTTATTTTCTATAATTTTACATCAAATAATCAAAAGCAATATTTAACTTACCCCAATAAAACTAGTTATTGTTTTAAAATGATAATAAATGATTTGGTTTTATAGCTTGATAAAGTATTTTGTAATAAAATTTTGCCAAAATATTTTATAATGATTATTAAAAACTTTTTTAGTTAAAATGATTAAAACCAATAATATAAACTTAACTTTCTTTTTATTAAAGTATTTAAGTTTATTGATAAAACCTAAATAGCTGGGGTTTTCCAATTAAACGATTAATTGGTTTAGACACTATAAATTATTAAGGAGGAAAATATGGAAAATTCTAAAGAAAATTCTAAAAAAATCGTTTGGTATAACCTGGCGTTTATGGCATTTTCTACTGTATGGGGTTTTGGAAATGTTGTTAATGGCTTTGTTTATTTCAACGGAATTCAAGTTATTTTCAGCTGGATTTTAATGTTCGCTCTTTATTTCGTACCATATGCTTTAATGGTAGGTGAATTAGGATCAGCATTTAAAAATTTAGGTGGTGGTGTAAGTTCATGGATTCATGAAACAATGGGGCCAAAACTAGCTTACTATGCTGGTTGGACTTATTGGGCATGTCACATTACTTATATTGCAAGTAAAGGAAGTGGTGGTTTAAAAGCATTAAGCTGGGCTATTTTCCGCGATGCCGAAACTTATGATACTTTACCAACACTTGGTATTCAGCTTGCTACTTTAGCAGTCTTTTTATTTTTCTGCTGGGTTGCTAGCCGTGGATTAAATCCATTAAAGAAACTAGCTACTGTTGCTGGAACTAGTATGTTTGTTATGTCTATTTTATACATTATTATGATGTTTGCAGCACCAGCAATTAACCCAAATGGTGGTTTTGTTTCACTGGATTTTAGTTGGGATAAAATAATCCCTCAGTTTAATTCCAATTATTTTACATCGCTGTCCATTCTAGTCTTTGCAGTTGGTGGTTGTGAAAAAATATCACCTTATGTAAATAAGGTAGAAAATCCTTCCAAAGGATTTCCTAAAGGGATGATTACTCTAGCAATTATGGTTGTAGTTTGTGCTATTTTAGGAACAATTGCAATGGGTATGATGTTTGATCCAGCAGTTATCAATGCTAGTGAAGAATCATTTAATTCATATGTATCTAATGGTGCTTATTGGGCTTTCCAATCTTTAGGTGAATATTATCATATTGGTGATGCTTTAATGATTATTTATGCATTATGTAATATGATTGGACAATTTTCAACTTTAGTATTAAGTATCGATGCTCCATTAAGAATGTTATTAGATAACGAAGATGCTCGTCAATTTATTCCTTCAAAATTATTGAAGAAAAATAAATACGGTGCATATATCAATGGTATTAAAATGGTTGTAGTTTTATCAGGATCTATTATTTTAATTCAATCATTTGTTCCTGGAGCTGCTGCAGTATTAACACAATTAAATAAGTTAAATTCTGTATGTATGCCACTTCGTTATTTATGGGTATTTGTTGCTTATATTGCTTTACGAAGAGCTATTGAAAAATTCCCTGCTGAATATCGATTTGTTAAAAATCAAGCAGTAGCAAAATTCTTTGGCTGGTGGTGCTTTATTGTAACGGCAGCATGTTGTTTATTAGGTATGTATTCAACTGATACTTTCACTATGCTTTTAAACGTTATTACCCCAATTGTTTTAACAGCATTAGGATTAATTATGCCTGCTATTAAAAAACGTGAAAAAGAAGCAATTGAATAAAAAATCAGACATATCCTTTTGGTAACCCAGGAGGATATGTTATGATATACAAAAAAAAGGAGGTATCATAATATATGTATAAAGAGATTTCTCGAGAATTATTAGATTTTCTTCAAAAAAGTCCAACTGCATTTCATGCTGTTGAAAACATTAGAAATGAATTATTAGAAAATGGATTTGTAGAAATATTAGAAAGTCAACGCTGGGATATTACACCTGGTGGTAAATATTTTGTAACAAGAAATAATTCAAGTATCATTGCATTCCATGTTGGAACAAAATTAGATAACTATGGTTTCAATGTAGCTGCTTCACACACTGATTATCCAACTTTTAAAATTAAAGAAAATGCTGAAATTGAAGTAAAAGGAAAATATACTCAATTAAATACTGAAGGTTATGGTGGCATGTTATGTGCAACCTGGTTTGATAAACCTTTATCTATCGCTGGTAGAGTTTTAGTTAAAGAAGGAAATCAATTTATAACTAGATTATTAAATATTGATCGTGATCTTGTTTTAATACCTAACATGGCTATTCATATGAACCGTGGGGTAAATGAAGGTTATGCTTATAATAAGCAAATCGATATGTTACCTTTGTTTGGTGGGGCTCAAACTAAACCTGGTGATTTTAAAAAATTAATTGCTAATGAATTAAATGTTGATGAAAAAGATATTTATGGTAGTGATTTATATTTATATAACCGTACTGCTCCATCAATTTGGGGTGCTAATGAAGAATTTATCTCATCAGCTCATCTTGATGATTTACAATGCGGATTTACATCACTAAAAGGATTCCTTGCCGGTTATAATGATGAATCAATTAATGTTCTAGCATGTTTTGATAATGAAGAAGTTGGTTCACAATCAAAACAAGGTGCTGGATCAACATTCTTATATGATGTATTAAAACGTGTCAATGCTGCGCTTGGAAAAACTGAAGAAGACTATTATCGAGCTCTTGCCTGTAGTTTTATGTTAAGTGCTGACAATGCTCATGCAGTACATCCAAATCATCCAGGTAAAACTGATGTTGCAAACTGTGTTTATATGAATGAAGGTGTTGTCGTAAAATCACATGCTGGTCAAAAATATACTAGTGATGGTGTTAGTATCGCCATTTTAAAAGACTTATGTCAAAAGGCCGATGTTCCTTTACAATTCTATGCAAACCGTTCTGATGAATTAGGTGGTAGTACTTTGGGAAATATCGCTATGTCACAAGTATCAATGAATAGTGTTGATATTGGTTTACCACAACTGGCAATGCATTCAACATATGAAACTGCTGGTGTTAAAGATACTTACTACATGGTTCAATTAATGAAAGCTTTCTTTAATTCGCATATTAGTGAAGTAAGTCATTCTATTTTGAAGGTTCAATAATGAAGAAAAAAGATAACAAATATGATTTGTATGATGAAAATATTGCATTAATTAAATCTTTAAATGATCAATATTTTAATTGGTATCAAGAAATTGAAGCATATGTTTTTAGACATCAGTCTAAAAGCTTAAAAGCAAATATCATTATATCCGAAGTTTTAAATCAACTTTTAAAACATCAGGAAAATATAAATGATATCTCAAAATTCACTCGTTTATCAACTAAAAACTATGTTCAACAAGTTGAAAAGAACATAAATTTCAAATCTAAAATCAAGGAAATGAAATATAACGATGAACAGCGCTATAAGATATCTGGTCTTTGGATTACGATGTGTGGTTATATTGTTTTGATGTTTCTCAAAGAATTTTTGACAGGTCATTATTTGATTCATATTTCTATTGATTTTCTCGTTGCTGTTTTTGCATTTTATATTACGCTTCATCAATTTATTAAACAATATCGTATTATAAAACGCTACCAATTAAAAATTCAATCGTTTTCTATTCAATTGATTGGTGTTATTGTATCAATATTTGTAATTGTATTAACATTAAAGAGTCCTTTTGATATTTCTTTTTTAATCATGGTAATTGCTTATATAACTAGTCAAAGAATCATGAAAAAAGAAATTAATCTTAAAAGACTATAACGCGTTAAAATAACTAATTGCGTTTAATTTCAAACAAAAAGCACATACTCGAATGAGTGATGTGCTTTTTTTTAAACAATTAGATATAAGTACAATTGAAATTTTAAAATCTAATCATTTTTCCTTAGAAAATAATCTTTTTATTTCATTAAATATTTTAAGATTCCTCAGATTATCATTAGTAACTAGGAACAATATATTTTAATAATTATTTTTCAATCATCAGCTTCTTCCCTAAAAAATATTTAATTACCCGATGACAATAAATATATTGTATTAAAGAATAACATATGTTTTATTATTACGGTATTTAAGTTATAATTATTTTATAATTCAAAGGAGAATAGTATGTTAAAAGATTATCATTTATTAAAACAAACTTTACCTTTTTGGCAACATCTTAACCAAAATGAAAAAAATATTTTAATTAATAATGCTTCAATTATCGAATATCAAAGTGGGCAATTAATCCACCATGGTAAAAATGATTGTGTCGGAATCTTAATTATCGTTAGTGGCAAACTTCGCACTTATATGATTTCTAATGAAGGCAAAGAAATTACCTTATTTTATTTACAGCCACATAATGTTTGTGTTTTATCTGCAGCTTGCATTTTAGATTCTATCGATTTTGAAGTTTTAGTGGAAGCAAAAACAACCTGCCAAATAATTCAAATTAGTTCTGCGGCTTTTTTACAACTGTCAAAACAAAATATATACGTCGAATTATTTTCATATAAACTGGCAACAGAACGTTTTTCCGATGTAATGTGGGCGATGCAGCAATTATTATTTATGAGTTTTGATCAGCGCTTAGCTGCATACCTAATCGAAGCAAGTGATCGTACTAATAGTCTGGATATTAAAATAACTCATGAACAGATTGCCCAAGATTTAAACTCTGCACGCGAAGTAGTTTCTAGAATGTTAAAGCATTTTGCAAAAGAAGGCTATGTTCATTTATCAAGAGGAAAGATCCACTTAATCAACAAACAAGCCTTAGCATCGTTAAAATAATAATTTTGTTAAATAAATAGATTTACATTGCCTTCTTCTGCATCTCCTAAATAACTAGCGACACCACCAAATTCTACACCATCGATTAATTCGTCTTTAGTAATTCCCATAATATCCATTGACATTGTACAAGCAACTAATCTTACTCCGTTGGCCATTGCAGTTTTCATTAGGGTTTCTAAAGAATCAACATTTTTGTCATTCATAACTTTTTTAAGCATCGCTGTCCCCATTCCTGCCATATTCATTTTTGATAATTTTAACTTCTGACTTCCTCGTGGCATCATTAAGCCAAATAATTTATCAATTAGTGGCTTTTTCACTTTTACATGTTCATTTTTACGTAACGCATTTAATCCCCAAAATGTAAAGAACATGGTCACGGGACGATTCATTGCTGCTGCACCATTTGCAATAATAAATGATGCTAATACTTTATCCAAATCTCCACTAAATACTACTAAGGTTTTTCCTTCTTTAACTTCTGATTTTTTTACTGTCGAAGCCGTTCCTTTTTTAATATAGGCAATATTTTCTTGAGCAACACGTTCACTTTTTAATAATGTGTTGCCTGTTTTATCACACCATGAAGCAACATCTTTTAAAAAGCCCATATCACTAGCAGAAACTTTTAAAATTTCATCATTTTCCATCTCATTTAAAGTTTCGTTTACTTTCATAATTGGACCAGGACACTGTAATCCACAACAATCTAAAATTTTCATCTCCTGATCACTATTAATATTAGGATGATCATTAGAACTATTTTTCTTTTTAGTTACTTTTTGTTGATAATGCATTGATTTATAAAAACTTGTTCCTCCAGATAAAATCGCAACTTGTTTAAATCCATTTTGCATTAAAATTCTAGCAGCATTATAAGAACGAACCCCAATTGCACAGTATGGAATAATTAACTTACTTTTATCTAATTCATTTATTCGTTGACGTAATTTTCCAAGTGGAATATGGTACGAATCTTTGATTGCAAAAACCATTCGTTCCATTTCTTCAGTAACATCTAAGATGACAAAATCATCTTTTTTATCTTCTAAAAGCGCATCAACTTCATCCCATTCAATGAATCTTGCTTTATGACTTAAGATATTTTCTGCTACGTATCCTAACATATTAACAGGATCTTTTGCTGAAGAAAAAGGCGGTGCATATGATAATTCCAATTTCATTAAATCATAAATTGTTCCCTTTAATCTAATCGTTGTTGCTAAAGTATCAATTCGCTTATCAACTCCATCTTGGCCAACTATTTGAGCACCATAAATTTTACCATCAGCATCAAAAATCATCTTTAGAGTTAAATTAGTAGCACCAGGATAATAACCAGCATGAGACTTTTGATTAATCAAAGCGGTAAAATAATCTTTATTTTTAACTTTTTTCATAGCTTTTAGTTGTTTTTCATTAATTCCCACACTAGCTGCATTTAAATCAAAGACCTTAGCAATCGCACTTCCTTGACTACCATGATATTTTTTTTGATCACCACATAAGTTATCAGCTAAAATACGGGCTTGTTTATTAGCCGGTCCAGCTAAAGGAATCATTGTTTTTTCTTTTGTGATAAAATTGTCAACTTCAATTACATCACCAACTGCATAAATATGATCAGCTGATGTTTTTAAATATTCATCGACAATTATTCCTTTTTTAGCGTTCAAAGCTAAATTAGCTTTTGCAGCTAATTCACTATTAGGTTTAACCCCAATTGACAAAACGACCATATCAACAATAACTTCCTGACCACTTGTTAAAATAATTTTAATCTTTTCACCAGCATCTTCAAAAGCTTTTACTCCATCATTTAAAATTAAATCAACACCGTTAGCAATAATATTTTCATGAAGCAAATTTGCCATTTCTAAATCAAGCGGTGCCATAACTTGATTTTGCATTTCAATTAATGTAACTTCAAGATTTGCGTGGTCAAGATTTTCAGCCATTTCTAAGCCAATAAAACCACCGCCAATTACAGCTGCACTGCTTATTTTATTTTCATTAATGTAACTCTTAATATTATCCATGTCATTAACGTTCCATAAAGTAAAAATATTTTTATGATCAATGCCTGGAATTTGTGGTTTTAATGGTGATGAACCAGTTGCAATCACTAAGTCATCATAACTTTCTTCATAAGTCTTGTCTGTTTTTAAGTCTTTAACAATTACTTTTTTCGCATCAGGATCAATCTCTAAAACCTCGTTTTTAATCCTAACATCAATATTATATTTATCTTTCATCGCTTCTGGAGTTTGTAATAGTAAAGCATCACGACTTTTGATTGTATCACCAATATAGTATGGCAAACCACAATTGGCATACGAAATATATTCTCCTCTTTCAAATACAATAATTTCTCTATTTTCATCACGTCGACGAAGCCTTGTGGCAGTTGTTGCCCCACCGGCAACACCACCAATAATTAAAGTTCTTTTATTCATAATCTTTCTCCTTATCATACCTAATTCATCAATATCATAACCGTTTTAACAAAATAGTTCTGTAACTAAATCACATAACTAAATAAAAAAATGGTATTGAGACTACTTAAAACAATTATTTTATTTTCATCAATCGTTAAATAAAATCTTTGCC
The DNA here is from genome assembly GCF_963931465.1 of Erysipelatoclostridium sp. An173. GTDB lineage: Bacteria > Bacillota_I > Bacilli_A > Erysipelotrichales > Coprobacillaceae > Thomasclavelia > Thomasclavelia merdavium. Next base: position 1,274,156 of record NZ_OZ007017.1, on the reverse strand, counting down.
AATCTTCATTAGTAAAAACAACTTCAGTTTCTTTAAAATCATGAATAACAATAATGACTTTTTTTGACTACTGTTAATAATTACCCATAGATATTATCACCTAGGTAAATTTATCTTATTATAAATTTGAACTTATTTTGATTAAACTAATAATTTTATCGTAATTAATCATATCTATGGTATTATTAATTTAAGGCTAGGTGAATTATAATGAACAAAATATTTAAATTTGAACAAATAAATAGCAATGAATTAAATATAAATACTATAAATATATTAAACGAACATCTAACTAAACATAATGCTACTGTTTTTGAGGTCTATGAAAATTATATTTTAGTTAGTTTTGATTACTTTAATAGTAAATCACGAATTGCTAAACAAAAACGAATTCTACTATATTTTGATTTTAATAACTTATTAATTTTTATCGAAGATCATAAATTATTTAATAAATTTGATCAATTATTTAAAGAAAATTTTCATCGCAGTAATCAAGAGCTATTACGGTTATTTTTCATTGAATTAATTAGTGACGATATGGAAAATATTGATGAATTTGAAAAAATAATAACAATTGCTGAAGACAATGCTATTAAAGACAGTAAAAAAGATTATTTAAATAAAATTATTAAATTTAGAAAACAGCTGTTAAATTTAAAACATTATTACAATCAGCTTCAAGTAATTTTTGATGGCTTTTTAGAAAATGAAAACAAATTTTTTGATGATGAAGCTTTGCGAAAATTAAATATAATTCATAATCGGATTGATCGTTTACAGCTTGGTGTTTTAAATTTACGTGATTATGTTACGCAGATGCGTGAAGCTTATCAGTCCCAAATTGATATTGAACAAAATAATCTAATGAAAATATTTACTTTGATTACCGCCATTTTTTTACCACTTACCTTAATGGTTGGCTGGTATGGCATGAATTTTAAATATATGCCCGAATTAAATAGCCTTTATGGTTACCCAATCTTTATCGCTGGTAGTATTATCGTCAGTATTGTGTTATTGATATATTTTAAAAAGAAACACTGGTTTTAAAAAAATCGCCATTATGGCGATTTTTATGCCTATTCAATTGTTATTTTGTAATGAAAACATGAGAATAACTCGATTTCAAAGTTTTTTAACAATTTAACTACTAATAAAAAACCGTAATAATAACAAGATCTTCAATAATTATATAAAGTAATCATCTTTACTATTTAATAAAATTTATTATTCGTTTCCATCAACACTTCACCTTATAACAGAAAAAACAAGATAATTAAATTAATGATCAAAGTAATTAGTCCTACAACAAAAGCATAAATAATTTTTTGATATGGTCGTTTCCCCTCTTCTCGAGCCTGATTAATTTTATCAAGCTGTTTTCCATCCATAAAAGACAGGATT